>JAMFTB010000202.1 GCA_026225595.1 Terriglobus sp. | reverse complement strand
GCTGTCGCTGTGGAGGTGTCTCCGCAGAAGGACGGTACCGGTGCGGACGACACCGCATACCAGAACCGCGTGGCCGATGTGATTGCAGGCGCCATGCTCTTCTGGCGTGGCAAGGTCGCATCGCTCACGCCTGCGCCGACGCCAGCAACACCTTCGACCACCACGACGCCTAAGCCTGTCGCTCCAAAACCAGTCGCACCCGCAACGCCACCACCAGCGAGGACCACGCCATGATCCCTCGCTACCAGCGCATTCTCTTCGCCATCCTGCTGGGCAGTTCGCTGCTGATGGCTGGCTTTCTGTACTACATGCATCGCAAGAGCGGCGAGGTGAAGAACGCGGACAACACGCCGCTGGAGGCGCCTGTCTACTCCTCAAGCGAAGAGGTGACGCTGGAGATGGCGAACGATGCCGATGGCAGCGTAACGCCGCAGGCGCGGTCGTTTGCCCTGCCGCAGACGCCCGCCATCCGCGCACGCGCGCTGCTGGAGCACCTGCTGGCGGAGTACGCACTGCCCCGCTCCACACACACGGTGGGCGGCGGCATTGCCGTGGACGACGTCTTCCTGGTGCCGTTGCCACTGGGCACACCGGTTACCGTCACCTCCGCGCCAGCATCCGCTGCTACGAAGGATGAAGATGCTGATCCGCTAACCCACACCGGCGGCATGCTGGCTCTGGTAAACCTGCGTTCGTCGTGGGTGGACGCGCATCCGTCCAGCATTACGTCGGAGACGCTCACGGTGCAATCCATCGTGGGCACGCTGCATGAGAATCTGCCGGAGATCACCAAGGTTCGTTTCCTGGTAGACGGCAAGCCGCGCTCCACACTGGCAGGCAACGTGGAGCTGGACCGCACCTACGACGCCGCAGCCACCATGACGGCGCAGCCAACGCTGCAGAGTGCCCAATGAGGCTGGCCTATGAGTAAGCGGCCGGTCATCGGCGTGTTTGACTCCGGCTTTGGCGGCCTCACCGTGCTGCGCGAACTGCTGCGCCACCTGCCCGGCGCGGACTACCTGTACCTGGGCGACTCCGCGCACCTGCCCTATGGATCGAAGTCGCAGGCCGCCGTAACGCGCTTTACTGCGTCCGCCATTCGCGAACTCACCAGCCGCGGTGCGGAGCTGATCGTGATCGCCTGCAACACTGCTTCCGCGCTTGCGCTGGCGTCACTGGAAGCAACTTCGCCTGTGCCGCTGATCGGCGTCATAGGCCCCGGAGCTGAGGCTGCCGCCGCCGCGCCCGCTGGCAGCACAGCGCTGGTGCTGGCAACGGAGGCCACTGTGGCATCCCACGCGTATGCGCACGCCTGCGCTGCCGCCGGTCTGAACGCTGTGGAGAAGGCCTGCCCGCTGTTTGTGCCCCTGGTGGAGGAAGGCTGGGTCTCCGGTGCCATCACAGAGCAGATTGCGGAGGTCTACCTGCGCGATGTTTTGATTGCAGACGCACACGACCCCGAGAGCGCTGAGGCCACACCATCCGTCATTGTGCTGGGCTGCACGCACTATCCGCTGCTGCGGCCGCTGCTGGAGCGCGTTGCGGAACGCATAGCAGGCATTCCGGTACCGGTGGTTGACTCTGCCGAGGCCACCGCACGCCGCACGGCGCAGCTGCTGCCCTACGCAACCGCCGCTCTGGGAGAGCCGCGCATTGCCTTCTTCGCTACCGATTCAGCCGCAAAGTTTGCGCGCCTGGGGCCGCAGTTCCTGGGCCGCGAAATCGACCACGTGGAGCATGTAGACCTGGACGACTGACGAATCATCCTCCCTATAAAACTTGTCATTCCGACCGAAGCGAAGCGCAGTGCTAAGCGCTCCGGTCGGGATGACAATTCCTGTGGGATATGCGCGAAGCGGCATCGCTTACGCCTTGCCTGATATCCTCATCCACGGAAGACGCCATGCCCTATCTGCTCAAATCCGAACCCGATAAGTACAGCTTTGACGACCTGCTCCGCGACGGCGAGACCGTGTGGGACGGCATCAAGAATCCGCAGGCGCTGATGACCCTTCGCAACATGAAGAAGGGCGAGCACTGCATCATCTACCACTCCAACGTGGGCAAGGAAGCCGTCGGTACGGCCACTGTCGTCTCCGTTGACGCGACTGATCCAAAGAACCCCGCTGTGCGGTTGAAGGTGGGTAAGCGCCTGAAGAATCCCAAGCCGCTGGCTGCAATTCGTGAGGCAGCAGTCTTCCAGGGCTCTATCATGTTCCGCCAGTTCCGGCTGAGCGTGGTGCCGTTGGACCAGGCTCAGTATGACTGGCTGATCGCGTAGCCGCTGCATTCTCCGCGCCGTCATCCTTCGCTTCGCTCAGGATGACGGCCTAAAAAGTGTGTGAGCAAGCAAGGAAAGGAAACACAATGATTGATCTCAAGGGCAAAACCGCGGTCGTCTTCGGCCTGGCCAACAAGCGCTCCATTGCATGGGCCATTGCGCAGAAGCTGAATGAGGCTGGCGCAAAGGTTGCCGTCTGCTACCAGAGCGAACGCCTGAAGAAGGAAGCCGACGCGCTGCTGCCGGAGCTGAACGACGCAAAGAGCTTCCAGTGCGACGTCTCCGTGGACAGCGAAATTGAACGCGTGACGGAAGAGTTGAAAGCCGCCTATGGCACCGTCGATATCCTTGTTCACTCCGTCGCGTTTGCGCCTGCGGACGCCATCAAGAATGACTTCCTTCTGACGCAGCGTGAGGACTTCCGCATTGCGCTGGATGTGAGTGCTTACTCACTCGTCGCGGTCAGCCGCGCCATGGCTCCCCTGATGCCTGAGGGCAGCAGCATCCTGACACTGACCTACTACGGCAGCACAAAGGTCTTCCCCAACTACAACGTGATGGGCGTGGCCAAGGCCGCGCTGGAAGCTACGGTGCGCTACCTGGCCGCGTCGCTTGGCCCAAAGGGTATCCGCGTCAACGCCATCTCTGCCGGCCCCATCAAGACGCTGGCCGCGCGCGGCATCGGCGACTTCAACAAGATTCTTGACACTGTGACAGAGCGCGCGCCGCTGCACCGTAACGTGGAGACGGCGGAAGTGGGCAACACTGCCGCGTTCCTGCTGTCTCCATTGGCCAGCGGCATCACTGGCGAAATTACCTACGTCGACTGCGGATACAACGTAACCGGCATGTAGGGCGTTTACACGCCTTTTTACTGCTTCGCGCGGTTCTCCCGTTGGTCGAGGGAAATGCAGCCTGGCAGCTAGCGAACGTTGCTTTCCCCGCATACGAATCCGCTATCCCATAAAAGTCTTAAACGCCGTGACATCTGTCGCGGCGTTTTGCTTTATTCTCATTGGGTTCGATGCGCACACCTACGGCAACAGCCCTAAATTTGCCTGCCACTGCCCACGCCCTGCACTCGCAGGATGTGCCGCTCGTATGTGCAGCTTTCCTGCGCGTTGAGCAGGTGAGCAAAGAGGGAGCACAGCGATGAGCTCCACTCCCTCGATGCGCCCACTCTCGCCCGCCGGGGCGCACGTTGGCCGGATATGCGCCATGTGCAATGGCAAGGTGTTTGAGCGCGTGCAGCGCAGCGGCTTCATGCAGCAACGCATCTTGCCGTTCTTCAACATGTATCCGTGGCGCTGCGTCGTCTGCCACAAGTTGGTCTACCTGTCGCAGCGATCAAGCAAGCCAGAGCGCACACACCGCTAATATCCGCGGTGCGTGCGGGTAAAAGCTACAGCACCCGCTCCGCCAGATTTTCCCAGCGTGCATACAGCGCATCCGCAGTGGTCTTTGCGTCTGCCTGCTCTGCCAGCGCAGCCTGCAGCGCCGTGGCATCAATCGCAACGGCTGGATCTTCAAGCGTCGCCTCAGCCACGGCAATGCGCTCCTCTGCTGCTGCAATCAGGCCTTCCAGCGTGTCCCACTCGCGCTGTTCCATGTAGCTGAGCTTCTTCTTTGGCCCACCGGCTGCGGCAGGCGCAGATGAAGGCGCGGCAGCCATTGCAGGCGCAGCCAGCGGCGCGGCATCCTGTGTAGGCAGCCTGTCTCGCTCGCTCATCCAGTCTTCCCACTGCGAAAAGTCCGCAAAGCTCTGCGCTTCTCCACGGCCATCCAAGCCAAGCACCGTGGTGGCAACGCGGTTCAGCATGTAGCGATCATGCGTGACCAGCACCATGGCACCGGCGTATTCCAGCAGGCTCTCTTCCAGAATCTCCAGCGTTGGAATATCCAGATCGTTCGTCGGCTCGTCCAGCTGCAGCAGGTCCGCTGGCTGCAGCATGAGCCGCGCAATCAACACACGCGCTCGCTCGCCACCGCTCAGTCGCTCCACCGGCTGGTTCAGCTGTTCACCTGTGAAGAGAAAGCGCGACGCCCAGCTGGCCACATGAATCTGCCGGCCATTGTGCACGACGGAGTCGCCCTCAGGAGCAAGCGCCCGGCGCAACGTCAACTTGGTATCAATCTCACGTGCCTGCGAAAAATACACCACGCGCAGCATGGGCGCACGCTTCAACGTGCCAGCCGTTGGCTCCAACTCGCCCGTCATCAGGCGCAGCAGCGTCGTTTTACCGCTGCCATTGGGACCCACCAGGCCAATGCGCGTGCCCGCCGTCATCACATAGCTCAGGTTGTTCAGAATGGAGCGGCCGCCCAGCTGCAGGCTGACGTCTTCCAGCTCGACGAGGCGCTTGGTCTGACGATCTGTCGCGGTGAAATCAATGCCTGCGGAGCTCTTCTGCGCGCGCGTATTCATGCCCGCCAGTTCGCCAATCATCTCGTGTGCGCGATCGATGCGGGCTTTGCTCTTTGTGGTGCGCGCCTTGGGTCCCCGGCGCAGCCACTCAATCTCTGTCTTCACCTGGTTCTTCAGGCTCTCCTGCTGCTTGGACTGCGCTGCAAGGTACAGCTCGCGCTCCTCCAAAAACTCCGAGTACGGCCCCTGCACACGAAACACACCTTCCGCATACATGCGGTTCAGTTCCACCGTCTGGTTGGTTGCAGCCTCAAGAAAATAACGATCATGCGAGACAACAATGCAGGCGCATGGCAGCCCCGCCAACAGCTCCTCCAGCCACTCAATGCCGCCCAGATCAAGGTGATTCGTAGGCTCATCCAGCATCAGCACATCGGGCTGGGAGATGACGCCCTCAACAATGGCAAGCCGTTTGCGCCAGCCACCGCTCAGGCTTGCGGCCTCAGCATGCTCATCCGGAAAGCGGGTACGGCCCACCAGCTCACGCAGCCGCTGTTCACGTTCGTTGTCCGGCACATTGGCTGCGTCCATCGCATGCTCCAGAACCTGCCGCACGGTTACGCCGCGTGCGAACTCCGATATCTGCTGGATGAAGCCGATGCGCGCGCGCTTGCGCACAGCCACATCGCCGGAGTCGGTATCTTCACGACCCGCAAGGATGGAGAGCAGCGTGGACTTGCCTGCGCCATTGGGACCGACGAGGCCGATGCGGTCGCCATCAGAAACAACGAGCGAGACGCCATTGAAGAGTACGTTCGCGCCATAGCGTTTGCTGACAGACTGTGCGTTGAGGATTGGCGGCATCCGTCTAGTTTACCGGTTGCGCGTGAAATCCCCGAACGGCACTGCTTAAAGCATCTGCACCAGGAACCAGCGCTCCTCCGGCTCATCGCCAGCGGTGATAATCACCTGCCCACGCGCGCGCGCCATGATGGAAGGAAATTTCTCGCCCCACTCCACCAGCACCAGCGCATCGGGGTCCAATTCCATCTCCTCGATGCCCAACGCCAGCAACTCTTCGTCTTTCTCCAGCCGGTACAGGTCCAGATGGTAGAGCTTCAGTTTGGTCCCCTGATACTCGTGCACCAAATTGAAGGTGGGGCTGGTCACGTCGTCTTCCTTCGCGCCAATTGCGCGCGCAACGCCCTTCACCAGCGTGGTCTTGCCTGCGCCCAGGTCGCCACGCAACACCACCATGCGCGGCACAGGCAGCATCAGCTCATAAATGTTTTGCGCCAGCGCCAGCGTGCCCGCAACACTCCGCGTCTTCAACCGCTTCTCAATCATCGTGGTCTATTTTCTCAAACTGCTTCTTAAACAACAGCCCGCAGGCCGCAGATCCATTCAGCTCCATTGGCATCGCGTGTACGGCTGCGGAAGGCATTGCTCAGGTGCGCGACGGTGTCGGTTGCCAGCACGGTGTGTTCGTCCAAGCTGTGCGTGGCGAAGTCCGCTGCCAGGCCATGCAGGTATACCGCTGCGTTGACGGCGTTCTTTACGTCGGACGGAAACTGCGCGACGCACGCCGCGACGATGCCGGTAAGGATGTCTCCGGAACCGCCCTTCGCCATGGCTGGATTGCCCGTGGTGTTCACCGCGACTGTGCCGCAAGGATGCGCCACCAGCGTGCGCCAGCCCTTCAGCACCAGGGTTACGCCGTGCTGTGTAGCAAAGCTGCGCGCAAGGTTCAAGCGATCCGCCTGAACCTGTTTGGTGGTGATACCCAGCAGCGTCGCCATCTCACCGGGATGCGGTGTGAGCACGATGGTTCGCTCTCCACCGCGGCTTGCTTCTTTCAACAATGAGGATTGCCCCTTGAAGGCATTCAGCGCATCCGCATCCAGCACCAGCGGCACCGTGCTGCCCGCAACAAGGCTGCGAACAAACTCCGGTGCCTCACCCTCTGTGCCCAGCCCTGGCCCAATGGCCAGCACGGTGATGCGCTTCAACAGCTTCTCCAACTGCGGCGGCTCTGCGTTCACGCGGGCTGCAGCGCCGTGTTCATCCTCTGCCAGCGGAGCGGTCATCAGCTCCGGCGTGATGAGCGCGACCGTATCCAAAATGGAGAGCGGCACCGCCGCCGTGACCAGCCCAGCGCCTGCCCGCAACGCCGCCAGCGACGCCATGGAGGGCGCGCCTGCCTTGCCTGCTGCGCCACCAACAATCATTACGTGGCCGTACATGCCCTTATTGGAATCAGCCGCGCGCGGAGTCTCAAACACACGTTTCGATGCTCCGGTCCACGTCAGCCGCGTCGCGCTTTCTACTGCGGCATCGGGCGATCCAATGGGCGCGACGACGACAGGTCCGAAGACGGTGGGCGCGGTGAGCAGGCCAAAGACATGCGCCAGCTTGGGCGCTGTAAAGGTCACGACCGCATCCGCGCGAAAGGCGCCTTCAACCGTCTGCGCGGTTGCGTCCGCGTCCCAGCCCGATGGTAGATCGACAGCGACAACAGGCATTTGCGTCTTCGCCAAAGCATCGCGCGCCGCAACTGCGATGCCACGCAATGGCGGCTTGAATCCAGTGCCCACCACTGAATCAATCACCACGTCTGCATCCTGCAGCAGTGCAGGCAATCGCGCTGCATCGGCGTCATTCGCAAGCGCCGTCACATGTGCCAAATCCAGCTTGCGAAAATTTTGCGCGGCATCGCCTGCGAGCTTTGACTCATCGCCCAGCACCACCACTCTCACCTGTGCTCCTGCACTCAGCAAGGATCGCGCTGCGACAAAGCCATCGCCACCGTTGTTGCCCGTGCCGCACAGCACCACGATGCGTTTCGCGTTGGGATAGCGCGACCGCACGAATGCGGCGACGGACTCACCCGCGTGATCCATCAACTGGCCAAAGTTCACGCCAAATTTTTCCGCGGTTGTGCGGTCCGCCGTACCCATCTCCGCAGCTGTAAGAATCTTCATACTGCTTTGGATGCTCGCTGGAGGAAACGCATTAGCGCGATGTGGGTGCGGTGGCCGGAAGTCCACTGGGAAAGGTTGCAGGCGGTGCCTGTAACGGAACAGAAGCTGGAACAGGCGTAACGACGACCACCGGCGGTGTGTACGGAGCAAAGTTGTCCGGAGCGCCTGCACCGGTAGCTTCAGCCGGGCCAATCGCAGGGATAGCGTGTTGCTCAAAGTAGCTCTTGTTCGCGAGCGCGCGGTAGAAGATGCCAGTCAGCTCCGCGGCTTTGGGGCCAAAGGTAGGCCGCCCACCGGTGAGGAAGAAGACGGTCACAATGCGGCCATTGGGACCATCACCGTAACCCGCAAACCAGCCGTAGCGCGTGCCCGCGTTGGAGCAGGTGCCGGTCTTGCCCAGCACCGGAAACTCCTGAAAATTTGTGCGCAGACTGCGCGCTGTGCCGTAGTTGGCATCCACCGCGCCAGCCATGCCCGGCAGCATATTTGGAATGTATTGCTGAATATTCAGCGTGCGCTTCAACCGCGGCTGGTAGCTGGCAACATCCTCAGGCGATGTGGGGTGCTGCAGATAAAACAGCGAGCCGCCATTGGCAATGGCCGCCACAATCGCGCCCAGCTGCATGGGAGTCATCTCCACGCTTTCGCCAAAGGAGCACATCTTACCCACGCCGCCCTTTGACTCAGGCAGTGGCTGGTCTGGGTAGACGCCTAACTGCTCTCCGCGAACGTTGTAGCCGGCAAGCTCGCCCAGGCCAAACTGGTTGGCGTAGTGCTTCACACGCTCAAAGCCAAGCTGGCGGCCCAGCGATTCAAAGTATGGATTGATGCTGCGGGCCAGCGCGTACGTCAGGTCTACTTTGTAGCCGCGGCCCAGGTTCACCTGCGTGTCGTCTTTGGTGATGATGCCCTCAGACAAGGCGGCGAGTGCCACCGTCAACTTGATGGTCGAGCATGGCTCCGCTCCGGGACCAAGCGCCAGCTTTTGATTCACCATGGCCAGGATGCGGCCGTTCTTGGGATCGATGGCGAGCGCCGTGCCGTTGAAGTTGCCGAGCGCTTCCAGCAGCGATGCGCGCACCAGCGGATCTTCACCAGCAACAACATCGCCTGCGGTAGTGTTCTCCGCGTCCGTCGTGAATGAGTCCGCCGAGAAGTGCTCGCCCCGTATCTTGCGCACCACCACGCGACGACGGCCATGCACCACCACAACCACGTTGCGGCTCTGCGCAGCGGCATGCGTTGTTGTGCGTCTGCGGCTGTGCGTCTCTGTCACATGCGCGGGCTTGTGCGCTGTTGCGCGTGTGGAAGGGACCGTCATGGCCGCCCCGGGCAATGCCAGCGTGCAGGCAAACAGGACAACGCGCGAAGACCGCTGGAGCAGGTTAGGAACCGTCAAATGCAAGACCCTCCAAGGGCAGTGGCCGTGATAAATCCCATGGCCTCCGGCAAACACCGGCAAAGTACTGCAATGCGGCCACACTTCAAGCCGCTAAGTATTCGATGTTCCTTAGCCCCTTGCGAAGCGGCTACAGACTGCCCCGGCGCAGAAAGGCGGGAATGTCCAACTCATCGTGCTCACTGGATGCTTCTGCCGGCGCAAGTCCACCAAATGTTGGGACGCGAACATCCGACCGCAGCTGCGCATCGATGTGCTGAGCATTTGCATGCGGATCGCCTGCAGCCGGTGCCGCAGCTTCAGCAGCGCGGTTGCGGCGCAGGAAAAAGTCATCATCAAATACGGACGCAGGCACCGGCACCAGACCTTCTGGCGTAGTTGTGTTCTGCGCTGCTGCAGGAGGCTGTTCAACCACTACAAGTGCCTGCACAGCGAAGGCAGGCGCGGGCGCAGGTGCGGTCGTAAATGCCAGAGGCGGCGCAACCGGCTCCGATGAAAACGCAGGAGCAGGTGCAGCCGGGGCCGATGCGTGAAAGACAGGAGCAGGCTCAAAAGCCGGTGCCGCGGGTGCTGCCGCCACAGGTGCAGCTACCGGAGCAACCGGTGCTGGCGCTGCCTGTCTCTCAAACACGGGCGCAGGCGGTGGCGCTGTTACAACCGACTGCACAACGTAACGCGGCTGGATCGGCGGCACAAACGTCGCATCCGCCGAACCACGCGCCGTGCCGCTTAGCTCAAGCATGCGTTCGCGCCGGTCGCTGCCATCCTTCTTCGGTTCTTTGAACCCTGTGGCGATGACGGTGATCTTCACCTCGTCGCCCATCTTCTCGTCGAGCACCGCGCCGAAGATGATGTTGGCGTCTTCATGCGCTG
>JAMFTB010000201.1 GCA_026225595.1 Terriglobus sp. | reverse complement strand
TTCTGCACGCAGTACTGCGGCACGCTGCACTCCGGCATGATCGGCGAGATTACCGTTCTGACCCCCGAGGACTACCAGAAGTGGGCCGAGGAGTCGACCAGCGGCATGAGCCTGGCGCAGAACGGGGAACGCCTGTTTGCCTCCATGGGCTGCAACAGCTGCCACAGCGGTTCGGCCACGGCATCCGGCCCCAACCTGGCCGGTGTGTACGGGTCTAAAATCAAGATGGACGATGGCACAGAGCAGGTGGCGACGGATGGTTTCCTCCGCGACACCATCCTCAACCCCTCGCAGCACGTGCCCGCTGGCTTCAAGCCGATCATGCCCACCTATCAGGGACAGATCAGCGAAGAAGGCCTGATTGATCTTGTGGAGTACATCAAGGGTCTGAAGACCAATTACCGTGTGCAGCAGACGCTGGACACCTCCAAGTCAAATGACGCGGCGCCACCGGCGCCGGGGAGAGAGTAAACCGATGGCAACCATCGTTTCCTTACCCGACCAGAGCACGGCAACGCTGCCGAAGGTCAACTACATCAACAACGAGCATGGCTTGCTGAGCTGGCTGTTGACCGCGGACCATAAGCGGATCGCGATGCTGTACCTGTTCAGCATCACCTTCTTCTTCTTCATCGGCGGCTTCTTCGCCGGTATGGTCCGGATGGAACTATTGACGCCCGCTGGCGATCTGATGGCGGCAGACACCTACAACAAGATGTTTACGATGCACGGCATCGTCATGATCTTCCTGTTCCTGGTGCCGTCGGTGCCCGCCACGCTGGGCAACTTCTTCATCCCCATCATGATCGGCGCAAAGGATCTGGCATTTCCAAAGATCAACCTGCTGAGCTGGTACCTGTACATGGCCGGCGGCATCTTTGTGCTGACCACGCTGGTGCTGGGTGGTGTGGATACGGGCTGGACCTTTACCACGCCGCTGTCAACGCACTACCTGAACACACACGTTGTGACGACAGCAACGGCCATCTTCATCGCCGGCTTCTCGTCCATCTTCACCGGACTGAACTTCATCGTGACCGTGCATCGCATGCGCGCGCCGGGTATGACGTGGTTCCGCCTGCCGCTGTTTGTGTGGTCCAACTACGCAGCTTCGGTGCTGATGGTTCTGGGCACACCGGTTCTGGCAATCGCCATCGTTCTGGTCGCGCTGGAGCGCACGGTCGGCATCGGCGTCTTCGACCCTGCAAAGGGCGGCGATCCTCTGCTCTTCCAGCATCTGTTCTGGTTCTACTCGCACCCAGCCGTGTACATCATGATTCTGCCCGGCTTCGGTGTCATCTCTGAGGTGATCTCCACCTTCTCGCGGAAGCGGGTGTTTGGTTACACCGCGGTCGCATTCTCCTCGGTGGCCATTGCGGTCTTCGGCTTCTTTGTATGGGCGCACCACATGTTCATCATGGGCGTGTCGAACTACTCGGCGCTGGTCTTCTCGCTGTTGACGATGCTGGTTGCCGTACCCTCGGCCATCAAGATCTTCAACTGGGCCTTCACGCTGCAGAAGGGTTCCATCACCTTTGAAACACCCATGCTCTACGCCTTCGGCTTCATGGGTCTGTTCACCATCGGTGGTCTCACGGGCGTCTTCCTTGGCTCGCTGGGTATGGATGTTCACCTTACGGAGACGTACTTCATCGTTGCCCACTTCCACTTCGTCATGGTGGGCGGCATGCTGATGGCATTCCTCGCGGGCGTGCACTTCTGGTGGCCCAAGATGACCGGCCGCATGTATCCGGAAGGCATCTCGAAGGTTGCCGCCGTGGTCACGTTCGTCGGCTTCATCCTTACCTTCTTCCCGCAGTTCGTCGTGGGCTACCTTGGTATGCCACGTCGCTACGCAGCGTATCCGCCAGAGTTCCAGGTGCTGAATGTACTCTCCACCGCCGGTGCAACCGTGCTTGGTGTTGGCTATATGCTGCCGCTGTTCTACCTGGCCTGGTCGCTGAAGTATGGTGAGATCGCAGGCAACAATCCGTGGCAGGCAACCGGCCTGGAGTGGCAGATTCAGTCGCCGCCGCTGACAGAGAACTTCCTGGTCACGCCGATTGTGGACTACGAGGCATACGACTACGAGTGGCTGGAAAAGAAGACGGAACGCGAACGTCAGCTGCAGCACGTCGGATAGCCTTTAAGCATTACGGGTCTGTGCCGGAAGCCGGCACAGGCTGCAACCTAAGAATCACGCTGTACGAGAGGGTTTTGCATGTCGATCGCTTCGACCATACCGCATCCGCCGGAGCCCGAGATTCACGCGTCGCACGACGTGCACGAGCACCCGTTTTACCAGAAGCACCACTTCGAAACGGCCGAGCAGCAGCGTGAAGCTGCAAGCTTCGGCATGTGGCTGTTCCTGCTGACGGAAATCATGTTCTTTGGCGGCCTGTTTTTCGCCTACCTGCTCTACCGCAACTGGTACTACGATGCTTTCGTCGCGGCTTCGAACTCCATCAGCCTGCCGCTGGGCCTGACGAACACGGTCGTTCTGATCTCGTCGTCATTCACCATGGCCATGGGCGTGTGGGCAGCTGAGATTCGCAACAAGAAGTACCTGCAGACGGCGCTGGTCGCCACCATCGTGCTGGGCTTCATCTTCCTCGGCATCAAGACGGTGGAGTACAAGGCCAAGTTTGACGAGCACCACGTTCCCGGCGCTTCGTTTGACATCGCTGACTTCGTCCATCCGCCAGCCGGCAGCCACGAAAAGCCGCTGACCGTGGATATGGCGAACCACACGCAGATTTACTTCTCGCTCTACTTCGCCATGACCGGCGTACACGCGTTCCACATGATCATCGGTATCGCGATCCTGTTTGTGTTGTTGTACAAGGCGCGAACCGGGCTCTACACAACGGGGTATGTGCAACCGATTGAAAACTTCGGGCTGTACTGGCACTTTGTCGATATTGTGTGGATCTTCCTGTTCCCATTCCTGTACCTGATCAACCGGCACTGATGCTTCACGGGCACAGCCGCCCGCGGCCGGTGAGTATCCCGGCCTTGCTGTAACGAGACTGAACTAACGAGGAAGCGGCATGAGCACTCATAACCTGGCTCCGGTAGACGCGCACGGCGACAACCTGGACGCGCACGATCCGGCAAACGTAGTCAATCCGGAACACGTTGCGCACCACATTGTCAGCCCGAAGACCTACGCACTGATCTTTGGCGTGCTGATGCTGGGCACCGCGCTGACGGTGATTGCGTCGGAGCTGCCGCTCGGCATCTTCAACGCGCCCATCGCAATCGCCATCGCCTGCACCAAGGCCGTGTTCGTTGTGCTGTTCTTCATGCACGTCAAGTACAGCTCCAAGCTGGTTAAGCTCACGGTCTCCGCAGGCTTCTTCACCTTCTTCGTGCTGGTGATGATGACCATGCTGGACTACGTCTCGCGCGCATGGGGCCGCTGGTAGTTCTTCGCTCCGAAGCTGATTCAAAAAAGGGGAGCCTGATGGTTCCCCTTTTGCTTTCCTCTTCAGTTTTCTGAAGGTAATTCGGCGCTGTCAATCACGGTGATTTCAATAACTGCCTTGTCCGTTTCCAATTTGAGACCAAGCTGCTCCTGAAGCGCTGTAAACAATGAGGGAGCGTTGTCATCGGGGTTCGATCTCCCAAACTCGGGAGTGAAGCTTAGGTCGAAAGTGTACTTTCCTGGGAGGCTGGTCCCGTCGACGATAGGACGTTCGATGTTGCTGTCCTTTGCGCGAACCAGAAACTGCGCTATCTGATCCATGGTGACATTGCTGCCCGTAAAGTGGCCTGGCCCTTTGATCGCAAAGCCATAATGACCGGAGCTATCGCCTGAGGTCTGCATTTTCAGGCCACCCTTCGCTACAACCATGCGGTACACGGGCAACAGCTTTCCTTGCTGATGCGTCTTTAACTGAAACCGGTCCACGAGCAGATTCTGAAACGGGACGCGAAGCTTCGCATCGTAAGCCTCGCGTTGATCCTCCGGCATGCTTGCTTTATTTGCGGCCACGAAGCCTTCGGTCTTTGCCTGGATATCAAATGTATTCTCATCCATCCATGGCTTTATTCCCTCCGTCGTGACTGCCTGAAATCCATAGGCAAATCGAAGAAGCTGATGGAACGTCAGGTTTCTGACCGTCAGGCTGCCGTTGCTCCATGACGCCTGACCGTTCCCAGCCGTGGAATGAGCATTCACGTGAATGCTGGCCACGTCGTACCTTTCAATGGTCGGCGGTGCCGGTGCAGGAGAGGACTGTTGGCTCCATGCCAGTGGCATCGCAAGCACGCATCCGGCAAATACAGATAGGAATTCTCTTCGAGGGCGGAAGCTTATCCAGATCGCCTGGTGCAGCCTATGCCGTTGAGGGCATTTTTTGGTGGAAGGCCCCGTTCGCATGTTAACTCCTAAGGTTTTAGGAGTTAACATGCGACCTGCCGTGGAGTTCTGTCAACTAAAACTTTAGGAGGTGCGCTCGCCAGCACCGAATTCCGGGTAACGCGCCTGCTGAATCACGCCGTTTACTGGCGTGATTCCTCCCGCGCAATCGCTGCTTTCTCACAGAGCGCGGTGCTACGTTCAGGCAAGCATCTTCGGTCGGGCGTATCTCACCGCCTGCCGCTGGTTCCTGACACATGTATTCCAAACACAACCGGCTTGCCGGTCTTGATACGTTGCGCGCGTTCGCCATCGTGTGGGTGATGATCTATCACCTGGAGCTGTTGCTGCCGCACGCTTTGCAGGTGCCCGGTTCCATGGGCTGGCTGGGCGTTGATCTGTTCTTCGTACTCAGCGGATATCTCATTGGTTCGCAGCTGTTGCGTCCCGTTGTCCACGGCGGTCATTTGCAGGTGCTGGAGTTCTATCGCCGCCGCGCTTATCGCATCCTGCCCGCGTATTTGGTTGTTGTTGCGCTGTATCTGTTCGTACCGCAGTGGCGCGAAGCAGATCGTCTGCCGGCCGCGTGGAAGCTGCTGACCTTCACCACAAACCTGTGGATGAACTACCCGGCAGAGCGTGCGTTTTCGCACGTGTGGTCGCTATGCATTGAGGAGCATTTCTATCTACTGCTGCCACTGGTCGTGCTGCTGCTGGCACGTGCGCGGAAGCAGGCTGCAGTCATCGCGCTGTTCGTCCTGCTGTTTGCCGCGGGCATCGTAGTGCGCTGGTGGATGTTGCACCACGCAGTGCTCACGCAACCTGAAGACGACCAGTGGATTCCGATGATGACGCGGCTCTACTACCCCACATACACGCGGCTGGATGGGCTGCTGTTCGGCCTGGCGCTTGCTACGGTTCGGATCTTCAAACCTGCATGGTGGAAGCGTATGGAGGCGCACGGCAATGGGTTGTTGTTGGCGGGACTGCTGGTCGTTACAGCAGGCATGGCGGTGTTTCAGTTTGACTATCCATCGCTAGGCGCCCCTGCTGGATTTTTGATCGGCTTTCCGCTGGTCTCGCTTGGCTTTGCTTTGCTGGTTGCAGCAGCGGTATGTCCGCGCGGATTGCTCACGCGCCGGTTGCGGGGCGCAAACGTGATTGCCGCGCTGGCCTTCAGCTTGTACCTCACGCATAAATCCGTGGCGCACGTGGATGCTCTTCTGCTGCCGCGGTTGAAAGATCACCAGGACTGGCTGGCAGTGTGCGTGTATGCCGCTTCATGCTTTGCCGTTGCGGCTGCGCTGTACTTCTGCGTGGAGCGGCCATTCCTGCGGCTGCGCGATCACCGCGGCAGTGCTGCACGTGCGGACGTGGAAGCACGGATCGATCCTGCTTTGTAACTATGCAGGTTAATAAAGAATAAAAAGCAGAACGCTAAGGCTGCGAAGGTTACGCAAAGGCCGCAAAGGATTTCTTCGTGTCCTTTGCGAAACTTGGGGCCGTCACGTCCTGCTTTTGCTATAGAGTCTTTGCCATCACGGCATCGTGGTGCGTTGTTGCACCCACGGTGAACTGGCGTTCGCCAATGCGCTGAAAGCCGGCCTTCTCATAGAAGCGCAGCGCATCGTAATTTTTTCCGTAAACACCAAGCACCAGCCGCTTGCGGCCCAGCTCACGGGCATAGTCGACGGCCGCATCCATCAACGCGCGGCCAATGCCCAGTCCCTGAAAGCGATGCAGCAGATAGATGCGGCGCAGCTCATAGTCATCCGCGGTAATGTCGACGGGCAGGTCTGGCTCGCAGCAGACGATGTAGCCAACGGGCGCGTTGCCGGGTGCCATCTCCGCCACTGCGACGCGGCCTGCGGGCATGGCTATGTATTTCGCGTACGTCTCGGGCGTGTGGTTCTTGTTGTAATGCGCCAGAATGTCGCTGCCGTCCAGCACATCCGCAAATGCTTCCAGAAAGCTGGCGCCGCCCACCAGCGACAGCGTGTATTCATCGCCCGGGACGCAGCGGCGCAAACGGTATGCAGGAGAGTTCATCGTTACAAGAATACCGTCATGCCATCACGGTGCAGGCGTGGCTTCCTGCTGCTTCTCTGTGGAGTCATCTTTTTTGCTGAGGCCTAGCGCCTTGCGCACCGCGTGGACGCTGCTGCCAAGTGCATGGCCGGTGCTGCGTGCGGCCTTGTCCAGAGCGTTGCCTGTCTTGTCGGCTGTAAGGGTCAGTGCGCTGTCGGTGTTGTGGCCACTCGTTGCCAACGCGCTCCCGCTCGTCGCTAAGGCGTCACCGGTTGCGCTACCGCTGTGGATCAGTTCCTGTTCCGGCCGCTTTGCCGGGTTGGCCCATGCAATGTCCGTGTCGGGCAGACGCTGCAGGCGATTCACGCGCGCGGTGAGAAAATTGCTGCGGCCCAGCTTGTCTTTCAGCGGCCACTGTGTCGAACTCATCCACACTGCCCCGGTCATCGGCGCATTCCATTCGCCCAGATTCATCACAGCGGGCGAATCCAGCGGCTTGCTGTGAACGCATCGATCACCGCCGCAGCCGTGATGGCATAGTTCCTCATTCAAAAACGATGCATGCTTGCCCGCGCTGATCCAGACCTTTGCGCCATGCTCTTCGGCGTCAATGGTTGATGCGCGCGTGAGATGGCTGGCATCGCACACTGTATCTTCATGCGCAGCGGCGTACCAGTACACGGCGTGCCATGCCTTTGCGTCATCACGCTGGTCTGATGGATTTCGTTGCAGCAGCACCGCAACATGCTCCGCGTCCAACGGGTGGCCCATGCGGCCACAGTCGGTTCGCCACAGGTGGTAGAAGTGCAACTCAATCTCGGGCGCGTTGGTCGGAGCATCTTTGCGCGGAAAGGCCTGTCCATACACGGTGCTGTCTTCTGCTGCGACGGTGGGGACTGCGATGTCGGGAACGAAGCGCGCGGGCTGCACGGAGCAGTCATCCGCACTGATCATGAAGCGCGGAGCGAACCGCTGCAGTAAGGCATCCTCAAACGTATCGCTCAGGCCATCGTGATCGCTATCAAGCGGAACGGCCTGCGCTGCTGCGGACGCGCACAACGCGCTGAACATGCAGGCAATCAACAACCTGCGCATACAAAATCCGCAGCGTACAAACCTCATGATGGTTTCGATGCCTGTGCGATACCGTTCGTCTCCCATGTTCGCCATGCAAGCACGAAGGCCCGGCAGGTTCGCCGGGCCTTCGTGTGTTGCTTGTTGCGGATTAACTACTCGCCGCGAGCACCCTTCTGACCGGTCAGCCTGCCATCCATGTCTGCAAGGATGAAGGCGGTAACGGCCAGCATGCTGGTGTTGCGTTTGAAGGCGATGGGATCCACCTTGTCGAGCGTGTCCGTCTCCGTGTGGTGCCAGTCGAAATAGTGCTCGGCGACGGTGCGTGGCGACAGCGCGGGCACACCCTCAGCAACGATGGGGCCAATGTCCGATCCTCCGCCACCGGGCGACAGTGTTGCCGCGTTGATGGGGCCAAGCAGCGAGACGATGTCCAGCATGTAAGCCTGCGCCTGCTTGTCTGCATCGGTCATTGCGGAGACCGGTGTGCCCGCTGTGCCGCGGCGTCCACCGGCAGCGCCCCATGCGCCGTAGCTCATGCCCACCGGCATCTCAGAACCGCCATCCATCTCAATAGCTGCAACGTGGTCGTTGACCTTGTCGCCCAGACCCTTCAGGTAGGCCTTGCCGCCTGCGCCGCCGTTCTCTTCATTCACCCAGAAGACGACGCGGATGGTGCGCTTGGGCTTGAGGCCCAGCTTGTGGATGAGGTTGACTGCTTCAAACGCGGCGATGATGCCGTTGCCGTCGTCCTGCGCGCCCTGGCCTACGTCCCAGCTATCAATGTGGCCGCCCAGCGCTACGATTTCGTTCGGCTTTTCGCTGCCAACAATCTCGCCCATCACGTTGCCTGCCTGCACGTCGGGCAGCTGGTGTGCTTCCATCTCAAGATGGACCGTGACCGGCGGACCTTCTTTGTACAGACGCTCCAGCAGCAGAGCGTCTTCCACTGACAGGGCAGCGGTGGGAATTTTCACCGGCACCTTGGGGTCATAACGCATGCTGCCGGTATGCGGAATCTGCATGGCCAGGCCGGTGGCAGAGCGCACCAGCGCGGCCACTGCTCCGTGCGACGCAGCCTTGGATGCGGACATGCCGCGGTACTGCGTGTTCACGCCGTAGCCGTGCCAGCCCGGGTTGATGACCATGATCTTGCCCTTGAGAGCATCGGGGCCCATCGCATCCAGCTCTGCAAAGTCCTTGACGAAGACGATGGGAGCGGTGATGCCGCCCTTGGGCGTACCCACGCTCATGCCCAGGCCCAGCATGTGCAGCGGCTTCTTGATGGGGCCAACAATCTCTGCGGATTCTGCGCCGCGCACCCAGTGCGGCACCATGGCGGGTTGCACGGTTACGTTCTGCAGACCGGCCTTGCGCATCACATCCGCGCCCCAGGTGATGGCGTCGTTCAACTGACTGCTGCCGCTCAGCCGCTTGCCGATGTGGTCCGTCAGGTAGGCCAGCGTCTTGTAGCCATCGTCGTCGGCCATGCCGGCGGTCATAATCTTGTCGGCTGTGGCCTTGTACTTTGCGTTCAGCGGTCCGGGCACACCGGGTACGCCCGGCTTTGGAGCGGTCTCGGTCATCTGTGCGGAAAGCGTGGCGGCGGCAAACAGCAGAACAGCGCCTGCAACGGAGCGGATGTGTCGCATGGATCTCCTTGTGGATACAGCCGTCTTTGGACACGGCAATTTCTGGATGCAGCTGCATTTTTGAATACAACAGCGGATACAACAAACAGGGAATGGGTCAAGTTTCGCAGGCAAACGAATCCGTGCCTAGTAAATTCCGCATGCTTCGCGCATTTATGGTGATTGCCGTCTACATGGAGTTGGCAGGTCGTTCCGATAGCTACTAATTCTGTGGAGCGGGCGCGTTGCGCCAGTACGCAGCCCGAGAAGATATGCGCAACTCCGGATGCATCGGAATCGAGACTGCGACGCTGTGAAGGCCAGCCGAGGTAGATGTTGGCTGGAAGCTCAGCAGATACCGATTCGCAAGATCATTTGCAAACGTCATCATCTGATCCTCCAACTCCTTGCGATTGCCGAAGGGCAACGACACCCCACCGGAGAGTGAAGCCATCTCTCCGGCTGCGTTGGCCTGCATGCCTCCAAGCGCTGCCATCAGCGGCGCCTTCAGGTCAAACGTGCCTATAACAGCCGGGTGGTCAGGAGAGAAGGCCAAAGGCGGGTTGCCATGGCGCTCCTGCGTGAACTGATCTTTCAGCCATTGGGTTTCTGCTGAGTAATTCAGGCTGTAGATGGCCGTGTTCGTCTCAGCCAGCCGCCGCACAATGCGTTGGGACTGTTCGGCAGGATGCGCAAAATGCTCGTCACTGATGAGCACAATGATGCGTCGTCCGCGCGGATGCTGATTGTCAAACCAATCCAGACCGTATTCGATTGCATCCAGGGTGGCTGCACCACGGTCGCCTGGCTTTGGTGATGTGAAGGCTTTACGCAGATTCTCAACGTCGCGTGAGAAGGGCCACCTGTCTTCGGGCTTGCTGTCGAAGGTAACAAGTGAGACCCAATAAGGCACCGAACCCAGCGCATAATCCAGCATGGTGCAGACGCCTGCGTAATTTTGAAACTGCCGCGGAGCGCTGCCGCCTATCTGCATCAGCACAACAACGGCAAGCGGCTCACGGAGTCCCTCTTCTACATGCAGCTTTTGCGCCACACCGTTATCTATCAGTGCAAAGTCCTCTGCCTGCAGACCATGCACTAACTCTGCGCCGGGCGATGTTACCAACGTGGGCACAAGCACCAGCGTACTGGTGGAGTGGAGCGTGCCTGTTGTTGAAGGTGATGCGCCTCCGCCGTTCTGGGCGAGGCAAACCAACGGAGAAACCGCTGCCAGCAGCAACGAGATCAAGAGGTGCTTTCCAGGAAGCGACATAAGCAAATCCCCCCCGATAGTATCCCGCAACGGGAGTGAACTTCGGCTACGCCTTCTTGTTGCCGTGCTGGTTTGTTCGTACGCGCATCCGACTGCCTCATCACCGTGTTGGCGATGAGGCAGATGCGTTTCCTTCAGTTGATAAGGCTCAGTTCAATTCGTTCAGTTTGCTAAGCGTGCCGTCCCTGGTGTCATCTCTGCGGATAGCATCATGCGGTCTGCGGCTTGCTGGCACATGCGCGGCATCTCGCCAAAAGCCTCCGGCGCCAGCCGCAGCGTAACGCCGCCCACGGACACATGCATGGTTCCGCAGGTACACATGGCAACGCTGCCCAGGGATGGGCATTCTGACAGCACGGCTGGTTCCGGCTGCGTGTGGTTCCGTGCGGGCATACACATGGTGTTCTCCTTGAGTGATGGATTGGCTTTGAGGTACGGGGCTATACGCCGAAGTACGGGGCTACACGCCGCGCTGGGCGTAATATTCGGCAACCTGTTTTGGGTTCAGTTCAAACGGCACGTGGACTGATCCGGGCAGCGACAGCAGGCGGCCATGCGTATTCACGTCAGGCATGGCGAACTGCAGGTAGCTGGGCAATGACAGGCGAGGATGGGTGCGTGCGGCTTCCGTCATCTGGCCGGCGGCGTAGTTGGTCAGGCGGACAAAGTCGCCCACACGCAGCACCATGCTGCCAATGTTGACGGCGCGGTTGTTCAGGAGCACATGCCCGTGTGAGACAAGCTGACGAGCCGATGCCATGCTGCGTGCAAAGCCCAGCCGGAAGACCACGTTGTCCAGCCGACGCTCCAGCAGGCTCAGCAACTGCTCAATCCAATTGCTGCCACCGGCGGCAGAGATGGACTGCCGGACGAAGCGTCGCAGCTGCTCCTCGCGCAGGCCATAGTGGAACATCACCTTCTGCTTTTCGCGCAGCTGCAGGGCGTACTCGCTGGGCTTGTTGCGGCGGGTCTGGCCGTGCTGGCCGGGTGGGTAGTTGCGCTTGTCCAGCGCGCCTTCTTTGCCCAGGCCGGGCAGCTCCAGGCCAAGTGCTCGTTGAATCTTGAACTTCGTCTTGTGGCTCATTGGTGGTGCACTCCTTCCGACGGATCGGGTTCTGCCTCCGGCATTTCTGCCGGGGTTTCGGAAAGAGCAACGTCCCTCATCGCTGCGCTTCTGGAATTAAGACTAGTTTGGTCCTAGATGCTTTGCCGCCATGGTTTCAGCGAATGGCGTGGATTCGTGTTTGAGAGGGCGGTTGTTGCGTCTGAATGGCTCCGCCCCACACTTGAATCGCGTGTCATCCGTACCCACCCAGTTGTCATCCCGCAGCGCAGCGGAGGGATGACAACTCTGGAGAGGGGACTGCGGGATGACAACTCCAGAGGGAGATCGATGCCACGGGATCGGCCCGGAGTTACACTCCTGCCATGCGTTTTTCTTCGTGGATACTTGCTGCGTCGTTGTCCCTTTCATGCGTTTCCGCGGTTGCGCAGAAGCCGCCCACGGTGGCGGATGCGCAGGCGTTTCTGGATCGTGCGAACGCTGCGCTGCTGAAGGCAGCTACCGACGAAAGCCATGCGGAGTGGCTGGCTGAGACCTACATCAACGAAGACAGCGAGGCGACGACGGCGCTGCTGGGCGAGCAGGGCAGCAAGCTGAATCTGGATTTGATTGAAGAGAGCCACAAGTTTGACAAGCTGACGCTACCCGCGCCCATGCGCCGCCAGATGATGCTGCTGCAGGTGAATGCGCCGGCCGCTCCGCACGATGCGAAGCTGCTGGCGGAGGAGTCGCAGCTGGGCGCGTCGCTGATGGGCCAGTACGGCAAGGGCAAGTATTGCCCGGACACTGCAAAGCCCGACAAATGCATGGGCATCGACGATATCGATGCGGCCATGGCAAAGTCGCGCGATCCGCAGGAGCTGACAAAGCTGTGGGTTGGCTGGCACAGCATTGGCGCGCCCATGCGCACGCAGTACACGCGGCTGGTTGATCTGCAGAACATCGGCGCGAAGGAGCAGGGCTACAAGGACACGGGCGAACTGTGGCGCGCGGGTTATGACATGACTCCGGCTGAGTTTTCGGCAGAGCTGAACCGCGCATGGACGCAGCTGGAGCCTCTCTACCGCGAGCTGCACACCTATGTGCGGCATCGGCTCATCGCAAAGTACGGTGCAGCCGCTGAGGGCAAGGACGGCATGATTCCTGCGCAATTGCTGGGCAATACGTGGGCGCAGGAGTGGGGCAACATCTACGACATCGTCGCGCCGACTGATCCCAAGCTCTCGCAGTTCAAGCCGCTTGATCTGCAGGCTGCGCTGAAGAAACAGATTGCAGAGAAGGACCCCGCCGCGCAGTTGAGTTTCACCTATCAGCTGTGCAGCGATACGAAGCGCGCCTTCAGCGGTGTCTGCCCTGCGGCGGGCTCTGACCAGTTACATGACTCGCAACTTGCCGCGGCAAAAGACATGGTGAAGTACGGCGAAAGCTTCTTCACATCGCTCGGCTTTCCAGCGCTGCCCAAGACCTTCTGGGAGCGCAGCATGTTTGTGCATCCGCGCGATCGCGAGGCAGTGTGTCATGCCAGCGCGTGGGACATCGATCAGGTCGATGATCTGCGCGTGAAGATGTGCATCGAGGTCAGCGACGACTACTTCACCACCGTGCATCACGAGCTGGGCCACAACTTCTATCAGCGTGCATACAACAAGCAGCCCATGATCTTTCGCAGTGGAGCGAACGATGGCTTTCATGAAGCCATCGGCGATGCCATTGCGCTGAGCATCACGCCGTCGTATCTGAAGCAACTCAAGCTGACAGATACCGAGCCGCCCGCAGAGGCGGACATCCCGTTGCAGCTGCGCACCGCTCTGGACAAGGTTGCGTTTTTGCCCTTTGCGCTGGCGCTGGATACGTGGCGGTGGCAGGTCTTCAGTGACGAGATCAAGCCTGCGGATTACAACAAGGCATGGTGGTCGCTGCGCGCAAAGTATCAGCGCGTGGTGCCGCCGGTGGAACGTACCGAGGTGGACTTTGATGCAGGCGCAAAGATGCATGTGCCCGGCAACGTGCCCTACGCGCGTTACTTCCTGGCGCGGCTGTATGAGTTCCAGTTCTTCAAGGCCATGTGCGATGCCAGCGGCTATAAGGGTCCGCTGAACCGTTGCAACTTCTACGGCAGCAAGGCCGCCGGCGACAAGCTGAACACCATGCTGATGGCCGGCCAGTCGCAGCCGTGGCAGCAGACGCTGAAGACCATGACCGGTACCGACCATCTGGACGCGCAGCCCATGCTGGACTACTTTGCGCCGCTGTACACCTGGCTGAAGGCGCAAAACGTAGGAGCGGTGAAGTAGATAAATTCAAACGCGCCGTCATCCTGAGCGTAGCGAAGGATCCCGACGACGCTGTGGTGCCACAAACCTTTGAAATTCCCGCTGCGAGAATGTTCGGGCCGAAAGGTGCCAATAGCGTCGGCGTATGGAATGCGCTGAGATCCTTCGCTTTGCTCAGGATGACGGTGGAATATTCATCGATTCGCTTGTATCTTCGTGCATCGGCACGGCGTCTTATCTGTCGATATCGCCGCTGAAATTAAGCCGCTGCGCGGGCTTGATTGTTGCGGTGTGGCGGGTGGATAATCCGGCCACGGCACCTGAGCCGCAACGCAGTGCCGCATCACGTGTGCCACGTTTGCTTTTAGCCGGATACCCAATTTCGGCCTTCGCAGGAAAGACAGGTACGTCGCTATGAACGATCAGGCAAGAACCATCGGCATCATTCTGTCCAAACGTATTGTGGCCGGTCTGGTTGGTCCAGACGGTCTCATTGGCGCGCTGCACAAGTATCCGGAAGATGAGTTTTACGAAGACGCGCTGGTTGAGATGCCGCGTGAGCATCTGATTGCCGCCATGTGCGAGCAGGTGGTGGCCGTGGCCCGCGCCAACGAGGGCGTGGAGCTGGTGGGCGTGGGCATTGCCATGCCCGGCGTGGTGCGCCACGGCGTGGTGGAGGAGTCGCCCAACCTGCCGCAGTTGAAAGGCGCACACGTGGTGCAGGAGATCAGCCATCTGCTGAAGGAGCAGGGCATTGATGTGCCGGTAACCGCCGTGAATGACGCGGACGCAGTGGCCGCAGGACTGGCGCAGCAGCAGGGCAAGCTGGATACGATGATCCGCGTGTGGACCATCGGCACCGGCATCGGCTTTGGTCGCTATCCCATGGTGGATTCGGTGGGTGAGGGCGGCCACACGGTGGTGACGCTGGACGACCGCGAAACGTATTGCGGATGCGGCGGACGCGGCCACATTGAAGGCATCATGGGCCACCGCGCCATGCGGCTGCGCTTTCTGGACATGGAGCCGGAGGACGTCTTTGCCGCGGCCGACAGCGGCGACCAGCGCTGCATTGAGTTCAAAAAGCTATGGCACCGCGCGCTTGCCGCAGGCTGCGCATCGTCCATTCACATGAGTGGCGCGGGCAAGTTTTACCTCACGGGCTACAACGTCCGCTTTGTGGAGATGGCGCTGCTGAACCACTATCTGCAGCAGATGGTGCGGATGGGTCCGTTGCAGGCATTCTCCGTCGAGATACGACCGGAGAATGCGGAGACAGTTGTGGTGGGTGCGGCGGTTACGGCGCGGTTGGCCATGGCCACTCCTGCAACGGCCTAATTTCGACGCCGCCCGGTGGCGGGAGTTTACGCGGGTTTAGGCCATTTTTTAACGGGCCCGGAGGTTTGACCACCGGTTACCGCACACCTATAATCACGGTATTATCGGGCGAACCGGCCGGATTTTGCGTGCGACACGAAAGGCGCAAAACTCCACCCGCACGAGAGCAAGGCTAACGGCTACCCGCGACCCGCGGCGCCGGGCCCACGTTGGACCCGCCGGGTCTCAAGGAGCTTTACCAAATCTCATGAATCGTGTTCCCAAGTTCTCGGCTCTTCTCGCCGGAATCGCTACCCTTGCGTTTTCTTCTTCCATGTTTGCCCAGGCTGCGGCACCGCAGCCCCCTGCCGCCGCACCAGCCGCGGCTGTTCAGCCCGCAGCCATCCCTGCCAAGATCGCTCTGATCGCGTTTGAGAACGCAGTCTTCGCGACCAACGAGGGACAGAAGGCTCTGGCCGATCTGGACAAGAAGTACACGCCCCAGAAGACCAAGATTCAGGCTGAGCAGACTGAAATCGACAGCCTGCAGAAGCAGCTTCAGGCAGCAACCACCATCAGCGATGACGACCGCGCAAACCGCGTTCGCACCATTGATGCAAAGCAGAAGACACTGCAGCGCGACGGTGAGGATGCCCAGGCCGCCTACCAGAACGACCTGCAGGAGACCTACGGCCGCATTGCGGCAAAGGTAAACGTCGTGATGCAGAAGTATGTTGCGGACAACGGCTTTACCCTGCTGCTGGATGTAAGCGGCCAGCAGAGCAACGTTCTGTGGGCAGCGACGCAGACCGATGTGACCCGTGTTGTCATTGAGGCATACAACACCAGCTCCGGCGTTGCAGCACAGCCGGCTGGCGGCCCTGCAGCACCCACGCATGCGCCTGCACCGCGCACCACCACCGCTCCCAAGCCGGCTGCCAAGTAAGTCTTTTCGCAGCGGTTTTCAGCACTCAGGAAGGGTAGAACCTCATGGTTCTACCCTTTCGACGTTTGGGCCGCCGTATGCCATATTGATTGGTGAATAGTCCATGCCTGTTCTGTGGAAATTTCTGTGGAAGTCTTTGGGCAGGATTTTCCGCGGCCGCGGAAAATGTCTGGCCGATCCTGGCCTGTGAGCCCCCTAATCCCATAAGTATCTTTAAAACAAGTGTTTGCGGGGAAGTGCAATATGAATGGGGCATTACGGGCATGAGTCGTCGAATGCGTGAAGAAAAGACGCTTTCCACAGATCGACAGAAAACTTCCTCAGCCCCGAGGCTGAAATTTGCTCTTGCGCTCTGCAGAATTCTGGCGTTTATGGTGGCGTGTACGGCTGTTTCCCCCGCTTTCTCGCAGGCGAAATCGCAGGGGACGGTGGGGCAAAGACTGGCGGCTGATCTGACATGGTCGCAGCCGGAGCGTGCGCAACGCTTTGCACATATGGATAAATTTTTCCCAGTGCATACGGTGCGGCGTGGCGGCGCAGTGAAGCCACTACCCACAGGCGTTTCGTTGCTGCCCGATGTTGTCGCAGGCTACATGCAGTCGGAACATCTTGCCGGCGTGCTGGTGTTGCAGGCGGGGCATGTGCGTGCGGAACGCTATGCATTGGGCCTGACGCCAACGGATCGCTGGACGGGCTTCTCCATGACGAAGGCGATGACCGATACGCTGGCGGGCGCTGCTGTTCGAGCAGGTGCAATTCATTCGTTGGACGACGATGTGACGCGCTACCTGCCGGAGATGCGCGGCAGTGCCTATGACGGCGTGACCGTGCGGCAGCTGATGACGATGACCAGTGGCGTCCGCTGGAATGAGAACTACACAACGGCCGATGCGGATAACGTGCGGCTGTATTCCACTCCAGTTGCCGCAGGTAAAAACGCAACCGTGGAGTACATGCGTACATTGCCGCGCGATGCTGCGCCGGGATCGCGCTGGCTCTACAACACGGGCGAGACGGATTTGCTGGGCGTGCTGCTGCGTCGCGCTACAGGCCGCACGCTGGCGCAGCAGCTGTCTGCCGCGGTGTGGCAGCACGCGGGCATGGAACACGACGCAACGTGGATCGCGAACGATGCAGGTCCGCGCGGCGAGGAGTTTGGTGGCTCCGGCTTGTCCGCAACGCTGCGCGACTGGGCCCGCCTTGGCCTGTGGGTGATGCGCGGCGGCGGCGATACCGTGCCTGCAGGCTGGTTTGATGATGCGACGAAGGCGCAGGTGCATGCGGGCGCTGCGGGTTATGGCTATGGATGGTGGCCGCAGGGCACGGATGGTTCGTATGCCGCGCTTGGAATTTTCGGCCAGTCGATCCTGATCGATCCGTCGCGTCAGTTGGTGATCGTCACCGTGGGCGATTGGCCGCAGGCATCAGGCGCTGCGCATACGGCGGCGCGTGCGGAGTTTTGGCAGCAGGTGAAGACAGCAATCGATAACGAGCGGTAAATTTGTTGTGACGATGAAGCCGCTCACCATCACATTTGATCCTGCCAAGGCGAGCACGAACCTGCGTAAACATGGTGTTTCTTTCGAGGAGGCGGCAACAGTCTTCCGTGATCCACTTGCGATCACCGTGCCTGATCATGAGCATTCCGATGAAGAAAGCCGCGAGATCACTTGTGGTTATTCTGTTCGGGAGCATTTGCTACTGGTGGTGCATACTGAGATTGTCGAAGATTGCCTGCGCATCATTAGCGCGCGCAAAGCTACACGGCAGGAACAAGACGATTATGCCAATGCCTAAGACAGAGTCCAAATCGATCAATTTCAGCCAGGGTGTGCGCGGCAAGTATTACGACCGTGCAATGGCGGGTAGCAACATTGTTCTACTTGACCCTGATCTGGTTGAGACATATCCGGATTCGAAGGCCGTCAACGCCGCTCTGCGCTCTTTGAAAGAGGTCGCAGAGCGGACGTTGAAGCCGCGTAGGAAGAAGATTGCGTAGCCACTACGCGACCGGAACCTTCCAAATCTCCTGGCAGTATTCGCGAATGGTGCGGTCGCTTGAGAACTTGCCGGAGCGTGCGGTGTTCAGCAGCGACATGCGTCCCCACTTTGCGGTGTCCGCGTAGGTTTTCGCGGCGACCGACTGTGCTTCTGCATACGAGTCGAAGTCTGCCAGCACGCAGTAGCGGTCGCTGGTCAGCAGGTCATTTACCAGCGGCTTAAACAGTTCGCGATCGCCGTTGCTGAAGCGGCCATCGGCCAGGCCCGTCATCACTTCATTCAGCAGCGGGCTGCGTTCCGCATAGCTGCGCGGGTTATAGCCGTTCTGCTTCAGCTCTGCAATCTGCGGTGTGGTCAGGCCAAAGAGGAAGAAGTTCTCTTCACCTGCCTCTTCGCGAATCTCAATGTTGGCGCCATCCAGCGTGCCAATGGTGACGGAGCCGTTCATCATGAACTTCATGCAGCCGGTGCCGCTTGCTTCCAGACCAGCGGTTGAGATTTGCTCCGACAAATCAGCTGCCGGATAGATGCGCTGACCGAGTGACACAGAATAGTTAGGAATAAAAACTACCTTCAACAGGTCGCGCACCTGCGGATCGTTGTTGACCAGGTCGCCCACGCTGCAGATCAGTTTGATGATGAGCTTGGCCATGGTGTAGCTGGGCGCGGCCTTGCCGCCAAACAGGAAGGTGCGCGGCGTCAGGTTCCTGGCCGTGCCGTTCTTGATCTGGCAGTAGAGGCTGAGAATGTGCAGCGCGTTCAGGTGCTGGCGCTTGTACTCGTGTAGGCGCTTCACCTGCGTGTCAAACATTGAGTGTGGATCAAGATCAATGTTCATGGTGTCGTGGATGAACGTGGCCAGCCGGCCCTTTGCGCTCTCCTGCGTGCTGCGCCAGCGGTCCAGAAAGCTGGCGTCTCCGGCGAATTTCTCCAGCTCGCGCAGGACATACAGGTCCTTGTGCCAATCGGTGCCGATGCTCTCGTTGATGAGTGAAGTCAGCTCCGGGTTTGAGAGCATTAGCCAGCGCCGCGGCGTTACGCCGTTGGTCTTGTTGCTGAATCGCTCGGGGAAGGCTTCGTAGTAGTCGTGCAGCGTGCTCTCTTCCAGCAGATGTGTGTGCAGCTCTGCAACGCCGTTGATGGCCTTGCTGCCCACCACCGCGAGATGAGCCATCTGTACACTGCGTTCGCCATCTTCGCCAATGATGCTCATACGGCGCATGCGCGCATCGTCATTGGGAAACTTCTGATGCATCTGGTCCAGGAAGCGGCGGTTGATCTCATAGATGATTTCAAGATGCCGCGGCAGCAGGTTGCCAAACATATCCAGCGGCCAGCGCTCCAGCGCTTCCGGCAGCAGCGTGTGATTGGTGTAGCCAAAGGTGTGCTGGGTTACGTACCAGGCTTCATCCCACGCCATGTCGTGGTCATCCACCAGCAAACGCATCAGCTCTGCAATGCCAATGGAGGGATGCGTGTCATTCAGCTGGATCGACCACTTCTCATGGAATTCGTTCAGCGGCTTTTTCAGCATCAGGTGCAGACGAATCATGTCCTGCAGCGAACACGACGTGAAGAAGAATTGCTGCATCAGGCGCAGACGCTTGCCTTCAACCTTTTCGTCGGGCGGATACAGCACCTTGCTGATGGTTTCTGACTCCATCTTGTTGCGCACCGCGCCCATGTAGTCGCCGGTGTTGAAGACGCTGAGGTCGAACGAGTCAACCGCCTCCGACTTCCATAGACGCAGCCGGTTGACGGTGTGCGTACGGAAGCCGGGGATTGGCGTGTCATACGGGACGCCGCGCACGGTGTAGCTGGGCACCCAACGGCGGCGCACTCGGCCTTTTTCGTCGGTGTAACTCTCACTGCGGCCGTAGAACCCCACGTCCATGCAGGTGGCTGCCAGAATCTCCCACGGATTGCCAAACTGCAGCCACTTGTCGCTCTTCTCCACCTGCCAGCCGTTTTGAATTTCCTGGCGGAAGATGCCGAACTCATACCGCAGGCCGTAGCCGATCACAGGCACATTCAGCGTGGACAGTGAATCCAGAAAGCATGCTGCCAGCCGGCCAAGGCCACCATTGCCCAGTCCCGGCTCCGGCTCCTGATTGGCAATGTCCTTCAGGTCGAAGCCAACGGCCTTGATGGCCTCCGCTGCCTGCGGGTTCAGGTCCAGGTTCAGCAGGTCGTTCTCAAGGTGTGGCCCCAGCAGAAACTCCGCGCTCAGGTACGCCACCACGCGCACATCATGCTGCTTGTAGCTTTCAATCGTCTCCAGCCAGCGATCCATCAGGCGATCGCGCACCACCGCACTCAGCGCGTGGTACTGGTCCAGCGTGCTCGATGTTTCCAGCGGCCGGCCCGCGGTGTGGATCATGTGATTGCGGAACGAGATCTCCAGGTCCGCGGCGGACGTGCCTGCGCGGTTTTCGTTCTTCACTGTGTCCTGCGCCTGCTGCTCAGGCTCGCGCTGCTGGGGTGCGGGGGGCTGCTGTTCCTGCATGGGGCTCATTCGGCTCTCCGTTGTTGCTGGTGTGTTGAATCGTAAGCTTCGTCTGTTCTTTGTCGGATGCGTTTGCGCGTGGCTGTGACGCATCTTTTGCTCATCCGGCATGGCGTCGCGTAACGCCGTATCCTTAGCGCAGACCCCTTGGGAAACGAAAACGATATGTTGCGCTATGCCATTACGAACCGAACTCTGTTTCCCGGTGATGAATATTCCAAGCGATCCGCGCTGATATCGCAGGCTGTGCGGCTGGCGCAGGCTGGCGTTGAGTATTTGCAACTGCGTGAAAAAGACCTGAGCGAAGCCGCGCAGATGGAGCTGGCAAAGGCCATGCTCGCGGCCATTCGTGATGCTGGCGGGCAGACCCAGCTGATGCTCAATGGCACTCCTGCACTGGCGCAGTGGGCCGGTGCGGATGGTGTGCACCTGTCGTCGACGTCGTTCTCGCAGAATCTGCAGACGCACCATGGGTTGCTGGTGAGCGCGTCGTGCCACACGCTGGCAGACGTGCGCCGCGCCTGTGAATTTGCAGACCTCATCCTGTTTGGGCCGGTGTTTGAAAAGCGCGTGGATGGTGAGGTGGTTGTGCAGGGCGTTGGGCTGGATGCGTTGCGGGAGGCTTGTGCAGCCGCAGGTGAGTTGCCCGTCTTCGCACTCGGAGGCGTCGACGACGCCAATGCTCAGGCATGCATAGACGCAGGTGCCGCTGGAGTTGCGGGCATTCGGATGTTTCAGTGATGTTGACTTTCGGAAGGGCACAGCTTTAGCTGTGCCATATTGGCCAATCAACCTTGAGGGCTTTAGCCCCTGAGGTACGCCTTCTTCACTGGCAGCACACAAGCTGACCTCAGCGGCTAAAGCCGCCTGCTTGAGGGAGCTTTTCGGCACAGCTAAAGCTGTGCCCTTCCGAAAGTCAAAGACCACGGCGTTCGTACAGCGGAAGGGTTTAGCGGTTGCGGTACGCCGCAGCTTCGTGGGGATCCTTCGCTGCGCTCAGGATGACGGCTGTTTATTTCTGACACTTCTTGCAGAAGTGGGTGGAGCGGCCGCCGATGACGATGCGTTCGATGGGTGTGCCGCAGTCGCGGCACGGTTCGCCGGTGCGGCTGTAGACGCGGTGTTCCAGCTGAAAAAATCCGCGTACACCGTCGGCATCCACGTAGTCGCTGACGGACGAACCACCCAGTTGGATTGCGTGTTTCAACACCGCCTGCAGAGCGGCGTGCAGCTTGTTCAACTCTGCGCGAGTCAGGCGGCCTGCGTGGCGTTTGGGCCGGATGCCCGCGCGGAAGAGGCTTTCATCCGCATAGATGTTTCCCACGCCATGCAGCAGCGACTGGTTCAACAAAGCAGACTTGATGGGCGTCTTGCGGCCCTTGAAGAGCGCTGCGAAATCTTTTTCGCTGATGGTGAGCGGCTCCGCGCCCGGGCCTTCGTAGGTGGTGCCCTCATCCACAATGCCCACGCGGCCAAAGCGTCGCGGATCGACGAAGCGAACATCGCGGCCGTCGTGCAGATGCAGCGTCACGTGCGTGTGCGGCGGCATGGGCACGTCGCGCTTGCTGACCAAGAGGCGCCCCGTCATGCCCAGGTGAATCGTCATCTGCGCGGGCTTGTTGCGGTTGCGCTGCTGCACATCCATCACGATGGTTTTGCCGACGCGCTTTACAGCTTCAATACGCGCGCCGGTCAGCGTGGAGTCGATGTGCGCGGGCGTGGACTTTAGCGGCTCTTTGTGCGGGCCAATGCTGACGGCATCAATGCGCGCACCGCGCACGCGTTCGTGCACGCCATTGGCAACGGTTTCGACTTCAGGCAATTCGGGCATCGGTTCTATTCGATGCTTTTGGCTTCGATTTGTCATCCTCGCAAAACAACCGTGTTTGTCGTCCCCACAACCGCGTTTGTCATCCCGCAGCGTAGCGGAGGGATCTGCATGTAAGCAGGGCTGCCGTATCGATCGCCAGAGGGCAACGGTACGCATGCATTCGCGCTTTGCGCGAACGGGTTTGGATCTGTGGCATAAAGCAGGCCCGTTGTTGGGCCAGCCAAAATGCAGATCCCTCCGCTACGCTGCGGGATGACAAGCGGAGTGGGAATGATGCGGACAACAAGCGGAGTGTGGGACGCTGCGGGATGACAAAACGGTGGGGTATGGAGGAGACGACAAACGTGGGAGAGATGACGCCCTCACGGTATCCTGAAGAGAGCATTTGTAACGAGGGAGAACCATGGCAGCACTGATCGACGCAATCGAAGTAAAACGCAAGATGTATTTTGAGTTCGAAGGCGTGCCGTATCACTGCCTCGACAAGGAAATCAGCACGCCCACCGCCCGTGGCGGTCAGACGCTGGTTCGGCTGAAGATGCGCAACCTGTTGACGCGCGCCGTTTTCGACAAGACCTTCAAGGCTGACGACAAGTTCAAGGAGCCGGACCTGGAAGACGTGGAAGCCACCTTCCTGTACACAGACGCGGATGGCGCCTACTTCCTGGACCAGACCACCTTTGACACGCTGCAGCTGAACAACGAAATGCTGGGCGATGCGCTGGACTGGCTGTTGGAAGGCACCGCCGTGCAGATTGAGAAGTACGAGGGCAACCCCATCGGCATCCAGGTGCCCATGCATGTTGAGCTTGTCGTCAAGGAGACGGAGCCGGGCTTCAAGGGCGACACCGCGACCGGCGTGACCTACAAGCCCGCAAAGCTTGAGACGGGCGTGGTGGTGCAGGTGCCGTCCTTTGTAAAGGAAGGCGACAAGATCAAGGTCGCTACCGAGAACAAGGAATTCGCCGGCCGCGTGTAACGGTCACGTGGATGAATATTCCGCGATGTTGCGCCGTGTGCTGTAACGGCCTTCGTTGAAGTGCATCCAATTCTTACGAAAGTGGGGAGCACGCAATGGCGAAGTTTGCACTGTACGTAGAACTCAAGGCGAAACCGGGTAAAGAAGCAGAGGTCGAGGCGTTTCTGAAGCAGGGTGCCGTGATGGCCGGCGACGAGCCGGGCACGATTCACTGGTACGCCATCAAGGAAGACCGGCCCGGCGTCTATGGCGTCTTTGACACCTTCAACGACGAAGCCGGCCGCGATGCGCATCTGAATGGCCCGATCGCAAAGGCGTTGATGTCCGTGGCGGACGAGTATTTCAGCGAGCCACCGAAGATCGACAAGATCGACATTCTCGCCGAGAAAGCATCGGCGTAGTTGCAACGAAGAGGCCCGCAGATGCGGGCCTCTTTTTTTGATGCGGAGCATATGCAAAAGCGCCGGGGCTAAAGCTCCCGAATTTTGTGACTGTATTTCGGGGGTCTGTGAAGGCCCCTGTTCCTACCTGTCGATGCTTCGCATCGATGTTGGGGTGAGCCATGTGTGCCGGTCAGTATAAAATTGATTGGGAAGACGTTCGATCTTCGTTCGCCATCCTGCTGTGCATCGAATACAAACTGTGCGATCTGCCTAGGCGGCCCTCGATGGCTGCCAGCCTGTACGCCTGCGGAGAATTTTGAATGACCATGAAGAAGACGGCTGTAGTGCTTGGCGCGCAGTGGGGCGATGAAGGCAAAGGCAAGATCGTTGATGTTCTCAGCGAGCGCTATAACGTGGTTGCGCGCTACGCAGGCGGCCACAACGCGGGCCACACCGTCATCATCGACGGCAAAAAGTTTGTGCTGCACCTGGTGCCGTGCGGCGTTCTGCGGCCGGGCTGCCTGGGCGTTATTGGCAACGGTGTCGTGGTCGATCCGGCGGCTCTGCTCAACGAGATCAAGATGCTGAAGGGACATGGCCTGCCCATTGATGGGCAGCTGTTCGTCAGCAACCGTGCGCAGGTCATTCTGCCGTACCACCGCATGATTGAGCTGGCGGCAGAGAATGCGCCTGGCCGCACGAAGATTGGCACCACGTCGCGCGGCATTGGCCCTGCGTATGAAGACAAGATGCACCGCAACGGCCTGCGCATTGTGGACCTGCTGAACACGCAGCTGCTGCGCACGCACATTGCGAATGCCTGCAATGAAAAGAACCAGATTGCGCATGCGCTGTTTGGCACGGAGCCGCTGAATCCCGCGAAGATTTACGAGGAGTACGCGCGCTATGCCGAAGAGGTTGCGCCCTACGTTACAGACACAGCGGTGCTGCTGAATAAGGCGATTGCAGACGGCAAGAGCGTGATGTTTGAGGGCGCACAGGGCGCGCTGCTGGATATTGATCACGGGACATATCCGTTCGTCACGTCGTCATCTGCGACCGCAGGTGGAGCCGTGATTGGCACCGGGGTTGGCCCCACCACCATTGGCACGGTGATTGGCGTTACCAAGGCGTATGTCACGCGTGTGGGCGAAGGCCCGTTCCCCACGGAGGACTTCACCAAGGCCGGCGACGAGCTGCGTGCGCGGGGGCAGGAGTATGGTGCAACCACGGGCCGTCCGCGCCGCTGTGGCTGGCTTGATCTGCCGTTGCTGCGCTACTCCAACATGGTGAACGGTACGGAGTGGCTGGTGGTCACCAAGCTGGACGTGCTGGATTCGCTGGCTGAGATTCCCGTCTGCACGCACTACCAGAGTGATGGCGTTGTGACGGACGTGATCCCCGCGGACATCCGCGCGTTTGAGCGGATTGAGCCGGTGTACACG
>JAMFTB010000200.1 GCA_026225595.1 Terriglobus sp. | reverse complement strand
GAGAGAAGGGGCTTTAGCCCCTGAGGGAGCAGTTCCGCGAATCTACATCCCGACCATCGGGAGGGCTAAGCGAAACAGTAAAAAGGCGTGAAACGCCCGCCCCACGCGCAGTGGGCCCGTCCGGCAGGACGCGTTAACTACTTCTCTGCGCGATGGAGCAGCGACTCGCCTGGGTCGGCGTCTTTCCAGATTGTCTTCAGATCGCTTTCGACGCGAGTGGCGTTGGGCTGGTCACCCATGGAGTGATATGCGGTTGCCAGCCCTGCATGCGCTGCCGGGTAAACAATGGTGCCCGTCAACACGGCAGAGCCGCGATGCGTAATGACTGCGCGATAGTCGCCAATGGCAAGCACCTGCTGCTTCTGCGCCAGGTGCGCTTCGCCGCGAATCATCGCTGCCAAAGACGACTGTGCGCTGGGCTTGGCGGTCTGCAGAATGGTGGTTGCGCCGGCGGCATCGCCCGCTCCCCACGCCTGCGCGCCGCGCGCAATGGCTGACAGCGCGGGGTCATGCAAGGTAATGCTGGCGTCCGCAGGACGATGACACCATGCCAGTGCAATGGCCTGGAAGAAATGCCCTTCCTCTGATCCGCTGGGTATAGTGCGCGCCGTGTTTGTGTCGCAATGCCCTGCCATTGCCTGTATGGCAGCCATACGCGCTCGCATCAGCCGTGCAGACGATGCAATGGCAGGCTGTGCCTCAAAGCGTGCTGCTGCTGCCTCTGCCATGGACTTTGCCTGCGCCAACTGACCGCGATTGCTGAGGTAGGTGACATAGTTCCACTGGTCGGCCCACAGTGGCGAGGCCTGTGCGGCAGCGGCGGCCTGCGTCTCTGCGTCTGCATCGCCACGCAGATACGTGGCCAGCAACATAAGCCCGGGCGAAGACACATGCGCAGCAGCCGCGCGCTGTTGCTGCTTCAGCGCCGATTCGAAGTGTCCCTGCGACAGCATGGCCAACGTGGCAACTGCGTTTGCCGTGTGGCCCAACGGATCAAGCGCAATGGCACGCATGGCTGCGGCCTCCGCCTCGGCATCTTTGCCGCCCGTCGTCAGTTCACGCGTCAGCGCAATCAACGCCTCCGGCTGATTTGGACAATCCGTCGACCATTTCTGCGCGGGTGACACTGCGTCGCCGGCCATCCCAAGTTCATAGGCTGCCTGGTCGTGCAGACACAGACTGCCCTTGGGGCCCATGCTGCGCAGCGGGACTGCCGCTGCCGCCCGTTCCGTCTCAGCGCCTGATTCACGCAACGCTTCGGTGAGCGCCATGCGCGCCAGTGGGAATGTGGGATCTTCAGCCAGAGCGCGATTCAGTGGCTCCATCGCCGCAACCACCTGGCCTGCGCGCAACAGAGAAACTCCGCGCGCGTACATGGCCAGCGCCGTCAGCGATCCGCTTGCTTCGTCCTCCAAGGGAATAGTGTTGGCGGTGGCCTGCTCCGGTGTCTCGCCCATGTGACTGCGCAGCTGGACGGCAAGCCTGCTCAACGCCATTGGCAGTTCCACCAGCGACGCAGCATCCACATCTTCCTGAGCCAGGCGGCTATTGTCGGCCGTTGAAAGAATCTCCGCGTGCACGTGGTAACGCGAACTATCACGCGACACCTGGCCTGTGAGGTAAGCAGCCGCGCCGCTCTGCCGAGCCATGTCCGCGGCGTCCTGCTCAACCGTGTTCGGAGCAGGCGCATAGCCCATCAGCTGCAGCGATGGCAGTTCACGCAGCAGAATCTGCATTGCCGTGGCAGGAACCTCCTGCAAAACCGCATCGCCTGTGCTGTTTTCAAAGGCGGTAACCTGCAGTGCTCCGTGAAACACGGCCGACGCACCAGCCGTCGTGGTGCCGTGCTTCCACAGGAAGAAACCCGCAGCAGCAAGCGCCAGAATCACAACAACAAGGATGCCGATGAAAACACCGCTGATGCCGCCCTTTGCATTCTCGTCATCTTCACGCTCACGCTCCACAGCTTCGGCTGCCATGCGAATCTCTGTAGCCTGCGAGCGCAGAATATGCGACTGCTGCGATGGCCGGGACGACCGCTGATCGCGAACAGCATCCCGCGCTATGGCCGATGACTGCGTGCCGGACGTGGGCCGCTGCCGGATGGCACGCGCAGTCGGCTCCGTAATCTCAATCTCAGGACGCGGAGCCGAGCGACGCTCCCCAAACTGCGACGGTGGTGGTGTGTCGGCAGGAGCAACGCGATGTTCACGGCTTACACCCGGTGGCAACGGCGCGGCGGCGCGGTGCTCTCCGCTTAGCCCCGGTGCAATGGGCAACGGCGGCAACAGCGGAGCCATCGGTTTACGCGGAGCAGGTGGTGCAGGAGCGGTGGGAGCTGGTGCGTGCAATTTACGCAACTCCGACATCAGTTCATTTGCAGATTGAATGCGACGGTCGCGACGCTTCTCCAACAGCTGCCGGATGATGGCATCCATGGCAGGGGAGACATGAGCGTTGGCCGTACGCGGCGGTATGGGATTGCTGCCCAGCAGCTCTGCAAACACAACCGCGCTGGTCGCTCCGCGAAAAGGGACTTCTCCGGTGGCCAGTTCGTACAGCACCGCACCCAGCGAGAACAGATCCGAACGCGCGTCCAGCTCCTCGCCGCGCGCCTGCTCGGGAGACATGTACTCCACCGTGCCCACAGTTGAGCCGGTGCGCGTGAGGCCGCCACTGTCGCCATACAGCAGGCGATCGCTTTCAATCTTTGCCAGGCCAAAGTCCAGCACCTTCAGCTGAACCGCCCCATCGTCATTCGCTACCAGAAAGAGATTTGCCGGTTTAATATCCCGATGCACAATGCCCTTGCCATGCGCGGCTGCCAGCGCCAGCGCCGCTTGTTTGGCAATGTCTTCAAGTTGTGTCTGCGGAATGAGGTCGCCGTCCGCCAGCCGCTCCTTTAGCGACTCGCCTTCGAGCAGCTCCATCACCAGGTACGGGTCGCCGTCCTGCTCGCCAATGTCGAAGATGGTGCAGATGTTGGGGTGGTTCAGGCTGGAGACAGCGCGTGCCTCGCGCAGAAAACGCTCCCGCGCCCCGGAGATCTCCAGGTGGCGATGCAGTACCTTAACCGCAACATCGCGTTCCAGACGACGATCCCGCGCACGGTATACCGCTCCCATGCCACCGGAGCCAATCTGCTCCAGCACCACATAGGGCCCAAACTGACTCGGGCCGGACTCCTGCATCTGCTTGGATCTCCTAAACTAAGGCCGAAAAAGTCACTACGGCTACCATGCAGACGCTGTTTGGTCCGCTCCAGTGCCTGAAAATTGTACGTGGGTCTTCGCGGAATCATACACCGGAATCAGTGCAGGTTCGCAGACTTTGCAGACCGTTTTCATCCTGTAACGCAGCCCCTTCCCGTTGTTACACTGTGCGCGAATCCCTACCTCGAATTCATGATGCCCGTCGCCCATCCCGAGCCCGCAAATGCAACCGCAAACGGGCACCTCCGCGTGAACGGACCGCAGACGCTGATGATCGACGCGGATGACACGTTGTGGGAGAACAACATCTACTTTGAGCAAGCCATAGCCCGCTTCATCCAGCTAGTCGATCACCCCGAGCTGACGCCCGAGGAAGTTCGCGACGAGTTTGACCGGCTGGAGGCGACCCGCGTGAAAACCCACGGCTACGGTACGGATGCCTTTCACCAGTCGCTGCTGGCCGGCTTTGAACACCTCACCGGCTCCCCATGCAACGCTAAAGATGTTGAGCACATTGCAGAGTTTGCACGCAGTGTTCGCGACGGACATCTCACGCTGCTGGATGGAGTAGCGGAAGTGCTGCCGCAGCTTGCCTCGAATCACACCCTCATCCTTGTAACCAAGGGCGACCATGCGGAACAAACTGCGAAGCTTGCACGATCCGGCCTGCATGCGCACTTTCATCACGTGGAGGTGCTGCGTGAAAAGCACGTGCCCGCGTACCAGGAACTGCTTGCACGTTACGACTGCGATCCGGCGCACACATGGATGATTGGCAACAGTCCACGCAGCGATGCCAACCCTGCCCTGCGCGCCGGCATGCATGCTGTCTACCTGCCGCACCCAAGCACATGGGTGCTGGAACAGGAGCCAGTTGACGCACCCGCACCGGGTCGCCGCCTGCTGCATCTGGATAGCTTTCGTCAGCTGCTGACGCACTTCTAAAGCAACCCGTTTGCGATGGTATACTTGCCTCTGGAATGGGCATCACGCCTGCCGCGTTGTTACGCAACGCAGCGAGCGGAGGTGGCGAAATTGGCAGACGCACTAGCTTGAGGTGCTAGCGGGTAATACCATACGGGTTCAAGTCCCGTCCTCCGCACCATCCACCGGCAATTTATTTGAGATTCTGCGCGAAGGCGCAACCGCGCCATACGGCACACACTGAGGCTTGCTTCACCGATGAACGTTCTTCTTATTCTTCTCGTCATCCTGCACATCATCATCTGCCTGTTCCTCATCGGCGTCGTCCTGCTGCAGCAGGGTAAGAGCGCAGACCTGGCAGGCGCCTTTGGCGGTCAGGGCTCGCAGACGGCATTTGGCCCGCGCGGCGCAGCCAACCTGCTCACGCGCCTCACCACCTGGTCGGCTGTGCTGTTCATGATCACCTCCATCAGCCTGACGATCCTGATGGCGCGCCGCACAGACCGCTCCGTCCTCTCAAACATCAAGACGCAGCAGAGCGCGCCCAAGAAATAACGGCGACACAGTTCTATAAAGGGGCGCGGGCATTGCCTGCGCCCTTTTCTATTTTTACGAGACGCTTTTACAGGAGAAGCCATGCTCCGCGAAACCTTCCCCGTCGGCCCGCTGCAGTGCAACTGCTCAATTCTGTATGACCTGGATGCGAAGGACGCGACCGTGGTCGATCCCGGCGATGACCTTGTGCGCATCCTTGGTTTTCTGGCCCAGCATGGATTGAAGCTGCGCCAGATCGTCGTGACCCACGGCCACCTGGATCACATTGCCGGAGCGGCCACGCTGTCTGAGCAGACGGGTGCGCCAGTGCTCTACCACCAGGCAGACATCTTTCAGCTGAGCTGGATGGAGCAGCAGGCGGCCTGGATGGGTGTGGCGAATCCGAAGGTAGCGCCGCCGGATGAGAGCGCCGAGGAAGGCACGAAGCTGATCGTCGGCAGTGAAACCGGCCAGGTGCTGCACACGCCCGGCCACACGGAAGGCAGCATCTCGCTCTACTTCCCTGTCAGCAACCTGCTGCTGGCGGGCGACACGCTCTTCCGCGGCGGCGTGGGTCGCACGGATCTGCCCGGTGGTGACGGTCGCACGCTCATCGAATCTATCCGCAACAAGCTTCTGACGCTGCCCGAGGAGACGGTTGTGGTGGCAGGACATGGCCCCTCAACCAGCATCGGGTATGAAGCTAATAGAAATCCATTTCTTACTTAATATCAGCAACTTAAATCGATACATTGAACTTATCAGTTGAATAAATTTCCTCGACTGTTTACTGCCTTGATTCCCAGTTATTCCTTAGCTGTTCGGCAGGAACTTCGAATGGGTGAAGCCCTTCCAGCGCAGCTTTAGGCAGCCCACCGCTTCGTGGAAGTTGTAGATCACCTGACGCCATGATCCGTACTCCGGCGGCCACCGGGCGGCGTGGGTTCGCCAGTCAAAAGCAAGGTCGCCGGTGTAATGCTGCAGGATCAGCGCCGTCCGCGGCAGGTGGTAGGCAGAGCTGATCACCTCCGCCGAGTGCCAGCCGTTTGCCTGCATGATGGCCCGGCTGTACCAGATGTTCTGGATGGTGTCCTTCGCGCGCCCTTCGGCGATGATGGCCTCGCGCGGCACGCCCTGCGAGGCGGCGTAGTCAGCCATTACATTGGCTTCGACGAACTTGTTGTGGGCCGGACCGCCGGTCATGATGATGTGCTGCGCGACGCCCGCGCGGAACTCGCGCACACCTTCGTCCACTCGCTCACGCATCTCGGGGTCGGGCGTACCGTCGTCTTCCGCGGGATGGCCCAGCACGATGAGCATGTCAAAGTGTGTGGCCGCTGTGTTGTGGTTGGGGACTGTCTCAAACGCCGTAAACGGCACCAGCAGATACAGCGCCCCGCACAGGAGCGCGAGGCCCAGAAGAATACTCAGAAGACGCTTCACCATGTGCCCAAAGTAGCACGGTCACATGGCGAGATAGGACAGCTTAGCGGCGGCCGGAAGTCTTCTTGGCCGGAGCCTTGACTGCCTTCTTGGCAACAGCCTTCGCCGGTGCCTTCTTTGCAGGTACAGCCTTCTTCGCTGCCTTTGCAGGAGCCTTCTTCGCAACTGCCTTCGCCGGAGCTGCCTTCTTGGCAGCTTTCACCGGAGCAGACTTCTTCGCGGCGACCTTGGCAGGAGCCTTCTTTGCAGGTGTGGCTTTTTTGGCAACGACCTTCTTGGCCGGAGCCTTGGCAACTACCTTCTTGGCGACAGCCTTTGCAGGAGCGGCCTTCTTCACTGCCTTTACCGGCACAGCCTTCTTGGCAACAACCTTCGCTGGAGCCTTCTTCGCAGGTGCAGCCTTCTTGGCAACCACCTTCTTCGCCGGAGCCTTTGCAACAACCTTTGAGGGGGCAGTCTTCTTCGCCGGTGCCTTGACGGGCGCGGCCTTGGCTACTGCCTTAGCAGGAGCAGCTTTTACGGGCGTGGCCTTGGTAGAGGGTGCTGCCTTAGCAGCAACCACCTTGGCTGCAGGAGCAGCCTTGACAGCGGGTGCAGCTGGTTTCGCTGCAGCAGAACCCTTCTTTGTGACCGCAGGCGCAACCTTCTCAGCCGTAGCAGCAGGCGGAGTGGGTACAGGACCGCGGTCCTTGCCGGTCAGGTCGCCCTTTTGCATGATGCCTTCCGCTACGCCAACCTGCTCTTCCTCAGCAGCGACAGAGAGCAATGCCTTCTTGGACTTGGCGCGGCTGGGCCTTGCTTCCTTGCGTGCGCGGGCGCGACGCAGGTTTACCGGCGGCGGCGGTGCGGGCGGCGAGAACGGCTCAAGGTACGCCTTCATCTCCTCCGGCGTTGCCAGCTTACCGTCCATCAACTCAAAGAACAGCTTGTCCACCAGCTCATCAAAGCCCGGCAGATCAGGAATGATGCGCATCTCCTGCATCAGCGTGTACGGAATGCGCTGGCGTGCGGTGGGCGACTCTGTCAGGAAGGTCTTGAGCCGTGCCTGCACGGGAGCGCTCTTACTGCTGTAGGAGAGCGACAGCACCAGGTTCGGCTCCGTGTTGTGCAGCAGCTTCCACGCAGCAGAGGGTGCAGCAGCTTCCTTCGAAGCGAACACGGTGCCGAACTCGCGGGTGCGTGCTTCGAGCGAATCAATTTCCTTGGCAAATCCAGGCCGGGCAAACAGGCCCTTCATCTTGGTCAGCTCGGTTGCGGGCATCTTCGCTGCAACCAGGGGCACTGCAAGCGCGGCGCTCTGCGACAGGATGCCCTGAATCTGCAGCTGGCCCTGCTTTTCCGTAAGTTCTGCCAGTGCGGCCGTGTTGGCCTTGGACGAGCTCAGTGACGGGAACAGGTGCGCCATCCAGCCTTCGGCTTCCAGGGCGCGCAGAATGCGGACGGGGTCTTCCTCGTGGAAGATCTCTTCCAGTTCGTAGCCAAGGTTCCAGGCTGCGAGATGCTCGATGTAGTTCTCTTCCTTAGCCGTGGCATAGCGCTGGCGGGTCTTCTCTTCCAGCTGCCAGCCCAGGCGCGACATAAGACGAGCCGCGCGGATGAGCCGCGACGGATCTTCAATGAAGCCGTAGTTGCTTACCAGCCGCAGTTCGCGGTTCTCAATGTCGGCAACGCCGTTCAGCGGATCCATCAGCAGGCCGTAGGAACCCTCATTGAGCGAGATGGCCATGGCGTTGGCAGTGAAGTCGCGCCGGCGCAGGTCGTCCGTCAGGTTGCCGAGCTCGTACTTCGGCTTGCCGGGCTTGGGGAACGTCACGGACATGGCCGAGGCCAGCTCCACGCGCACGCCACCGGCAAAGACCAGGAAGAGCTGCTGTGCGGGCGTATTTTCGCCCACAACTCTGGCTCCTGCGGCCTCCAGCGCCTTCTTCAGCTTGAGCGCCTCACCCTGCAGGGTCAGGTCCAGGTCGCGGATGGAGCCGCCACCTGTGAGGTCGCGTACAGCGCCACCGGTTAAAAAAATGGTGGCGTCATGCTCGCGGGCGATGGTACGGATGGCGCCGATAGCCCGTAGTTGGGCCGGCGACAGACGGGTTTCAAGCAGATAGATATAATCAGCCATGGACCGGTTCAGTCTCCATTGCAGGGCCGTGAAAACAGTCCCCGCAGTGCTAGTAAGCGCCGTCAATTCAATAGCTTAGACGACGTCAAAAACCTCAGCACAAAATCTGAGTTTAGCATGGTGCTATCGTTCTGACTACCCCGCTGCACACTTTTTGTTGCGCTAGTGCCCGGACCGGGCCAGAATACTCGCGGCTTGTTATTGGACTGGTCTGACCACTGGTCCCCGTAAGTGCTTCAAAAAGAATGAGGATTCACATGGCGTCCAGCCGGAAAAAGGTGATCGTACGGCGATTTCTGCCCGGCCCGTTGTGGGGGTATCTGCCTGCGGCTGGGCTGGTCGACCCCGGCCCTCCGCCGATGCTCGATCTGCTGGACCTTGGAGGCCGTGTGCAGCCGGTGCCGCTGGCAGACGTCAAGTACGTCAGCTACGTCCGCGACTTCAACACGGTCGATCAGGTGAATCCAGAGCGGCTGCTGCGCAAGACCTTCCTGGCTCGTCCGCGGTCTGAGGGGCTGTGGCTGCGGCTGACTCTGCGCGACCGCGACGTTCTGGAAGGGCTGGCTCCGCTAGACCTGTCATTGGCCGATGGCTGGGCGACCGACGCAGGCGTGCACCTGATACCGCCGGACGTGCGCGGCAATACGCAGCGGCTGTACGTACCCCGGCTGGCGATTGAGCAGCTTGAGGTGCTAGCGGTGGTAACCACGCCTTCGCGGAAGAAGCCGCTGCCCGCCGTTGCTGCCGAGGCAGCTCAACCGGACCTGTTTACCCTGCCCCTGCCACCGGACGCCCGCACAAACTAGCCAACTCGCCCTGCTCCAAACGAGTACCATGACCGCATGAAGCTCTCAGAGATTGCCGCACGCCTGGGTGCGGAGCTGATTGGCGATGGCGAGGTTGAGATTACCGGTGTCGCCGGTATTGAACACGCAGGCCCTTCCGAACTGACCTTTGTTGCCAACCCCAAGTACGCCGCGCTGGCCCGCACCACACGCGCAGGCGCCATCGTGGTGGAGCCGGACTTCCCCACCGTTGACGCCGCCACCCTCCGGCTGAAGAATCCCTACCGCGCCTTTGCGGAGACGATTGCGTTCTTCTACACCGCTCCGCAGTACCCGGCGGGCATCCATGCCACGGCCGTGGTCGATCCGTCCGCACAGATTGGCGAAGGTTCACATGTTGGTGCGTATGTGGTTGTTGGCGCGGGTGTTCGCATCGGCAGCGGGGCCGTCCTGCTGCCCCACTCCGTGATCTATACCGGAGCGCAGATTGGCGATCGTTTCTTTGCCCATGCCCACGCCGTCGTCCGCGAATTTTGCCGCCTGGGCGACGATGTAACGCTGCAGAACGGAGCCGTGGTGGGTGCGGACGGCTTTGGCTATGCGCACGAATCCGATGGCCGCTGGACCAAGATCATTCAGTCTGGCCGCACCGTTCTGGGTGACCGCGTTGAGGTGCAGGCCAACGCCTGCGTAGACCGCGCCAGCATTGGCGAGACGCGGATTGGAAACGGCAGCAAGATCGACAACCTGGTGCAGGTGGGCCACGGATCGACCGTGGGCGAAAACACGTTGCTGTGCGCGCAGGTTGGGCTCGCCGGATCGACTGAAGTGGGCAACAGCGTCATCCTGGCCGGGCAGGTGGGCGTGGCCGGGCATTGCAAGGTAGGAGACAGCGTCGTTGCCACGGCGCAGAGCGGCATTCCCAATGACGTGGAGGCGGGCAAGGTCGTCTCCGGCTATCCGGCGATGGATAACCGCCAGTGGCTGCGCTCGGTTGCAGCATTTGCACGGCTGCCGGATATGGTCCGCGAGCTGCGGGCACTGCGCCGCGGAGCTTCTGAGAACTAATGTCCTGCCGGACGGGCCCGCTGCGCACGGGGCGGGTGCTCACGCACCTTTTCCCTGGCTTCGCCGCTGGTCGGCATGAATGTTCAGCCCGACCAACGGATGGGCCACTCCGAAGGAAGTAAAACGGCGTGCAAACGCCCGCCCCGCGCGCAGCGGGCCCGTCCGGCAGGACAGTATTTCTTCCCCTTTGCGACTTTGGTGCGCCCTAATTCCTTTCTAAATGGTTGACCGGGGCGCGGGACGTGCATCACATTCAGGTGAAGGTATGGACGACACCACCACAACTTCCGAACCCATCGTGATCAACGGTGGCCTGAGCCACGATGGCAACGCCACGCCGGCGGCTGTGCGTGTGCTTCTGCTGGACGACGATGCCTCCGGCCTGCTGCTGCGCGCGGCCATCCTGCGGCAGCATGGGTATGAGTGCCTGTCTGCCAGCACGATTGAAGAGGCAAACCAGTTGCTGGATCGCACGGACATTGCCGTGCTGGACTATCACCTGGGCGCGGGCAAATTTGGCACGGCGGTGGCGGCAAAGCTGCGGCTGCGGCGTCCGCAGGTGCCCATCATCATCCTGTCGGCCACGCTGGAGCGGCGCTTTGGCGGTGTGGAAGACATGCACCTGCTGAAGGGTCATAGCTCTGTGGATGAGCTGCTGGCCGCGTTGCGCGGCCTTGAGGCGAAGCGTCGTGGTGCGCCGGTTGTGGTGGATGCGCGGGAGTTCTACTACAGCCGTATTGCCATGGCCATTGGGTCCGATGTGCTGGTGCAGATTCTGGACAACGAAGGCAACTGGCACTACGTGAATGAGGGTGCGGCAGAATACCTGGAGCGGCCGCGTGAGTGGTTCCCCGGCCACAACCTGTTTGCGGAGATGAGCGGCACCATGCGCGACTGGCGCGACGTGCTGCACGCCGTATCCACCACGCGCGAGACCTACATTGACCGCACGCGCCGCGGCCTGCTGCAGGAGCCGAAGCCGGACGAGGTCAACTCCACGTGGAGCGTGCTTGCCTTCCCCATCATGCTGCATGATGGCCGCAGCGGCGTGGTGCTGAGCGCGCGCGTGCTGGACCGCGGCAGCGCCCCGTTGTTCGGTGCTTCGTAAGAAGGCTTCGTAGCCTGATACCCTTCTCCTCATGCGTCGTCTCTTCTCAGGCTTGGCCTTGTGCGCGCCCCTTGCTCTCAGCGGATGCCACTCGCATTACATACAGGCCACCATCACGAACAAGAGTGCCTCTGCGATTGACGTGGTGCAGGTGGACTATCCCAG
>JAMFTB010000199.1 GCA_026225595.1 Terriglobus sp. | reverse complement strand
GTGGTCTGGCACACCTCGTGGATCAACAACAAGTCAAAGACGCCGGGTGAGAAGGGCTTTGCCGACAAGCTGGATGTGAAGTCGTCGAACTATGACGAGGCCGCCAGCCACGGCTACTTCGTAAAGGATCCCAGCGGCAACCCTTATGTGGGCACATGGTGGAAGGGGGAGGGATCGCTCATCGACTTCACCAACCCCGCTGCCAAGCTGTGGTGGGAAGGGCAGGTTGGCAAGGCCGTCAGCGCTGGTGCAGATGGCTTCAAGGACGATGACGCGGAAGGCAGCTTCCAGGGCGATGTCCGCTTTGCCGACGGCTCGGACAAACGCATGATGCGGAACCGCTATGCCGTTCTGTATAACAACGCGGTTGAGGATGTGATTCAGAAGCAGCTGAAGGGCAATGGCATTCTGTTCAGCCGTTCCGCAACGGTGGGCAACCACAACCTTGCGATGCTGTGGGGTGGCGATAACGAGGCGACCTTCTCGCCAGAGAATGGATTGCCCACGGTGGTAACTGCCGGCCTTGGCGCGGGTATGAGCGGCATGGCGCTGTGGGCGGCTGACCTTGGCGGCTATCTCTCCACGGAGACCACGCCTGATCCGCGGCTGTTCATGCGCTGGACGGAGTACTCCGCGCTGTCGCCGGTGATGGAGACCATTGGCACCGCCAACCTTGGCCCGTGGGACTACGGCGCAGATGCTCTGGCGAACTACAAGAAGTATGCCGTGCTGCACATGAGCCTGTTTCCCTATCGCTACGCTGCGGCGCAGGAGGCGGCAAAGACGGGCATGCCCATCATGCGGTCGCTGGTGCTGAACTACCAGACCGACAAGAAGGCGCGCGAGACCAAGGACGAGTATCTGCTGGGGCCGGACTTCCTGGTGGCTCCGGTGATTGATGAGAACCTGTCGCGTGCGGTGTACCTGCCGCAAGGCGAGTGGCTGTCGTACTGGACAGGCGAGCACGCTGCCGGCGGCACGGTGGTCGTGGCTGCGGCTCCGCTGGATGTGCTGCCGCTGTACGTGCGCGCGGGAGCGGTGATCCCCAAGCTGCCGGAGGATGTGATGACGCTGGTGCCTGCATCAGAAAGCGGCAACACGTCCATCAAGTCGATGGACGATCGCCGTGTCTATGAGTTGATCCCGGGCACAAACGCATCCGTAACCACGGACTTTGAGGGCCGCACACTGCGCCGCGACGCGACGAGCCTGATCATCATGGGCAAGAACGCGCAGGCCATTGTTCGCTGGCGATTCACGGATGTGCGTTCGGCAACCGTCAATGGCAAATCCGTTGTAGTTCACAATCAAAACGGCGAGTCGTCGGTGGAGTTTGCGCATTCCGGGCAAAGCACTGTGGTGTGGCAGTAAAACCTTCGGGAATTGGCAGTACGGATACCGGCTATTCCGGTCCGTACTGCTTTTCTACGGGTGTTGAACCGCATCTTCGATATATAGTTTCGGAATCATGGCATTTCGTTTCAGAGCGCTCTCCCGGTTTGGTGTGCGGTTGGTATGCGTGTGGCTGTTTGCAGCCACGGCGTTTGGCCAGGCAGCGCCCAACGGAAGCCCTGATATTTTGCGAACGCCGAAGGTCCAGGTGTACGTCGGCTACTCCTACCTGCGCTCCATCCCCGATCAGCATTTCTACAACTCAGACTGGCCGTATGACGAGAAGCTCGGCGGCACAGCCAGCGGCACGCTCTTCCTGAAGCCCTGGCTTGGCATCCAGGGCGAGGTAAGCGACCACTACGACAAGAATGTCGGTCACGTCGGCACGTCTGGTGTCGGCGTGCAGTTTCAAAAGAATCTGTGGAAGTTTGTGCCCTTCGTCCACGTTCTGGCTGGACCGAACTACTTCGGCAATGCGGGCATTCCAAAGCAGTTTGGATGGACAGGAACGGGCGGCGTTGGTGTTGATTTTGTACCGTCTTACGCGCATCAATGGTTTGGCATCCGCCTTATCCAGGCGGACTATCAGTACAACTACAACAACTTCGGCCCTCAGGCCGGCCGGCCTTATCTTCATAACGGCATAGCGCATTGGCAAACCGTGTCGGGCAGCGCCGGTGTTGTTTTCCGTTTGGGCGGCGGCGATCACGTTGAGATGGCGGCGCAGATGAGCTGCTCCGCAGATCGCGCGGAGATTAATCCGGGTGAACCTGTAACGGTCGTCTCGCAATACCTGGGATTCGACGTCAAGAAACCAATTACCTATAACTGGCAATCCACTGCTGGCCGCATCGCCGGCAATGGCGCGGGCGAAAGCATCACCATTGACACCACGGGCCTGGCGCCCGGTGGGTACAAGGTGGTGGGTACCATCACGCAGGGCCATGGCCACGGCACGCTTACCGCATCGTGCAACACGGGCTTCAACATCCGTTCGCCGGAGCCGCCGACGGTCAGCTGTATTGCGGTGCCCTCGTCCATCCCGCCTGAGGGCACTTCTACTGTGACCGCATCGGGCACCAGCCCGCAGAACCGCACGCTCAGCTATACCTTTTCCACCGGCACCCTGGGCCGCATTCCGTCCACAGGCAACGTGACCACGGTAACGGCGCACGGACCGGGCGACCTCGTCATTAACTGCAATGTTGTGGATGATCAGGGCCGTACCGCGACTGCAACTGCCATCATCAACGTCATTGCGTCACAGGCCGCCGCTGCTATGGCGCCACTACCGCTGCAGCGCGACATGTGCACTGTGGGATTTGAGCGCGATCGCCGGCGTCCGGCGCGCGTGGACAATGAAGCCAAGGCCTGCCTGGACGACATTGCGCTGGCCATGCAGCGTGAGCAGGATGCGACGCTGGTGGTGCTGGGCAATCACGCCAACAATGAATCAGCATCCCTTGCCGCGGAACGCGCAGTGAATGTGAAGCAGTATCTGACGGCGGAGAAGGGCATTGACCCGGCCCGAGTCCAGGTGCGCGCAACGGATGGCGGAGCGCGCAGCGTGACCAGCATCTTCCTGCCCATCGGCTCCAGCTTCAACGAGGAAGGTCGCGTCGTGGCCGAGTCGCAGGTGGTGCATCATGGTGAGGCCTATGGCCACGGCACTGGCGCCACACGCAGAACCACTACGCGTCGCCGCCGCAGGCCAACCGTTGCTTCCGCGCAATAGCTCGGAGTGCGCCAGGTAGCTTTACGTGCGGTTTTGCACCACGTTGTTACGGCGAAGGAGCGGTGGTGCTGGCTGCGGTAGTATAGCCAGAGCCTTGCCTGATGATGAAAGGAAGCGCACACGCGCTACCCGTCCCCCCTGCATATGGATCATCCTCTCACCACGCTCGTCATCCCCTGTTACAACGAGCAGCACCGCTTTCGCGCGGAAAGCTTTGCTGAAGGTCTGCGTGCAGAGCCAGGTCTGCGGCTGTTGTTTGTGAATGATGGCAGCAGTGACGATACGTTGCCTGTGTTGGAGCGATTCTGCGCACACCACACGGATCGTGCGGAGGTGCTGAATCTGCAGCCCAACGGCGGCAAAGGAGAGGCTGTGCGTCGCGGCCTGCTGCAGGTGCTGGCGCAGGGGAATGCGACCTACGTGGGCTTTTGGGATGCAGACCTGGCCACGCCACTGGATGCGCTGCCGCGCTACCTGGCTGTGCTGAACGGTGACCCGGCAATGGAAATGGTCTTTGGAGCGCGGGTGCGGCTGCTGGGGCGCCACGTCGCGCGCAATCCCATGCGGCACTATGCAGGCCGCATCTTTGCCACGGCCGTGTCAGTATCGCTGGGCGTGCCTGTATATGACACGCAGTGTGGTGCGAAGCTATTCCGCGCCACGCCCAGGCTGCAGGTCGTGCTGGCCACGCAGTTCTGTTCGCGTTGGATTTTTGACGTGGAGCTGCTGGCGCGCTTCCTGGTTGCGTGGCAGCGTGAGCAACTCACGTATCAGGGCCGCATCTATGAGCTGCCATTGCACACGTGGGTCGATGTTGCCGGGTCCAAGGTGCAGCCCGGCGATTTTGTGAAGTCGTTTACGGACCTGGTAAAGATTCGCCGCGAGTTTCGCCGTGGCCGCTCCGATGTTTGAATCCCCGCGCCCCCTTTGCTAATCTCAAAGGAACGCATGCGCTCCGCCTTCTCCATCTGCGAGTGTTGTCCGGCCCCCTCCACGGCCGTATGTTGTTGCGCGCGTTAAATCCCCTTCCGCCACATTCTGCCGTTTAATCCCTGAAGGCCAAACGCCTTCACCCCCCTTCGCACATCGATTCAGGAAAGTTCCATTCATGCCAACTGCTCTCACCATGCCGACTGATTCATCCACACCGCGGCTCAGCCATCTGCGTCTGCTGGAGGCGGAGAGCATCCACATTCTGCGTGAGGTG
>JAMFTB010000198.1 GCA_026225595.1 Terriglobus sp. | reverse complement strand
TGAGAGACCTTCCAGTCATCCTGAGCAAAGAAGCTGATGATGTAGTTACGCTCCGCTTCATAGCCGTTCACCGAAGCGCTTGCACTTGTTACGTCGCCCAGGTAGTACGAGGCAAAGCCATTACCCGTTGGTCCGGAGCCGACCGGTGGAGTTGGGTTCGACGTAAGCCCCGACGAGAAGTTGTACTGCGAAGCGGGGTTGAAGGTCTGGAAGTTATTGCCACGATCCAACTGCCAATCGACACCGAAACGCATGCTGTGCTTGCCATGCAGAAGCGTAACGATATCGATGACCTGCGGGTTCGTAACGGCACGTACGCCTGCAGTCGTCTGAAAGCTGGGTTCGCCGTTACCGGAAATCTGGGGGAAGGTTTGTAAAGGAACAATCGAGGGCAAGCCAAGCTTCTGAGGCCATCCACCGTTGTAACTGGGCGTTGCGAACTGAAAATAAGTCCGGTTGACGGCTAAACGGAACTCATTGATCAAGTGTGACGAGATTGTATAAGTGTGCGCAATGATCGCGCTTTGACTCAACGTGTTGTCATAGCGCAGCGTCACCAGAGGATCGGTGAGGATGCTGGTGCCGCCGTTGTCATTGAAGAAGTTGTAGTACGAGTAACGGGCGAAGATGGACTGCTTATTCGTCAGCTTGTCGTCCCAACGGCCTGTCGCCTGCCGCATCCAGCGCTTATTCGAAGCCACAGTCAGACGGTTGTTCGTGTGCGAGATAACGTCTGCGGGATTCACCGTGTTCTGGTAGTTCTCGTCCGGATAGTACGCCTGAATCGCCTTCGCCACGGGATCTTCTGCAGTTAGGATCTTGTTTCCCTGGTAGGGCTGGCGCGTGTACTTGCCTCCACCAATTGCCTGTGTGGTGGCCGGGTTGTAAATCGTAATCGGCGTAACCGTGCAGCTTCCGGATGCAGCGCATGTCGCCGTTACCAGGTTGGAGAAATCACCCTGCTTCTCTGCCGCGGTCGGTACAGTTCCAATCTGCACAACAGGCTGGTTGTAGTTGAACTGTTCGTAGTTGCCGAAATAGAACATCCGGTCATGGCGGATTGGACCACCCAGCGCGCCACCAAATTGTTGGTAGCGCAAAACCGGCTTCGCTGTTGGAGGACGCACGAAGTAATTCCGCGCGTCGAAGGCGTCGTTGCGAACAAACCCATATGCCGTTCCATGGATTTGATCGGTACCGGAACGGGTCGACATATTGACCACCCCACCCGAGGTAAATCCATACTCCGCAGAGAGCGTTCCAGAGAGGACGACAAACTCCTGCACCGCATCCACGGTGGGGTTGATTGCCAGCTCCCCCGTGTACACCTGCAGATTATTCGCACCATCCAGAAGATTTCCGTTCATGCCGGATGGACTGCCATTGATGCTGATGTTGCTGAGCGCGCTGCCACGATCTGCAAAGCCAGATTGATTGTTCGGCACAAGGGACCGCACACCTGGAGTGAGCAGAACAAGGGCCAGCGTATTTCGGCCATTCAGTGGCAGCTCATCAATCTGCTTGCGTTCCACCACCGTGTTGATGGCACCGTTATCAAGATCCATTGACGGCGGCTCAGCAGAGACTTCTACCGTCTCCGAAATGCCACCCAGGTCCAGCTTCAGATCCAGGTTCACACTTGAACCGATCTGAAGCACCACGCCACGCTGCAGCGTCTCTTTAAAGCCTTCGTGCTGCACGCGCACTTCGTAGTTCCCGCCGTGGAGCGAAGGCACGGTAAACACACCCAACCCGTTGCCGTTTACGTCGGTCACAACACCGGTATCCACGTTGCGAATGACGATGCGCGCATTCGGCACCACGGCGCCCTGCGCATCATGCACGGTACCGGAGAGGGTGCCACCCACATCCTGCGCATGGGCTGCGCCAAATGCCATCACAGCAACAACTGCCAGGGACGAACCTTTCAAGCGAACCGGGTTCCAAATGCTTCGCGGCGTAAAACGCTTCACTGCCGTACCTCCTGAATCTTTTAAGACCGGCAAAATGTATCGAGCAGCATTTGTCGCTGTCAAGTCTAATATTTCAGATTTCATGTTTCAATCTTTTTTGCTTGCCCGAAGCCCTTGCGAAGAATAGAGTTGCCATTCAAGACCAGTCTTTACCCCGGAGTGCCTTCACCAATGCCGAAGCTCATGAAAGTAAAGCTGGAACGTGCCAGCGATGCGGTCTTCAACATCCTGCGCGAAAGCATTCTCGACCAGACGTTCCTCCCCGGCGAGCGCCTGAATGTGAAGCTGCTCGCGGAGAAACTTGAGGTCAGCCTGACCCCGGTGAAGGACGCCATCAACCGGCTTGCGACGGAGGGTCTGATTGAACTGCGGCCGCGTAACGGTACCTTTGTCACACGCCTCTCGCCAAAAGACATTGCCGAAACGCTGGACATCCGTCGCGCCCTGGAGTGGTTGGCAGCGGAGTCGGCAGTCACCAATGTCACCCCCCGAGATATGGATGAATTGCATGAGCTGGTCGATACGATGGAGCAGCCTGTATCCACCGACCGCGAACGCCAGACACATGAACGCAGGAATCTGGAGTTTCACCAGCGCCTGATTGAACTGGCGGGCAATCGTAAGATGCTCGAAATTTACAAGGGACTGAATGCACACGTGAAGATTGCACGTGTGCACTACACCCATGAGGGCTGGCAGCAGCGCCTGAAGGAAGAAGCCCGCGAGCACCGCTTGATTCTGAATGCATTGGAATCGCGGAATGCCCGCGCGCTGCAGAAGGCGCTTAACGATCACATTCAACGCGCGTCCGAAGCACTCGTGCGTGAACTGTCTCAGCAGTAAATGGATTGGAAGAAACTATGCCCCTCTCCACCATCGCTTCTGTTGCGGCCTTCCCTATCCACCTGCCGCGAGATCTACGTTCCGCACAAGGAGGCGCGGGTTCACCTGCGCAGAGGCGTGGACAGACTGCCGCTCGCTACGCCCTGGCATCGACTTACGGCACCGTCTATTCCGGCTCCATTGAAACAACGCTGGTAAAAGTGATTACAAGCGATGGCCTGATTGGATGGGGAGAGGCGCAGGCACCAGTGCTTCCAGGCGTTACCGCTGAGATCGTCAACTCTCTGTTTGCACCGTTGCTTCAGGGATACAGCACTTCCCCTCTTGCCGTTCGCCAGATGCTCTACAACGCGATGCGCGTGCGCGGACACAACGGCGGCTTTTATGTGGATGCGTTGAGTGCCGTGGATTGTGCTCTCTGGGACATCCTTGGCCTGCAAGCCAGCATGCCGGTTTATCGACTTCTGGGCGGCGCGGTGCATCAACCCGTTCCGGTTTATATCTCGGGCCTGACTGGTTCCAATCTTGCAGAGAAGCTGGATACAGCTCGCCGGCACGTGAAGAACGGTTTCACGCGTTTCAAAATTTTTCTGTCCGACTCAACCGCTGAATGCCTGGATTTGATCGCTGCACTTCGGAAAGAGTTTGGCGCTGAGATATCCATCTTCGTAGACGCTCTCTGGCGCCTTGAGGAACATTCTGCTCTAGCATTTGCAAACAAACTTGCTGCGCTACATGTGGAGTGGCTTGAGTCACCATTGCCACCCGAGGATCGAGAAGCCCATGTGCGGCTTGCCATGCGTTCTCCCATTGCGATTGCTGCAGGCGAATGTTATCGCACACGTGAGGAATGCCTTCCCTGGCTTCAATCTCGCGCGCTGCATCTCTTGCAGCCGGACATCGGTCGCAGCGGCATCACGGAAGGCCTTGCGATCGCTTCTCTCGCAGCCACCTTTCAGACGCCGGTTTCGATACACCTCAGTATTGCGCTTGGCCCTCAGATCGCATCCGCCCTGCACGCTGCTGCAGCCATGCCCAATCTTCGCTATTGCGAGATCAACCCGCAGATTCTTGAAGCAGCACAATCCTGTTTCGAACTCAATGGATACGAGCTAACACCGGCAGGATTTCAATTGCCCAATTCGCCGGGTCTCGGCATTACGCCAAAGCAGGAATTCATAAACCGCTGCGGCTTATAGGAGAGTTACACCATGAAGCCGTTGCAAGGCATCCTCCCCATCGTTGCCACCACCTTCCATCCGGATGGAAGCGTCGATATGGAGAGCCAGATCCGCCTGGTAAAACACCTGCTTTCGCAGAAAGTGCACGGCATCGCGCTGTTCGGCAATGCAAGTGAAGGCTACACACTCTCAGAAGAAGAACGTACGACGATCCTTGATGCAATACTTCATGAGGTCGCTGGCCGCGTGCCGGTGATCGTAAGCACCGGGCATACAGGCACGGATCAGGCTGTGCGCCAAAGTGTGACCGCTGCTGAGCGCGGAGCCGATGCGCTGATGGTGCTGCCCCCTTATCTGCTGAAACCAGATGGGCAGGGCGTGTATGAGTACTTCCAGGCGATCTCTGACGCAGTTCGCATTCCCATCATGGTGCAGGACGCGCCCTTGATGACAGGCGTCACCATGCCGGTGCCATTGCTCGTCCGTATGGGTAAGGAACTGGAGCATGTGCGCTATGCCAAGGTGGAAGCTCCGCCCACTGCAACCAAGACAGGCGATCTTGTCTCGCAGGCTGAAGGCAGTATTGTTGCGCTTGGCGGCCTGAACGGCAACTTCCTGATTGAAGAACTGGACCGCGGCGCACAGGGCACCATGCCCGGTTGCGATCTATGCGCAACCTTCGTACGCATATGGGATCTGTACCACGCAGGCTCTCGCGCAGAAGCACGCAAGCTCTTCGCGCAGGCGCTGCCTTTGATTCGTTATGAACTGCAGCCGGGCATGGGTGTTTCTGTGATGAAACACAATCTGGTTCGTGAGGGCATCATCGCCTGCTCGCGTGTTCGTCATCCAACACGCTCGATCGATGAGCTTGGACAACGGGACGCTGAAGAGCTATGGCACGAGGTTCACGCCGGGTGGAAGTAACGAAAAGGGCGAACTCATCGTTCTCCTCGGTTACTCGATGCGCGCAACAGCAACGCAATCAATCCAAACGATGCAGGGATGAGCCGCTACAACCGGCGCAGTGCATGCCAGCCGATTGGGCTGGCATCAAATGGCATCAAATCCATTTGGCCATAAAACTGTAAGTTGTTGATTTGATGGTGGGCACAGCAGGATTCGAACCTACGACTTCCACCGTGTGAAGGTGGCACTCTACCGCTGAGTTATGCGCCCGCGCGAGTGCGCTTGCAGGAGCAAGTTTATCACGGTTGGCTGGCCTGCTCCCAGCGCCAAACAGCTTGGCAGGATTGCGGCTGAAGCCTTTCGGGGATTGCGGCTCATCAACGCGGCGGCAGGTTTCTGTCGCCCTGTGGATGCATCCCAAGTAGGATCAGAGGGGTGCAGGAGCGCGTGGGCCAGCAGAACTCAGCAAAGAGCGAGCAGACCGGCAGGGACGGCGTGAATCCAAAGGATTCCGCTGCGGAGAGTCCGTTAGCTGCGCCCGCTTTGCCGCCCGAGCACGCCCGCGCGGACGGCCACGCCGATCCCGGTGAAGACGACTTCGCCGACTCCGATGAAAATGCTGCGAAAACCCCCTCCGATGACGACGAAAGTACCTCCTCAGCGCAACATCCTGGGGATGACGGTGTCGTAGAAGATGGGGACGAAATGGCGACGCTGGCACTCAATCCGGGGCTGATGGGCGGCGAAGGCGAGCCAGCCGATTCCAGCGTCCGGGGCAACGGCCTGGCGCAGGATTTGCAGGCAGCCGCTGGCACGGGCAAGGCCGCCGAAACCGGCGACGCAGAGGTGATGCTGCGGCTGAAGGCAGGCGAGCTGGAATGCTTCGACTACCTGATGAACAAGTACCGCCGGCCCATTGTGCACTTTATGTATCGCATGGTGCACAACCAGGCAATTGCCGAGGAGATGGCGCAGGAGGTTTTTCTGCGGGTCTACCGCTCGCGCGAGACCTACCGTGCGGAGGCACGGTTTACCACCTGGCTGTACCGCATTGCCACCAACCTGGCGGTGAACCATGCGCGCGACACCAAGAACGAGCGCACCGCCCCCACGGTGCATCTCGACGAACCCGATCCGGAGACAGGCAGCCTGCACGATGTGGCCGACGAGACGCCGACCATTGAGGCGGACATGCTGCGGGACGAACGCATGCGCGCCATCAAGCAGCATGTGATGGCACTACCAGAGCGGCAGCGGATGGCCGTGCTGATGCATAAGTACGAGGAGATGGATTACAAGCAGATTGGCGCGGTGCTGAAGCTGAGCGAGTCTGCCACAAAAAGTCTGCTGTTTCGCGCCTATCAGACGCTGCGCGAGCGGCTAAAGGCATTTGTTTAACGTATCTGGATGTAGAGGGTGGTTGTTATGTTTACCGAAAAGAATGCGACCGGAGTGACGGACGAGCAGGCCATGCACGATGTGATGGCGATGCTGGACGACTGGAAGGTGCCGGAGCTGTCGCCGTGGTTTGATGCGCGGATGATGGCACGCCTTCGCGAAGAACAACAGCGCGCGCCGGAGGGCTGGTTTGCCCGGCTGCGCGACCGCTTCCTGTACGGCAATACCGCTACGCTGAAGCCCATGCTGGCAGGAGCCATGGCGGTGCTGCTGGTTGCGGGCGGCGGCGGATACTGGGAGTTGCAGCAGCCCGGCGTGCAGGTGCAGGCACAGCCAGTGGTTTCGCCAACGGTGAAGGATCTGCAGATTCTGGACAACAACGCGCAGGCCATTCAGCAGATGGATCAGCTGCTGGACGATAGCGGCGACAAGACGGATGGATCGCCGCAGAGCTAAATATTCCCCCAGCGAGCCGGATCTTTCGGCTGACTGGGGCTTGTTTTGATTTTTTGAATTGCCCTTGGCTTTAACGGATTGTTTGCTGCCTTATTTATGACGATGCTGAACCCAACCCGAACCTTCACGGTGCGCTCACGGGCGGCTGGCTGCCTGCTGGCCGCCTGCCTGTGTGTTGGCAGCGCGTTTGGTGCGAACCGAGGTGGTGGTGGCTTTGCGCGGACGGCGCAGCCAAGCCGTTCCTTTGGCGGTGCGCGCGCCTTCGGTGGAGGTGCCCGCTCGTTTGGTGGTGGCAATTCGTTTGGCGGTAGTCAGCGTTCGTTTGGTGGCTACGGTGGCACCCAGCGCTATGGAGCCGGACAAAGCTACGGTGGCGGACAGCACTATGGACAGGGTTTTGGTCAGGCTCAGGGCTCGCGTGAATTCAGTCAGGCAGGTCACGGACCTGCAGCTCCCGGTGGCGGCGCACAGAGGCCGATGGCTCCCGGTGGTGGAGCGCAGATGGGCCCGCGTCAGTATGGCGGTGGCCAAATGCAGGGTGGCGCAAACGCTGGCCGGAATACAACGAATGGCCAGGCTCACCTGGGCCAGTGGATGCAGCAACACAGCAACATGAATCCGCAGGAGCAGCAGCGTGCCCTGCGCAATGAACCGGGCTTTAACCAGCTGCCGCCGCAGATGCAGCAGCGCATGAGTGACCGGTTGAACCGGCTGAACAGCATGCCGCAGCAGCAGCGTGAGCGCACACTACAGCGCGGCGAGGCACTGGAGCGGATGTCGCCTGAGCAGAGGACCCAGGTGCGCGGAGCCATGGGCCAGCTGGGATCGCTGCCCCAGGACCGCCAGCAGAGCGTCTCACGCGCCTTCCGCCAACTGCGCGATATGCCCGTGCCTCAGCGCAATGCCCTGCTGAATTCACCGCAGTACCGTCAGCAATTCACCGACGAAGAGCGCGGCACACTGGGCAACCTACTGGCCGTCAGTCCGCTGCTACCCGCCACCCGATAACACTAAGCAGGAAAGGGTGTGTAAACGCCTGTCCTGCCGGACGGGCCCGCTACACGCGGAGCGGCGTTCCACGCGTTTTACTCCTTCGGGTGGCCTTCCCGACAGCAGTAAAAAGGCGTGCAAACGCCCGCCCCACGTGTAGTGGGCCCGTCTGGCAGGACACAGTTTGAAACTTCTGGACCGCGTGCGCATCAGTATCCATGTATGACCACGGACCGACAAATCGAAGACTTTCACTTGACCGAATCGCGGGTCATGTCTAGGATCGATTCCATGACGATGTCATCCCAGACCTGTTGTTGCCGCTGCTGTTCGCAGCCGTGCGCCGGGTCGTTGATGTCTCTCTAGTTTCCCTTCAAACTTCCCTGCTCACGCTGTCACCGCCTTTGTGCGGGCTTGCGTGCGTTTGCTGTGCACTGCCCGTCCAAGTTCCGGCGCAGCCATCGCCCTGCACGTAAGGAGCTGAAACACCATGAACACCTTTCGCACTCTCACCGCATCTGCCTTGCTCGCACTGGCACCGGCTGCATTTGCTGCTGCAGGACACGGCTCAGGTCACCTGAGCCGCCACTGGACAGGTGTTGCCACCATCCATACTGCCCCTGTCGCTGGTGCACCTGCTGATGCCAAGCCCGTTCCCGACCAGCTGATCCCGGTGCGGCTTGACCTGTCCGCGCCTGACGCGAAGGGCCAGATCAGCGGCGCGTTTCTGAACGGAGACGACCGCAGCCCATCCAGCGACGGCACCCTCACCGGCAGCCACCTGGTGCTGCACTTTGGATCGTTTGCGCGGACGCTGGAAGGCGATGTGCACGACGGCACCTTTACCGGCACCTACAGCGGCGCCCGTCTGAAGTCCAAGATTTCGCTTGATCTGCACGCCGGCGACAAGCCCGCGACCAGCTACGCGCCTGCACTTAAGACAGTTGGCGGCAAGGCCCAGCTGGTCACCGGCGACTGGGAGGTAGCGCTGCCGGAGAAGTCCGCCAAGGGCGAATCTGCATGGACGCTGCGTGTCTCGCCGGGTAAGGGTGATGGCGAGATCAAGGCCGTCGTCCTGCGCATTGATGGCGACACCAACGGCCTCTACGGCCGCTTTGACCAGGCCGATGGCCAATACCACGTCACGCGCTTTTCTGACGCAGGCGGCTCTTCTCTGCTGTTGAAGCCGGAGGCTGACGGCACCCTGACGCTGACCACCGGAGGCAAGCAGCTTACTGCTCACCGCCCGGCCGAAGCTCGCAAGCTGAACCTGGCGCCGCCCACGACGGACACCGAGCAGACCACGGTTGTGAACCCGGCAGAGCCGCTGCGCTTCTCTGCTCCGAACCTTGCCGGAACTGAGATCACATACAAAGATCCGGCATTCAAAAACAAGGTCGTCATCGTAGCCATTGGTGGCAGCTGGTGCCCCAACTGCCACGACGAAGCGCCCCTGCTGGTGGAGCTGTACAACAAGTACCACTCGCGCGGACTTGAAGTGGTGGACCTGAGCTTTGAAGAAGAAGACCAGCTGAAGAACCCGGAGCGCCTGCGCGCTTTTGTGGACCAGTACCACATTCCCTACCCGGTGCTGGTGGCCGGTACACCAGACCAGCTGAACGACAAGCTGCCGCAGGGCAAGAACCTGAACTGCTGGCCGACGGCCTTCTTTGTGGGCCGCGATGGCCTGGTGAAGGAGACCCATGCTGGCTTTAGCGGTCCGGCCACGGGCGAGGCGTATACCGATCTGAAGGCGCAGACCACGGAGTTGATCGAGAAGCTGCTGGCACAGAACCAGTCCGCTTCGCGCTAACGAGATGTCACTACGGCCCTCCTCGGCTGTTGTGACGGTGACGGGGCTTTAGCTGGGCAAGGCTAAAGCCCCTCTTTCTTTTATTTGCAGAGATTGCCTCGGCCTCCCGCTTCACTTGTGAAGGAAGACCGGGCGTTTCGAGTCGATGGCAAAGAAGAGCAGTACGCAGCGACCGCAACGGTTCCGCGGCGATCGTTGCGATCGCTGCGTACTGCTTTCACTCAAGAAACCATGGGCTTCGCAGGGAGCTCAGCGGGTCTAGCCCAGCAGCTCATCCAGGGGCACTGCGTTGGCAAATGAGCCGTCGCGCCACAGCAGTGGCTCGCCCGCCTCGTCCACCATGCGAATCTCCTCGACAGCGCCCACAAACAGCGTGTGCGTGCCGTAGTCCAGCGAGGCATCCACGCGGCAGAACAGGCTGACCACAGCGTCTGCCAGGTAGGGCGTCAGCGAGGCGTGTGTGTGCCACTCACCCAGTGTGAAGCGCTCCTCACCCTGCAGCTGGCCGGCAAACGGGTGCACCAGCGGTGTATGCCGAGTGCTGAGTAAATTTACGGTGAAGCGTTTCGTATCGGTTATGGCCCGCCAAACGCCCGCATCGCGGTTGACGCCGATGACCAGCGAGGGCGGCTCCGCTGAGACGGACATGACGGCCGTGGCCACCATTCCGGCGCGCCCATGCTCGTCGCCCGCCGTCACAATGGTCACCGTGGCTATCAGCCGGCGCATCGCCTGCCGGAACTGCTCCGGCAGCTCCGCCGTAGTCGATGCAGAGGCGGGGTTTTCGACGCCATTAACCGTCATGTCATCCATAGGTACCGTTTCATGTTTCCACAAGCTGTTGGCGATTGCCATTTTAATGAACGGGGATGTAGTGTGTTTCAGGTTTCAAGGCGCGACCAAACTTATAGCGCCGGAGACTGTCGGGAGTATTGCAGCAGATGCGGAACACGATTATTACCACTACGAAGACTGTCAAACTTGCAGCCGAACTTCGCCCCTCCATTCTTCGCCTTAGCCGCCACCTCCGCCGCGAGGCGCTGCGCGGTGGTTCTTCCTCAGTCGATGTACAGCTGCTGGGCACCCTGCGTGAAGAGCCTGGCCTTGGCGTTTCAGACCTGGCGGACATGGAACAGATGAGCCGTCCGGCCATGAGCGCACACGTAAAACGGCTGATGCAGTTGGGCTATGTGCAGCGCGAAGCCGTACGCAACAGCTCCACCGCAGACCGCCGCCGCGTGGGCCTTACCGTAACACGCAGCGGAACGCAGTACCTGCGCAACGTAACGGAGCGCCGCGACGACTGGCTGGTAGACCGGCTGGCGGAGCTGAACTCCGACGACCGCACCGCCCTGGATCGTGCAGCCAAGTCGCTGCGCCACATCCTGGAAGCGGTCGGCGAACCCGTTTAACTCCACCCACATCATTCACAAAGCACCGCGCCGTCCCCTTGCAGACACTGCATGGGGACAGCGCGGTGCTGCGTCTGTGCCGTTTCTGAGTGCGATTACGTTTGCATCGCACACCTACCAGGTGCATCCTAAGAGGCAGAGGATTTGCTCCTGCGCCGTCTGTTGCCCATCGCGATGATTGTTGCCCTGCTGCTGAGCTACGTGCCACTTAGCTCAGCGGCAATGCCCTGCTGTGCTTCTGCAGGCATGAAGGCGGCTGACATGAAGATGGCAGGCATGGCTGATGGAGCAATGACTGCAAAAGCACCTGCACCTGAAGCCGCGCCTGCTGCTATTGAAGCCCACTCGCAGCAAACAGCAACGATGCCGCATTGCCACATGTCGACATCGCACATGGCAGCCTCATCTCCAGTTGCAACATCGACAGCTCAGACTCATGCGGCAAGCGCGACGGTAAACTTCATCCGCAGCACCGCGATGACGGTGTGCCAGCAGACAGCTTGCGTGGTGCCGACCAGCGCTGTGACCGCTGCATTGTTCTCAGCAGAGCCGCCGCATACCGCACTCTTCATTGCAGACGGTGTTACTGCATCTGTGCTGTTGCCTGCATCCACAGCACACACAACAGCACCATCTCCACCACCGCCGACACAGCGGCTCACAGCACCGCTCCCTCTCCGTATCTAGCGTTCACGCCTTCACTCAAGTCTGCGCATGCACACACGCATGGCGCACACACTGGCGCACGTTTATACCCCACAAGAGAAGAGCCGTCATGAGCAACCGACGCAGTTTTCTGCAACGAGCCTTTGGACTGGGCGCAGGCCTGTTCGCAGCAGGCACCCCAATCCTCAGCGAGACCACACCGCCGCAACACAAAGACGCGCACCAGCACGATGCCAGTGCGCACAACGTCCCCGTCATCACCACGGAGGTGGGCGACATGCCCTTCACCGTGGACAACGGCGTGAAGGTCTTCAAGCTGACGGCGCAGGTCATACGGCAGCAGATCGCTCCGAACAAGACGCTTGATCTGTGGGGCTTCAACGGCTCGTCGCCCGGGCCAACCTTCCAGGTTACGGAGGGCGACCGCGTCCGCGTGATCTTTGAAAATCAGCTGCCGGAGCCGTGCTCCATCCACTGGCATGGCTTTGAAGATCGCATTGCGTTTGACGGTATGCCGGGCATCAGCCAGGCGCCGGTGCTGCCGGGCCAGCAGTTTATCTACGAGTTCGACATCCACCAGGTGGGCACGTTCTTCTATCACTCGCACATGGCCATGCAGGAGATGGCGGGCATGCTGGGCGCGTTCATCATGCATCCGCGTGTGCCGCACACGCCGCATTGTGACCGCGACTTCGTGCTGCACTTTCAGGAGTACGCGGTGCTCGCAAACAACACGGTGCCCAACACGGCAGAGATGGAGTTCAACTGGCTGGTGATCAACGGCAAGGCCGGCCCCGCGGCCACTCCGCTGATTGTGCGACAGGGCCAGCGCGTGCGCATGCGCCTGATCAACCTGGGCATGGACCACCACCCCATCCACGTACACGGCAACACCTTTGTCACCACAGGCACGGAGGGCGGTCGCATTCCGCAGACCGCGTGGTGGCCCGGCAACACCGCGCTGGTGGGCGTTGCGCAGGCGCGCGATGTGGAGCTGGTTGCAAACAATCCCGGCGACTGGATGCTGCACTGCCACCTGCCGCACCACATGATGAACCAGATGAGCACCAGCCTGCGCGGCGACCGCAAGACGAATGGTCCGCTCTCGCAAACGCAGAGCATGGCAGCAACGCAGGCCATGCAACAGGGGATGCAGAGCGGCGAACCGAAGACGAGCGGCGATCAGATGGCCGGCATGATGAGCATGGATATGAGCAGCAATGCCATGCGCGATCAGGGCCGAAGCACCACGCCCAACGCGAGCAACGTACCCGGCTTTCCGCAGGACGCATTCATGGAAGGCCCCATGATGAACGCGGAACACACAGACATGCTGGACAAGCCGGAGAACTACGGCCTGCGCCCCGGATGGAGCGCCAGCATGCAGGGCATGATGACGTTTCTTCGCGTGCTGCCACCGGATGCCTACGATGCCGTCGTAAACAAGATGCGCGATGCGCGACGAGAGAACGATCCATACGCAACCATGCTCAACGCTGATGCGCTCAACACCAAAGGGAGGCGCGCATGAACCGCACACAGTTAACTTTCCTAACGGTATGCCTGGCGCCAATGCTCGCTCCGCAGCGCATGGCAGCACAGATGGATGGCATGTCCATGCCGATGCCTGCACAAGCGCCAGCATCCACGTCTTCACAAAACACACGCAACGCCGCCCACCTGCAGGAGGCCGAAGCACCGGAGATTCACACGGGAGATGATCTGCCCGCGCCCGACCTTCTAGCTGAGGCGAAACAGAGGCCCGCCATCACGCTGCAACAGCTTGAGGCATGGGCGCTCGCACAAAGCCCAGCCATTGCAGCCGCACAGGCAGCGCAGCAACGCAGCGTGCAGCTTGGTCGTCAGGCTGCTCTGCCGCCCAACCCCACCGTGGGTTACAGCGGTGACCAGATTCGCGGCGGCAGTTACGGCGGCGGCGAACAGGGTGTCTTCGTGCAACAAACGGTGGTGCTCGGCGGCAAGCTGGGCCTGCATCGCGATGTGTACCAGCAGCAGGCAGCCGCAGACGCAACCAGCATCCAGGAGCAGACACTGCGCGTACGCGGTGATGTGCAGAATGCTTTCTACGCCGCGCTTGCTGCGCAGCGCATGGCCGCATCACGGCTGCAACTACTCCACATCGCGCAGGATGCAGTGGACAATGCACACCGCACGGCCAACGTGGGCCAGGCCGATGCTCCGGACGTGCTGGACAGCGAAGTCGATGCAGAGCAGGCAAAGATCGAATACGTGGACGCACAGCGTGTGTACCTTGCCCGCTTCCGTGCGCTTGCTGTGTTGTGCAATCAGCCTTCGCTTCCGGTGAGTACCCTGACGGGCGAGCTGGATGCGGTGCCTGATCTGAACACGGATGCCGCAGTGGCAAAAGCGCTTGCAGAAAGCCCGGAAGTTCAGCGCACGCAACAGGGCGTTGCCGTGGCCCAGGCGCAGGTGAAGCAGGCCTCGCGCGCGACCGTGCCCAACCTGACGGTGCAGGCGGGCGAGTGGCACAGCGGCGAGCAGCTGAACGGCATCAACAAGCAGGCCGGATGGATGAGCTTTGCGCAGGTTGGTGTTGAGCTGCCGCTGTGGAATCGCAACCAGGGCGGCACCGCTGCCGCGCAGGCAGAGGTGCAGCGCGCACAAGCCGATGCAACACGCACGCGGCTGCGGCTGCAACAGACGGAGGAGACGGCAGCGCAACAGTATCTCTCCGCACGCTTCCAGGCAGAGCGATACCGCACACAGCTGCTCCCACGCGCACAGCGCGCCTACGATCTATACAACATGAAGTATCAGCAAATGGCCGCGCCGTACGCGCAGGTGCTGGAGTCGCAACGCAGGGTTGTGACATTCCAGATTGCATATACGCATACGCTGGAGCAGGCATGGGCAGCGGCAATTACGCTGCAGACGTATGCTCTGCATGGCGCTTTGAATGCTGATATGGCTGCAACAAACATGCAGGGAGACGTGAAGTGAGTACGCTGCCACCTATCATTGAAGAGACGAAGCACCGCGATCCTGTATGCGGCATGATGGTGCTGCCATCGCGCGCGGCGGGCTCAGCGCAGCATGAGGGCACCACGTACTACTTCTGCGGCAAGGGCTGCGTTGCAAAGTTCACTGCGGACCCGCAGAAGTATCTTGAGCCACAGCCCTCACCCACTGCACCAACTGCAGCAGATGTAGCCACCGAATACACCTGCCCCATGGATCCCGAAGTACGGCAGATGGGGCCGGGTGCTTGCCCGAAGTGCGGCATGGCGCTGGAGCCGGCAACGATCCAGTTAACCTTGCGAACTACCTACACATGCCCCATGCATCCTGAGGTTGAGCGCGATGCGCCGGGCGCATGCCCCATCTGCGGCATGGCATTGGAGCCGCGTGAGGTAGTTGTAGAAGAGACAAACCCAGAGCTGGACGACATGACGCGGCGTTTGATTGTCGCAGCCTCATTGTGCCTGCCTCTGCTTGGCATCATGGTGCTGCAGATGTTGCCTGCGATGCCGCTGCAGCATGTGTCCGCACAGTGGCTTGCGTGGGTAGAGTGCGCGCTGGCGACGCCAGTTGTGCTGTGGTGCGGCTGGCCGTTCTTTGTGCGTGGCGTGCAGTCCGTGCGCAACCGCAGCGGCAACATGTTCACGCTCATCGCGCTGGGCACTGGCGCTGCTTATCTTTACAGCCTTGCGGTTACTTTTGCTCCAAACATTTTTCCTGTTGCCGCGCGGGATGCAAGCGGCGCTCTGCCGCTGTACTACGAACCGGCTGCGGTCATCATTGCGCTGGTGCTGGTGGGCCAGGTGTTGGAACTGCGCACGCGCGGACGCACCGGCGCTGCCCTGCGTTCGCTGCTGCAGCTGGCACCGCGCACCGCAACACTGCTGACCGATTCAGGCCTCGAACGCTCAGTCCCACTGGAGCAGGTGAAGCCGGGTGACAAGCTTCGTGTACGCCCTGGCGAAAAGATTCCTGTTGATGGAGAGCTGATCGAAGGCCGCACTGCAGTGGATGAGTCGATGGTCAGTGGCGAATCCATGCCCGTGGGGAAGAGCGCGGGCAGCGCCATCATTGGCGGCACCGTCAACGGCATGGGGTCGTTTGTGATGCGCGCACAGCGCGTGGGCGCGGAGACGCTGCTGTCTCAGATTGTGAACATGGTCGCAGCCGCGCAACGAACACGCGCACCCATCCAGCGCATGGCAGATCGTGTTGCCGCTGTGTTTGTGCCGGCGGTTCTGGTTGCCGCGTGCATCACCTTTGCCGCGTGGCTGGTGCTGGGGCCGCAGCCGCGGCTGGCGCATGCCGTGTTGAATGCCGTTGCGGTACTCATCGTTGCGTGCCCGTGCGCGTTGGGGCTTGCAAAGCCCATGGCCATCATGGTTGGCACTGGGCGCGGCGCGGGCATGGGAATCCTCGTTCGAAATGCAGAGGCGCTGGAACGCTTTGCCGATGCAAATACGCTGTTGATCGACAAGACCGGCACGCTGACCGAGGGCGCGCCGCGTGTAGTTGCCATCGAGTTGCTGTCGAGCTGGAGCGAGAATGACCTACTGCAGCTGGCCGCAAGCCTGGAGCACGCAAGTGAGCATCCACTAGCCGCTGCCATGATGCGCTCTGCTGCGGATCACGGACTGACACTT
>JAMFTB010000197.1 GCA_026225595.1 Terriglobus sp. | reverse complement strand
ATCGCCAGCGTCAGCGGAGTTACGTCAAGGAGGAGAAGATCTTTCACTTCACCACCAAGAACGCCTCCCTGAACCGCTGCACCAATCGCAACGACTTCGTCCGGGTTCACACCCTTGTGCGGTTCCTTGCCGAACAGCTCCTTCACGATGGCCTGCATACGCGGCATACGTGTCTGGCCACCTACGAGGACGACTTCATTGACCTTCGAAGCATCAATGCCTGCATCCGCCATGGCCTGCTTGCAAGGTCCAATCGACTTCTGCAGCAAGTCCTCAACCAGCGACTCAAACTTCGCACGCGTCAGCTTCACGACGAGGTGCTTCGGGCCGCTCGCGTCTGCCGTAATGAATGGCAGGTTGATCTCCGTCTCCATGGTTGTGGAGAGCTCAATCTTCGCGCGCTCCGCAGCATCACGCAGGCGCTGCAGTGCCATCTCATTGCCCTTGCCCTTCAGGTCCAGGCCTTCCTGCTTGCGGAACTCGTCGATCAGCCACTCAACCAGGCGCTGATCCAGGTTGTCGCCGCCCAGGTGCGTGTCGCCGTTGGTGGACTTCACCTCAATGACGCCTTCGCCAACTTCAAGCACGGAAACGTCGAACGTACCGCCACCGAAGTCATACACAACGATGGTCTCGTCCTTCTTCTTGTCGAGACCGTATGCCAGCGCTGCCGCGGTCGGCTCGTTGACGATACGCTTCACATCCAGGCCGGCAATCTTGCCTGCATCCTTCGTGGCCTGGCGCTGTGAGTCATTGAAGTAAGCCGGAACGGTAATGACAGCCTCGGTCACGGACTGGCCAAGGTAATCCTCAGCAGCCTTCTTCAGCTTCTGCAGAATCATCGCGCTGATCTCGGGCGGCGTGTACTCCTTGCCCTGCGCGTCAATGTAAACGCTGTCGCCCTTGCTGACGACCTTGTACGGCACCATCTTCATCTCTTCATTCACTTCATTGGGCCGGCGGCCCATAAAGCGCTTGATGGAGTAAATGGTGTTCTCAGGGTTGGTGATGGCCTGGCGCTTGGCCACCTGGCCGACGAGGCGCTCACCGCTCTTGGTGAAGGCGACGATGGACGGCGTGGTGCGGCCACCCTCTTCGTTTGCAATCACCTTGGGCTCGCCACCCTCCATCACCGCAACGCAGCTGTTGGTGGTTCCCAGGTCGATACCGATAATCTTGCCCATCTGTAGTGCTCCTCCGGCGGCCCGGTCAGCCCGTTAGCCGCAATTTCGTCCGATTTACTGCCCAGAATCTTTGACGCCGTCTCTCACAGGCATGTTCAGGATCACATGTGAGTGACTTACTGTCAATGTATCTGATGCACTTCATCGCGCTCTGGATTCAGCGTGCTGAAATGGTTCAGATCAAGTAACCGGAACGACATGGCCAGCTGGAGTGACGGCACCTGTACCAGTGGCGTGGCGCGCAAAAGGAAGGGTATAGAACAGCCGGATAATTAATCTGACCGTCGAGCACGGCGGTGTCCCTTGTCCGAAGGTTGCGGAAATAACTGATTCGCTAATTCTGGATTCCGCTGGATGGCTTCGAAAGTGTCCCGCAAATACTCGTGAGCTTCATCTTGATCCTTTGTCGGTAGGCGCTCCACTGCACGGGCAATCTGCTTACGAGTCTGAACGGTGGACGCCTTTGGGTTAAGTCGGTCTTCTTCAGACACGAGCTCTGAGAATTGACTCGCAATGTGCTCCAAGACCTCGTCGGAAATCCAACTCTCGACGTGTTTATCCGTACGGAGAAGTGACAAAGCTTCCCTTTTCTCGTGCCTACATCTGGGTTCTCTGCTTCGGCGTAAGTGCCAAGCTAAGACATCTGCTGCTTGGAGAGGCGGCGTGTCTACGTCACTACGAAAGATCGGTGGACGCGCCATGCGCCACTTCCACTCAGGCCTCTGCATGGACTTGTAAGGCCCATACATAAGTGCCGCTTCATCGCCGGTTTTGTCCTGATTGTCGAAGATGAACTCCACAGGGAAAGCGATGTTTAGAGCTTCCATTTGCCGTACCGCCGTAGTGATTACCGCATCGAAGAGGAATGAGTATGGCGTGCGGAAGTCGAACAAACAATATGGCTTGAGAATCTTGTCGAAGGAGTCGCGGCTCATACGACATTCAAAAGACCGCAGCGCATGACTATTGATGACTTTCGCTAGTCGCATAAGCTTTTGATCGCGTGCCTCTGTCGCCCATCCAGAGAACTGCTTCTTGCGACTCTCAGCTTCCGTGGCATGGAGGAATTCGATGGAGGGCGATTCTCTTAGTGCAAAGCGCCAAGCGGCTGAGAACTTCTTCCAAACATGGGTAGTCGCGAAGTAGCCTGCGAGAACCAGCTCCCTTCCGTCCTCTTCTGAAGCTGAATCGTCTACATAGGCATTGAGCAGCATCAACTTGACAATAAACGCGGCTGCTAGAACCCGCCAGCGGCACGAAACGAGGCCCCGGAATATTCCGGGGCCTCGCATTTTGCCGTCAAACTAGTTCGGCAGAAGACGTTAATACTTCATGTTGGCCAGGTCCTCAATCAGCCCTGGGCCGGTTGGTTCCCAGCCGAGTGTCTTGCGGGTCCATTCGCTGGATGCCGGCATGTCCATGGCCACTATGTGGCCCAGGAATGGTCCAAGGTTTTCGACCGCCTTTTCCGCTGGGATGGAAACAGCCTGCACCTTGAGTCCCTTGGCAATCGTCTCCGCGATGTCCCGCAGGGATGCTCCTTCTTCCTGCACTGCGTGGTAGGTGGTCACGCCGGGGCCGGTCTTCTCGACCGCCAGATGGTACAGGTGCGCCACATCCTTCAGCGGAGCCGCGGCCCAGCGATTGGCGCCGTCGCCCACATACTCTGCAACACCCTTCTGGCGCGCGGCCTGGATCATCCACGTCACCAGGCCCTGCTTGCGCGTGTCATGCACTTGCGGCAGACGCACGATGCCCACATGGACGCCCTTTGCCGCCACTGCCTGCGCGGCCTGCTCCGGCCTGCGCGGCACAGCCTGCGACTCGGCTGGCGGATCCGTCTCTTTACGCAGCTGGCCCGGCGCGCCGGCAATCATGCCAATGCCGGATGTGACCACCAGCAGCTTGCCCGGCTCCAGCGCCGCGCCCAGCACTTCAATCGCCTTGATCTCGTCCTGCGCGCTCTGCGCGAACTTCGTCATATCGTCGTGGTTGAAGGCCAGGTGCACCACTGCGTCCATATCCGTCGCGCCCTTGCGCAGGCAGTCCTGGTCCGTATAGTCGCCGCGAAGCACCTCGGCGCCTACGGCCTTCAGCTGCTCCTCGCCTGCGTCGCTGCGCGTAAGTCCGCGCACCTGGTGCCCTGCCGCAACCAGCTCTTTGACCAGCTCCGTTCCAATGAATCCTGTCGATCCCGTTACGAATACACGCATACTCACTCCTCTTGTTGTTAGCGGCGCAGCTTTACAGGGGCCCCCGTAGCGGTTGACGCCGGAGCCTCCGTCTTATAAAACAGGGACAGTCCCCGCATTCATAAGATAAACGGGGACAGTCCCCGGTTGCATAAATATTTCCGCTGATTCGCCGTATGCCGAAAAAGAAGCTCACCCCAGCACCGCCAGCACGCAAGCCCCGCGCCGACGCGGAGCGCAACCGCCAACGCATTCTTGAGGTTGCAAAGGAAGCGTTCGCGCGCGATGGCGCATCTGCCAGCCTGGACGACATCGCGCGGCGAGCGGGCATCGGCAACGCCACGCTCTATCGTCACTTTCCAACGCGCGACGATCTCATTGAAGCCGTCTACCGCAACGAAGTAGAAAAGCTTGCGGCGGCCGAACAGCGCTTTGCCGCCGCCATGCCGCCGCTTGAAGCGCTACGGGCGTGGATGCTGCTCTTCATCGACCACGTCGCCGAAAAAAAGCTCATCATCTCTGCGATGGACACCGTTCCCGGTGGCTCTGCGCGACTCATGGAAGGCGCGCGTTCCGTCATCCACTCTACGTTCGCAGGCTCCGTTGAGCGAGCCATCGCCAGCGGCGATCTCCGTTCCGACACAGATCCCAGCGACTTCGTCCGCGCACTGGTGGGCATCTTTCACACCACCGCGTTCCCAGGCTGGGAGCCCAGCGCCCGCCGCCTCGTGGACATCCTCATCGCCGGTTCGCGGTCGTCGCTGTAGCAGGTGACCGGCCAGCGATCCCTGTTCTGGAGACCGCTGGCCGTTTGAAGTGCTTTATGGATGAAGTGCGGCTACGCGGCGCTGGAGGCGCGCAGCTGCGATGCGGCCTGGCACATATTGGTGAGCGCCTCCACCGTCTCCGGCCATCCGCGAGTCTTCAGGCCGCAGTCTGGATTGACCCAGATCTGTTCTGGCTTGAGTACCTGCAGCGCCAGGTCAAGCAGCTTCTTCATCTCTGCTGTGTCAGGCACTCGCGGCGAGTGAATGTCATAGACACCCGGCCCAATCTCATTGGGATAGCCGTGAGCGCGGAAGGCCTCAAGCAGTTCCATCTGTGACCGCGCCGTCTCCATGGAGATGACGTCCGCGTCAAGCGCTGCAATGGCCGGCAGAATGTCATCGAATTCGCAGTAGCACATGTGCGTATGGATCTGCGTCCCATTGCCCACGCTGCTGGTTGCGAGTTTGAATGCCTTCACGGCCCAATCGAGATAGACATCCCAGTTTGCGCGGCGAAGCGGCAGGCCCTCGCGCAGTGCAGGTTCGTCCACCTGGATGACGCGGATGCCCGCAGCTTCAAGATCACGAACCTCATCGCGAAGAGCAAGGCCAATCTGCCACGCCGTGGCTTTGCGCGGTATGTCGTTGCGCACAAACGACCACTGCAGGATTGTAATGGGACCGGTGAGCATGCCCTTCATAGGACGGCTCGTCAGCGAACGCGCATACTCTGTCCATTTCACGGTCATGGACTTTGGGCGCGCAACATCTCCGTAGATGACGGGAGGCTTTACACAACGCGAGCCGTAGCTCTGCACCCAGCCGTTTTCTGTGAAGGCAAAGCCATCCAGAAACTCCGCAAAGTACTCCACCATGTCGTTGCGTTCAAACTCGCCGTGCACCAGAACATCCAGACCGATGCTCTCCTGCTGGCGGATGCAATCCTCAATGGAAGTGCGAAGGAAGGCTTCGTACACCTCCGTCGTCTCGTGCCCATGCTTGTGCGCAGCGCGATGCTTGCGCACCTCCGCAGTCTGCGGGAACGAACCGATGGTGGTCGTCGGAAAGAGCGGCAGGCCCAGCTCTGCGCGCTGGATTGGCGTGCGATCCGCATAGACTGAGGCGCGCGCAAAGTCACTGGAGTTCAGCAAGCCAAGCTGCAAACGAACCGCAGGATTCACCGTCGTCTCTGCAGCTGCGCGATCTGCAATGGCCGCTGCATTCGCCGTTGCAGCATCCGCATCTGCGCTGCCCAGTGCTGCTATCTCCGCCAGCTTCTCCTCTGCAAAGCGCAGCCATCCACGCAAACGCGCAGGCAGCTTCGTCTCGCTGCGAAGGTCGTGTGGCACATGCAATAAAGAAGACGATGGCGCAACGATGACGCGGTCTTCACCCAGCGCAGCGACCGCCGCAGAAAGCAGTGACGATGCGTACGAAAAGTCCGTCAGCCAGATGTTGCGGCCTTCCACAACGCCCACACTCAACAGCTGCGTTGGCTTCAGCGCGGCTGCAACGGAAGTCAGCTGCTCCGGTGCGCGAACGGCATCGATATGAATGCCCGCTGTTCCAAGCTCGACGGCAAGCGAAAGATTGTCGCCGATGGCGTCGAAGTAGGTCGTCAGCATCAGCCTGATGGGCGTCTTTGTCAGCGCCGCGTAGGCCGTGCGGAATGCATCCGCTGCACCTTCACGGAGGTCTGTTGCAAGGATGGGTTCATCGATCTGCACCCACTCCACCTTCTCCGCATGCAGCTGCGCCAGCACATCCTCATAGGCCGCGATGACATTTGGCAGCAGCGCCAGCGGATCAAACCCATCCACACCTTTACCCAGCAGCAGCAGCGTGAGCGGTCCAATGAGGACAGGCCGCGTCTCAATACCAAGCGCACGTGCCTCGCGCAATTCACCCAGCAGCTTGGCCGTATCCACCTTGAAGGGGATGCCCGCGGACCACTCCGGCACAAGGTAGTGGTAGTTGGTATCGAACCACTTGGTCATCTCCATTGCTGTCTGTTCGCGGCTGTTGCGCGCCATGGCAAAGTAGCGATCCAGCGTGACCGGACCGGTGCCAAAGCGTTCCGGCGTGGCGCCCACCATCACCAGCGTGTCCAGCACCTGGTCGTAGGAGGAAAAGTCATTCGATGGAATGAAGTCGATGCCCGCGGTTTTCTGCAGCCGCCAGTGCTCTGCGCGCAGCGTCTTCGCAACACTTAACAGATCGTCTGCGCTGCTCTTTCCGCTCCAATAGCCTTCAAGGGCAAACTTCAGTTCGCGCTCGCGCCCCATGCGCGGGAAACCGAGGTTTGCTGTTTTCAGTTTTGAGTTTTTGGTCGATGTAGAAGTTGGTACAGCCATAGCCTGGTTCTCTCCTGTTGCTTGAGAACCACCCATGCGCATGCCCATCCACCGCGCTTGCGCACGGAGATTTGCGTAGGTCACCGGTCCAATCCACGAGAACGGTATCCTCAAGCGCACCCACGGTGAGCGCTTCAGCGCTTCCATGGTGGTGGCGGCAGGCTCGGTATTCGGACTCTGGGCGACCTACTCTGTTCCGCTTCCCACCCCAGTCAAGAGGCAGTGCGTGGCTTGCGCCGCGAACATTTCGTTCCCATCACCGCTGCGGGACAGCGCTGGATTTACACCAGCTTCCCGTTTAACAAACCGCCCGTAAGCGGTTTGACCTGCACGGTACTAGTCTACCGGGCCACCAAAGGACTTCAAAACCGTATTCAAGAGATGGAGGAACTGCACCGCACGCTTCCGGCCAGGTACGGTCAGGATCGATGCGCGAATGCTGCGGATGGACCAGCTGCAGCATCGGCCTCGTCGCCCAGATTCATGGCGGCGATGAGGCCGCTGTGCATGGTGAATACGTGGAACACCTCGCTGTCTGCAAGCACGTCTCCTTGCAGGCTTTTGACGAGCTGGTGCACGCGGACGCGGATCGCACCCTCATCGTCCTGAGTGATTGCGAGCGGGTCAACATGGGGATCGAACTCAGCCCATTGCCGCGTCCAGTAGGCGCGGATCTCTTCCTTACCCACAACCTTGCCACCCTCGGAAGCTTTGGGCCAGCTGACGTCGTATGTCATCAGCGCCAGCGCTGCGACAATATCGCGGCGGTTGAATGCCGCGTATGCCTGCTCAATCACGGTCTTAGCGTCTGCCATGTGTTCTCCGATTGCCATGAACTGAAATATGCCGGCGGATTGCTACTGCGTTGGCGGAGTCGTGCCCGTACCGGAAGTTCCGGTTGGGGTGCCGGTTGGCGTCGCGCCCGGAGTGGACGTGCCATTGATGCCGGTTCCAAGGCTGCTGCCGGGTGTGGAGGTGCCCGAGATGCCATTGACATTGGTCAGCGATCCGTTGCCGGTGGCAGCAGGCGAGCCGCCGAAGAGGCTTACCTTGGCCTTCAGCAGCTCCACCCGCGGGTCGTAGAGAAACTCCCACTTGGCGATGTCGTCTGAGCCGTTCCAAGCCACAATGGCCGGACCTTTGCCGTTGCTGCCAACGCCAATCACCGCTCCCTTGCTGCCTGAAAAGCTGGTGGCGCTGGTGCTGCTGGAAGAGGAGCCAGTGGTGCCCGTCGTAGAGGCGCCAGTTGTCCCGGTAGTTGATCCCGGTGTGCTTGCAGAGGTTGAACCCGCCGCACCGGTTCCGCTGGTACCTCCAAGCGAAAAGCCACCGCTGCCAAACCCGCTGCTGGTGCCGCTAGCGCCGGTGCCACCCGTGGGCGATGTGCCATTGCCCGAAATGCTGTTGCTCGAATTGCCGCCGCCATTGCTCGACTGCATCCCCGCGACCGCGCCAAGATTGCCTGCGGGAGCGCCCTCCAGCGGCTTGCCAAAGAAGCCCTTCACCTCGGTCTGCGCCTCGCCAAAGTGGATGAGCCGGTACTCGTCATTGGTCAGCGGGTCCTTGTACTTCTGCCGCAGATACTTCACGTTCAGCGCGGAGACGCCGCCCGTGGCTCCGCTGCCCATCAGCTGATCCACGCTTGAGGGGTAGCTGCCGTTCTTCTTGTAATAGAGCCGGATGGCCTGCACATATTGCAGCGCGCGGTTTTCTGATTCCACCTCGCGGTCGCGCTCCAGCTCCTTGGCCACACGTGGCGCGGCGACGGAGAGCACCAGCAGAATGAGGAAGCAGACCACCACCAGCCCAAGCAGCAGATAGCCCTCTTCGCCTTCGCGATGTGCGCTAGCAAGCCGGTTTTGTGGAGTTGGTTTCATCTGCTTGTTGGACGCTTACTGCGTGATGAGAGGCAGCCGCTGGGTGTTGTTGTTGGAAAGATCGGTGACTTCAACGCTGTTGGCCGTGATCTCGCCTACGCGGTAGCGGCGGCTGACAACGTCGCCGGTAGCAGCCACGAAGACATCCTCACCATGCAGCAGGAAGACGCGGCGTTTGCCATCGCTGGGACGCGTGACCGTGCCAAAGAAGCGCAGGTCAATGGGCGGTGGCGGCGGTGGGCCAGTGTTCACCGGCGTAGACGGCACGTAGCGCGGCGTGGCGGCGGGCTTGGGAATGCTGGCAGCCGCACTCTCAATCATGGGCGCGCCCGGCAGGAAGATGTTGCGGCCGCGGCCTTCGTAGACAAGCGACTCCGTCAGCAGCATCGCGTCCGGGTGCAGCGTGGGGTCCAACTTCGAGGGTTCCACATGCGCAACCGGTGCAACCGCTGTGGATGCTGTTGGTGTTGTTGCCGATAAAGTGCTGGCAACAGCAGCCGGTGCGGTGGGCGCAGGCGTACTTGATCCGCCGCTGCCCACCAGCGTGTAGATGAGATAACTCACCGCCAGCACGCCAAAGACACCTGCGGCAATCATCTTGTTGCGATCTTCCGTGCCCACCTTCATCGCGCTCATGGGCGGCCTCCGGTTGGCGCGTCTGAGAGCAGCGGCATGGGTTCACGAATCCACGTGCCGATGCGCAGCTGCAGATTCACCAGGCCATTCTGCGCTCCGCTCAGGGCAAGGTTTTCCACCAGGAAGAAGCTCTTGGAGCGTTCAAGCCCATTAATGAACTCCGCCAGCGAACGATAGTCACCTGCAACGGAGGCGTCGATGCGCAACTCCGTCACGTCGTTAGCGCTGGCTGCGCGCACGTACGAGGCGCGGCTCAGGCGCACGTTGCTTGCCTTGGCCAGTGCGCCCAGCTGTGTCGCCACGTCAGAGTAAGCGTAGGGCAGACGATCCTTGTAGAACTTCTGTGCCTCTTCGTCGGACGCAGCCAGCTTGCCGTCAACACCGCGCAGCGGCTTGGCTGCAAGGTTGGCCGCGGCCACGCGCGACTGTGCCACCACAATCGCCTCATCACCTGCAACGCCGGTGCTACCGCTCAACATAAACAGCCGCACTCCAAAGTAGATGCACAGCAGCAGCAGTGCCACCGCGCCGGCCATGTGCAGGTTCACCGGCGACAGCGCCGCGGTAAGCCGCTTGCGCTGGTCCTCAGTTATGGTGATGCCAGAAGGCAGTCTCATCGCGCAGCTCCCTTCTGCGCAGGAGCAGGAACCTTCACAGCCGCGGGAACCGCCGCGTGTGCCGACTTCGCAACGGGTTTGCGAGTTGTTGCGGAAGCAGCATCCGATGCCGGGGTTTTCTTTGTCTCCGGCTTCTCATGCACGCGCGGTTGCAGCGGGTTGTAGCCGGATACGATCTCAAATTCCACGCCGGTAATTGGCGGCAGGCCACCCGCAGTGGCGGGCCCGGCCGTTAGCTGCGGCAGGCCATTTGCGCCAATGGTGGTGCGGCCCGTACGCTCTGCGGTCTGCTGCGATTCGCCCGCCAGCTGCGGCGACAAAAAGCGCTTGGAGTGTTCCAGGTTGCGCACCAGTTCCACGGTGCGTTCACGGTCGCCCAGCACACGCAGGCGGATGGTGACGTCGCCGCTTGCAGCAAGTACGGGCTCAATGGAAGAGACCTGCACACCGGGCGGCAGCACCTCTTCCAGGTCCATCAGCACCGCGGTCCATGAAAAGCTTTTGCGCGCGAAGACCGTATTCAGAAACTGGTTGCGGCTGAGCGTGGATGCATTCACCGGTTGCCGCAGATGCGCCTCATTCGCTGCGCGCTCACGTGTAAATGCATCGGCCTGCGCGTTCAACCGGTCAAGCTGCACCTGCTGATGATGCGCGCGCGCCTTCACACTGTGCAGCCATATCCCAAGCCCAAGCGCCAGCACCGCCAGCACGCCAAGCGCAATGCGCAGCTGCCGCAGAATGCGATCCAGCTCAACATAAGGCCGTGTTGCGAGATTGATGGAGAGGCGCATGTCAGCTTTTCAGCGCTCCTCGCAGGCCGGCCAGCAAGCCGCGCGGCACTCCCGATGTGGTCATCATGTCCGTGGACTGCAAAACATCGCGCACGCGCAGGCCACTGTCTGCCAGCATCGCCTCAAGCGCCGCCGGCGACAGCGTACCCGCCGTCAGCACTTCTTCCGGCACCACAGAAAGAGAATCTTCGTAGTACGCCGCGGCAACCGAGATAGCCTGCAGCAACTCCAGCGAGGCGCGATCCGTCTCTGCGTCAGGAGCGGGCGGGGCCAGCACTGCGACCGCTTCGCGCGCGTCCAGAAAACTTTCTACATCCACAGCATCTTCATCGGTCGCATCTTCCACCAGAAACGCGGAGTTCGCTACGGTGTTGGCCGCGATGGCATCAATCTCCGCGTCAATGGCGGCGTTTGCAGGCTCCAACGCAACAGCAGCTGCGGCGTGCGCCAGCGGCTCTGCCTTTAGCTCAAGCGTGCGGTGCAGCAGCAGTTCGCCCCTGCGCAGGATGGCCGTTGTGGCGGCATACTCGCTGCCGTTTACCAGCAACGTGGCTGACTGCCCTGCTTCGTCCAGCGCCGCGGCTACTGCCAGCGTACTGGGCAACACCGCGCCCGGTTCAAAACCTGCCTCGCGCACAGCGGACTCATACTCCGCCAGCACCTCGCGCGGCGCGGCCACCACAAGCACCTGCAACACCAGCGCGTGACGGCTCATGACCTGGTAGCTGATCTGCGCCAGCTCCGGGTTGAAGGGCAGCAGCTTGGCCAAGCGAAAGCGCAACACGGACAGCGCTTCTTCAGCCTTCGAGGGGATCTCATCAAAGTCCAGCAGCAGCACGCGCACGGATGTGTCCGGCACGATGAGCGTCACATCGCGCTCCTTGCCCAGCTGCACGGCACCCAGCGTGCGCTTGAGCGCGGCGATGACCGCGATGCGGTCCACGATGTTGCCCAGCTTCAGCGACGGCACCACGGCGCCCGGCGGCAGCGGCGATCCGGCTACCTGCGCCAGCAGACCAGCGGAGTCATTGGCGCGGGCAGCATAGACGCCCTCTGGACGCACTTCCACAGCGAGACGAGGACGCACCTGCGCGGACGATTTGGGGACGAGCGATGGCATTGCGTGGGACATGTTCAGACTACATGCTTAGACCCGCCCCGCGGCCCACCGATAGCATGGGCTGCAATGAACAAACAGCAAACCCTTCCCAAATCGCTCCGGGAAGGGTTCGCCTGGATGTTTTGCGAGGATTTAGCGACCAGCCTCAATAAATGTGACCTTGTTGATCTCGTTCAGCGTGGTAATGCCGGCACGGACGCGCTGCAGGGCCGAGTCGCGCAGGAAGGCCATGCCCTTATCCTTTGCCTTGCGACGAATCTCTGAGCCGGGGGCCTTGACCAGCAGCAGCTCGCGGATTTCGTCGTCCAGTTCCAGCAGTTCATGGATGGCCGACCGGCCGCGGAAGCCTGTGCCGCCACACTCAATGCAGCCCGTGCCCTCGCGGAAGCGGAAGCCCTGCCAGTCGTCGGGAATCAGGCCGTTCTCCACCAACTCCTTGTCGGTATAGCTGCGGGTGGTCGCGCAGAAATCGCAAATCTGCCGGACGAGCCGCTGCGCCAGAATGCAGTTGAGCGCAGACACAAAGTTATAGGGCTCAACACCCATGTTCAGGAAGCGGCCCAGCACGTCGACCACGTTATTTGCGTGGACGGTAGTGAAGACAAGGTGGCCCGTAAGCGCGGAGTTGATGGCGATCTGCGCCGTCTCCGCGTCACGAATCTCGCCGACCAGAATCTTGTCCGGGTCGTGACGCAGAATGGAACGCAGACCACGCGCAAAGGTCAGGCCTTTTTTCTCATTCACGGGGATCTGCGTGATGCCGCGGATCTGGTACTCCACCGGGTCTTCAATGGTGATGATCTTGTCGTCTTCGCTCTTGATCTCGTTCAGCGCGGCGTACAGCGTGGTGGTCTTACCGGAGCCGGTTGGGCCGGTGACCAGCACCATGCCGT
>JAMFTB010000196.1 GCA_026225595.1 Terriglobus sp. | reverse complement strand
GCCGCCACGTTTAGCCGCTGACTTGGTCAACGCCCGTTTCGTGGCAGACTTCGTTGCGCCTGCCGCCTTCTTGCTGGCGGTTTTCTTTGCTGGCGCGGATTTCTTTGTAGCCACCTTCTTGGCAGCTTTCTTTACAACCTTCTTCGCTACGGTCTTCTTTGCGACTACCTTCTTGGCTGCCTTCTTCACTGCTTTTTTCGCCGCCTTCTTTGCAACGGCTTTCTTCGCAGCCTTCTTGGCAGCCTTTTTGGGAGCAGCCTTCTTTGCTGCTTTCTTAGCGGCCTTCTTCGGAGCAGCCTTCTTCGCTGCTTTCTTTGGGGCAGCCTTCGCGGCCTTGACTGGCGCCGCAGGAATCGTTGGCTCGCTCACAGGAAGAATCGGCTCCGCCTCAGGAGGCGTGTATGGATCCACCGGGGTTGAGGGTGCAGCCGTCAGCGTTGCCTGCTCTGCATGATCGGTGTGCACTGCCTTGTCGCTGCTTACAGGATCACTCACGTCGTAGACTCCGTCTTCATCTTCGTCGTCGTCCAGGTCGTCGAGATCTTCGTCGTCGTCGGATGAGGTGGTTGTTACTTCGTCCTCTTCATCCTCTTCGTCGTTAAACTCGTCGTCCTCTTCTTCTTCGTCGTCCAGTTCCGGTTCGTCGTAGTCGTTCGCCGCTGCTGCACTCAGTTTCAGTTCGTCATCCCACATCATTCGTCCCGCCTCCAGCCCGATGCAGCATAGGATGCAACATTTGCAACGGACGCCACACTGTTCTACGCCGGAACACACGCAACTGCAACACAGCAATATGTTGCACCGCCGATGGTGCAATGGCAAGCAGAAGTTTTGTCCGGCGTGGAATTTCTTTGCACCGCGAAAGGCACATTCACACAATATTGTTCCGTCCATGAGAGGCAAACGCGCCTGCCGCGACGCACGAACACTTCATTCACAGCGCAGTGGATGAGTGTGATGAGCAGTTGCGCACGGCGCAATGTGTACAGAAGCTGTGCAACGCGCTGTGCACAAACACCGCATGGATAAAGAACAAACGCAACATGCTTCGTATCCGTCGCGCCGATTCGTTAGACTGGATGAATGGCCCAGATAGTCAAAGCGATCCGTGGAACGCGTGATTTGTTGCCACCGGAAACCGCTCTGTGGAACCGCGTGGAACGCACCGCGCGAGAGGTTTTTGCGCGTTACAACTTTGGTGAAATTCGTACCCCCGTGCTGGAAGCAACGGAGCTATTTGCACGTGGCGTGGGCGAAGAGACCGACATCGTAAGCAAAGAAATGTACACGTGGGAGGACCGCGCACGCGCCGCAAGCGAGAAGCCGCAGTCGCTCACACTGCGTCCGGAGAACACGGCAGGCGTTGTGCGCGCATACATCGAGCACAAGCTGGGCGACACCGGCCAGCTGCAGAAGCTGTACTACATTGGCCCGCAGTTCCGTCGCGAGCGCCCGCAGAAAGGCCGCTATCGCCAGTTCTTCCAGATTGGTGCAGAGGTGATTGGACCTGCGACGTCGGGTAGTGAATCTCCATTACGCGATGCGGAGATTCTGGAGATGCTGGCCACGCTGCTGGATGAGCTGGGCATTCCGCGCGCCAGTGCAGCCAATGAGTACAAGGGTTGGCGGCTGCATTTGAACTCCGTTGGCTCATCGACGGATCGACCGCGTTATGTGGCCGCGCTGCGCGAGGCTCTGCTGCCGGTGAAGGACCGCATGTGCCCGGACAATCAGCGGCGAGCGGAGACGAATCCGCTGCGCGTGCTGGACAGCAAGGACGAGGCGGATCAGGAGATCATCAACGGTCTGCCCAAGATTGCCGATTACCTGGACGAAGCATCCACCGCCCATTTCACAGCCGTGCGTGCGGCTCTGGATGCGTGCGAGGTTCCGTACACGGTGAACCCGCGCCTCGTCCGCGGACTGGATTACTACACGCGCACCACGTTTGAGTTCACGGTGGACTTGGGCCTGGGCACACAGAATGCGCTGCTGGGCGGCGGTCGCTACGACGGTCTGAGCGAGATGCTGGGCGGACCAAAGGCGCCGGGCATTGGCTTTGCCATTGGCGAGGATCGTCTGATCCTGACGCTGCAGGCGCTTGCGGAATCGGCTGCAGCTGCCAGTGGTGAAGTGCCCACTGAACCAAAGGTGGATGCTTACATCGCTCCGCTAAGCCCCGCGCAGGATGCAGCCGCGCTGGCGCTGGCGCGCACTCTGCGCAGCAAGGGCCTCAGCATTGAAGTGGGTGACGGCACCTTCCGCCTGAAGAAGAGCTTTGACGCAGCCGACCGCGTTGCACGCAGCATCGTCATCCTGGGTGAGGACGAAGTGGCTTCTCAAACCGCAACGGTAAAGACCTTCAGCACGGGCGATCAAAGCAAGGTCGCCTTCAGCGATCTGGCAACAACACTTCGTTCGTAAAGCTGAACGCAGGAGCGCTGCGGTTACTTCAGAACACAGAGTTCACAGAGGTCTCACGGAGTTCACAACGTTACTCTGTGCCCTCTGTGCTGACTTCGTGCACTCCGTGTTCACGAAATAATCGCAGCGCCTTTGCTGTTCGCGAAGATGAGTTAGCTTGCGGTCGATACCAGAGCGAACTTGCCGCCCTGCGGATCGGTGGCCTGCACAATGCGCGAGCCGCCGGGTACGTCTGCTGGGCCGTGGGTGATGGTGCCGCCTGCAGCCTTCACGACTTCAGCGGCAGCGTCCACATCCGCAACCGTGAAGTAGTACAGCCACCCGGGCTGCACGCCTGGCATGAACGGCGGAATCGTCATCATGCCGCCGCTGTACTGGTCGCCGCCCATGCGGAAGGTCTGGTAGATGCCCATCGCTCCCATATCCGTTGCGCGATCTTTCTCCCAGCCGAAGTGCTTGCTATAAAACTCCCACGCCTTCTCCCAGTCGGTGGTCATCAGCTCATGCCAGCCCACGCTGCCAAGGTCATTCTGCGCAAGCCGCGGCGGCGCATATTCCTGGTTGGGCTGGAAGAGCAGGAATTCCGCTCCCTGCGGATCGCACACGACAGAGAAGCGACCCACACCGGGGATATCCTGCGGCGCCATGTACTGCTTGCCGCCGTCGGCCACCACCGCTGCCGTCTCTGCGTCCACATCTGCGGTGTAGATGTGTGCCTTCCATGTCGGCGTCATGCCCGTCTTGCCCATGGAAGTCCACGACATCATGCCACCCACGTCCTTACCGTCCATGCTGAAGATCATGTACGGTATGCCCACCATGCCACTGTCCCGGACATCCCAGCCCACCACCTTGCCATAGAATGCAATCGCCGCATCCATGTCGTTCGTCATCAGCTCGTACCAGACAAATCCGCTTGCCATTGTTTCCATCCCCTGCCGCGTATGCGGCTGTGATCCCCTATCATGTGTACAGCGTACACATTCTAAACACTGCTCACGGTTCGCTGTCCATTGCAAAACGCGCGATACAGATAAAATCTGGTGAACCAATGAAACGCACGGCAGCAACTACAGCGCCACCCACGCGCAGCACCTTTCGCCACGGAGATTTACGCCGCGCGTTGCTGGACGCGGGCACCGAGATGGCACGCACCGGCGGCCCGGACGCGGTGACGCTGCGCGAGGCCACGCGGCAGGCTGGCGTGGTGCCAAACGCGGCTTATCGTCACTTCGCCAACCAGGCGGAGCTGCTGGCAGCCGTGCGCTCTGCCTGCATTGCCATGCTTGCGCGCGAGATTGAAGCCGAGATGAACAAACTGCGCCCCGGCAAAGACGCCGCAGCCTATGCGCGCCGCAGCCTGCGCGCTGTGGGTACCGGCTACATGGCCTTTGCGCTGCGCGAACCGGGGCTGTTCAAGACAGCATTCAGCGTGCCCGCGCCGGTGTTTGAAACACCCAATCCCGCCAACGCAGGATCGACCGGCCTGAACCCGTTTCAGCTGCTGACGCTGGCGCTGGATCGCATGGCCGCGGCTGGCATCCTGAGCGCGAAGGACCGCCCCGGTGGGGAGTTCCTGGCATGGTCCACCG
>JAMFTB010000018.1 GCA_026225595.1 Terriglobus sp. | reverse complement strand
CTACTACGAGTTCACCCTGCAGAAGAACGCACAGCCCACCCTGCTCTCAACCGTGAAGCTGCAGCTGAAGAAGGTCGACCAGAAGAAGGGCAAGTTCACCCTGAGCCTGAACGCTGACGACAAGGTTGTCGAAAAGAAGGACAAGACTCTGCTGGAGCCGGTGCAGTTCTACAGCGGAAAAACACCCGCGCTATTTGAGATTGTGGTGAACTCCGTCGACAATAACAGCGTGAAGGGATACCTGTCCGTTCCTAAGGGCCAGTAGCTGCATGTCCTGCCGGACGGGCCCCGCTACGCGCGAGGCGAAGCCAGTAAAAAGGTGCGTGAGCACCCACTCTCCGCGAAGGAGGCCCGTCCGGCAGGACATAGGACTTGAATTATTTGGGTAGCGAAATCTTAACCGCGTCCTGGTGCAGGAATTGCACCGTAACGTCTGCGGCCTGGCGCTTGTCCCACTCGCTCTGCGGAATGTTGTAGCTCATCACGGCGTATCCGCGGCCTGTTGCACCAGCAGCCACCTGCGACTCACGCGTAAGCGGCGCGGTGCCCGCAGCTGCGGTCAACGGCTGCAGTGCAGGGAACATCTTCATCAGTCGCTCGAGATCGTTCTTGTCGATGACGTTGGCCTCCATCACCTCGCCGCTCTGCAGCGTGACGGTGCCCTTGATGCTGCTGACGAACAGCGGAACCTCGGACGGATCTTTCAGCACGATGTCTGTGATGACGTAGAGATCATCCTCTGTCTGGTCCGCGCCAACGAGCATGCCGCCAGTGAGTGCGTACTTTACATGCACGGGGTACAGGCCCACGTGGTCCACGCTGGCGGTCACCGCGCTGCGCAGATACGTCCTGCCAAACCACGCGCCCACCGCAGCCAGCACCACTAGCGCAATCAGAATGGGAACGAGCATGCCCTTCGGCTTGTCGATGTCGCCGCTCAGTGTCAGATCACCCATGCCGTTATGCTTTCACACCAACAGGCCGTGGACGCAGCGCGGCGAGGAATGCATCCGCATCCAGCGTGTTGATGACGTCTTCCGGCGTGAGCCATGCGCGGCGCAGCTGGGTGATGCCGAAGGGCATGCGGTCCAGCTCGCCGGTGGTGTGCGCGTCGCTGTTGATGCTGATTTTGCAGCCCAGCGCCTTGGCCTTGCGCAGATTCAGGTCGTTCAGGTCCGCACGCGGTGGAGCAGCGTTGTGTTCCACGGCTACGCCCAGTTCCGCGCAGCGCTTCAGCACAGCATCCAGATCAAACTCATACGGATCGCGTCGCAGCAAAATGCGGCCGCTGGGATGGCCGAGGATGCGCAGGTATGGGTTCTCCACCGCACGCAGCAGCCGCGCCGTCATCTCGCTTGCGGGAATCTGAAAGTGCGAATGAACACTGCCGATGACGACATCCATCTGCGCCAGCGTCTCATCGAGCAGGTCCAGCGAACCATCCTGCAGAATGTCGACCTCGATGCCCGCAAAGACGCGGATGCGGCCCTGCATCTCCGCGTCGACGGCACGAATGGCACGCACATGATCCATCGCTCGCGCGTCGTCCAGGCCATTGGTCATGGCCAGGTTCTTTGAGTGATCGGTGATGGCGATGTACTTGAGCCCGCGCAGCAGCGCAGCCTCTGCCATCTCGCGGATGGTGTTGCTGCCGTCGGTTGCGACGGTGTGCATGTGTACATCGCCACGGATGTCTTCGAGCGTAATCAGCTGCGGCAGCGTGCCTGCCTCTGCGGCTTCCAACTCGCCGCCATTCTCGCGCAGCTCCGGTGCAATCCACTGCATACCCATCGCCGCGTAGATTTCTTCTTCAGTGGCTGCTGCAACAATCGCGCTCTCGCCTTCGGCAGGATTCATCCGCGCCAGCGCATATTCGCTCAGCGTGTAGCCGCGCTTCAAGGCGCGCTGCCGCAGCGATACGTTGTGCATCTTCGATCCGGTGAAGTACTGCAGCGCCGCTCCGTAGCTGGCGCGCGGCAGCAGGCGCACATCCACCTGCAGGTTGTTGCGCAGCGTAAAGCTCACCTTGTTCTGGCCGCGCGCAAGCAGGTTATCGATGAGCGGCAGCGTCGCAACATACTCCACGGCCGCGCTCACAACATCCGGCTCACAGGCAGGCCCGGTCACCAGCAGATCCAGATCGCCAACAGTCTCGCGGCCACGTCGCAACGAACCGGCAGGCGTAACCGTTTCAATGCCGGGAAACACAAGCAGCAGCGCGGCAATGCGCTCGGCCGTTTCCTTCGCATCGTCAATGCGGTAACGTCCGCTGTTCTTGCGGTGATCTTCAATGCCCTTCAGAATTTTGTCGATCTGCTTCTGACCAAAGCGCGGCAGCGTGGCCAGGTGGCCGGCCTTTGCAGCTGCCTCAAGCTCATCAATGTTTGAGATTTCAAGTGCGCTCCACAGCAGTGCAACCGTCTTTGGGCCCATGCTGGGCAGCCGCAGCAACTGCAACATGCCGGGCTTGTACTTCGTCAGCATCTCGTCGCGCAGCGGCATGCTGCCCGTGCGGACCAGCTCCACAATGTTGGCGGCCATGCCCTTGCCAATGCCTGCTATCGCAAGCAATTGCTTGGGCTCGTCCACCAGCGTGGCCAGCGGAGTCGTTTGCTGCTCTACCGCTTCTGCGGCTCGTCGGTAACTGCGCACGCGGAAGGGATCGGCTGCGTCAATCTCAAGCAGCGCTGCCGTCTCATCCAGCAGCTTCGCCATGGTGATGTTGTCCATACAGACACAAGAGTAACTGGTCCTGCTGGACGGACCCGCTACGCGCGGGGCGGGCGTTTGCGTGAGCACCCGCCCTCCGCGAAGGAGGCCTGTCCGGCAGTACAAAGCAATTAAGCAGTTAAGCAGCCTGAGTAAGAATGACCGCGTCGGCCTGCGGGCCTTTAGCGCCCTGGATGACGTCGAACTCCACCGGATCGCCTTCTTTCAGGCTCTTGTAGCCGTCCAGCTGGATGGAGCTGTAGTGGACAAAGACATCCGGCCCGCCGTCATCACGACCCAGGAAACCATAGCCCTTTGCATTGTTAAACCACTTCACTGTGCCCTTGTACTGTGCCACTCGTACCCACCAGTTGCGCACCATCACCGGTCTTCGTTCTCACCAGCGCCCGTCCGCGATGAGGATGGTGATTAGGTAGACGTGCCGATTTTGATTTGGGCATACAGCAGGGCCCGTGTGTCGTAGAAATAACATTTTCGTGACATGAAATGCCGTGGCGTGAAATGTACCGGCTGCTGCTCACACAGACGCGGTATTTCGGAGCGATCCCGCAACTCACTGGGCCGCGGGATCGCACTTTTTGCCTCTTGAACTGTCGTACGGAGTTCCTCTTGAATTGTCATCCTGAGCGAAATGAAGCGAAGCGGAATGAAGTCGAAGGACCTGCATTCTGCTGGCTTGCCGGGGAACTTCATGGCAAACCCAAAGAATGCAGGTCCTTTCGACTACGCACTTCGTGCTGCGCTCAGGATGACAAAGTGTTGGCGCGTTGCTGCGCGTAGAGCATGGCGCCGATGATGGTTTTGCCGTCGTGAATCTGACCTGCCGCACACATCTTCAGTAGTTGTGACAGCGGCACCAGCCGCACCTCAATCTTCTCGTCGTCTTCCGGCTCTGCAATGCCCAGGGTGATGCCGGTGGCCAGGTAAATCTCCATCCACTCGCCCACAAAGCCGGGGCTGGCAAAGTAGCGGACGAGCTTCGTCCACTTTTTGGCGCGGTAGCCGGTCTCTTCAATCAGCTCGCGTTTG
>JAMFTB010000195.1 GCA_026225595.1 Terriglobus sp. | reverse complement strand
GTCGCAGCGCTGCGCAAGGTGGATGCGATTGCAAGCGTCCGCATCGTTGAACTGCCCTAGCCATCGAACAGAAGCGTCAAGACAACAGTAGCGAAAGGAGGACCACATGCCCATCTACGAATATCAATGTAAGAACTGCGGACGCACGCTGGAGAAGCGGCAGAAGTTCTCTGACGAGCCGCTGACGGTGTGCCCGCACTGCGAAGGCCCGCTGGAAAAGCTGATCTCCGCGCCCGCCGTGCAGTTCAAGGGCGGCGGCTGGTACGCAGACGGCTACGGCAACAAGTCGCCATCAAAATCAACATCGAGCGACAGCAGCCCGGCCAGTTCGTCGTCGGACTCTTCATCGTCAGGCACCGCAAGTGCTCCGTCTGCACCCGCGAGTGCACCTGCATCGCCTACACCTGCAGCCAGCACACCCAGCAGTTCAGGCACGGCAAAGTAAAAGCAGAACGCGGTGTGCGCCATGTGCATCGCGGAGTACGCGGAATCAATCCGTGAACTCCGCGAGAAACATCGCGAACACCGCGTTCTGATTTTCTTTGCCGTGCCTATTTCTTTGGCGCGGGCGGAACTTTCTTGCCTGCCTTGCGTGCCTCAGAAAGCCCGATAGCGATGGCCTGCTTGGGGTTCGTTACCTTCTTGCCGCTGCGGCCGCTCTTCAGTGTGCCCTTCTTCATCTCACGCATCTCGGTCTCAACCTGCTTGCCAGCAGCGGGTGAGTATTTGCGCGTGGAACTCTTCTTTGCCGCGGTCTTCTTCGCTGCCTTCTTTGCCGTGGTCTTCTTAGCCGCGGTCTTCTTCACGGCCGATTTTCTAGCGGCTTTCTTCGCAGATGTCTTTTTCGCTGCGGACTTCTTCGCCGGAGTCTTCCTCGCTGCTGTCTTCTTGCTTGCCTTCTTCGTTGCCATAACGCTTCTCCCTGAGCAGCGTGAAAGCTGCTGCACTATGAGATTGGCTTTGTGGCTTTAGCGTTTGCTGCGGCGAGACCGCATGAGCCATAGCACCAGCCCTGTGGCCACGGCCAGTCCAGCAAAGGTGAGCGTCTGCGCCCGCACAACCACGCGGCGATGCAGCTTGCCCACCTGCCATGCTGCTTTCGACCGCAGCAGATCGTCATGCAGGCCGGGCACCGTGATGGCGTTCATATCTGCAGTGGGCAGCGACCCAAAGACGCGCTCTGCAGAAGGCGCATTACCGTTGGTGTCCTTGGGAACAGCCTCCATCAACCGGGTCACTTCAGCATCAGGCTGGTCGTGGAAGAACTCCGTGCGCGCGGTGTTTGGGAAGAGTGTGGTGCGGCCCGTCATGCGCATTTCAATGGCGCCCACCACGTCCTGGCAGACGCCCAGCGTGTAGTAGCCGCCAAAGGGCAGGCCCGGGTGCGCCGCGTGCAGGTTGGCGTATGCGCGCATCATACTGGCGGTCAGTCGCGTCACTTCCACTGCATCTGCGCCGGTGTACACATGCGCGTGGCGGCCCATCACCCACGGCTGGTTCAGCTGATCGTTGGTGCGGAACTCCGCGCGTCCGTCTATGCCGAAGTAGAAGGTCACGTCGGCGTTGATCTTCGGCCCGCTCACGATCCACTCATACTCCGCGTGCGAGACCGGGACGAGCAACGGACGCCGCCGCTGCCACCAGTGATCCACCGGAACGGTGTAGCCGCTATCCAGGTAAAAGGGCATCTCCACATCTTTGCCGTCGTAGTGGAAGTGGCCAAAGTTGGCGAAGTAGCGCGCGTCTGCCACTGTGACCGTGTGGCCTGTGGCAACCAGCGCCTGCACAAGCTCCTGCGGAGACGCGGCGGTGTGGCCGCCAATGCTTGCAGTGAACGGCGCGGCAGATGCGAAGCCGTTCAACGACAGGCGATTCATCACCTCCGCCAGCCGCGCACTCTCGCTGTGCAGTGGAGCAAGCTTTGGGTCAGCGCCGTCGCCGTTGGTGACGCGATCGCTCAGCTGCGTCACCAGTCCATCTGTCGAGAAGCCAGGCCGGTCACTTGGAGTATCAAGCGATTCGGCAATGGATTTGTCCAGGGCGTATTGGCCCAGGTGAACCTTGTCTACCGCTGCGGCAATGTCATTCGTCTTTGCGGAGTCGCTGTTCTTGTTCAACAGGCCTTCGCCAAAATGCACCGTCAGCGTGACGCGATGAATCGTCCAGCCGGGGAAGCGGTCGAGTCCGCTCCAGTCGCGGCCCAGGACGATTTTGCGGAATGTGTCGAAGAGCTCCGGCGTGAGGAATGCGCCGTTCTTTTCGCCATGATTGATGTAGCCCAGCAGCTTGTCTGTAAAGCCGGGCTGCGCGGAAAGCTCACGCATCATCTGCGAGAGCATCACGGTGTTCGGCGGGATGACGGCGCTGTCGCTGGCAATCAACTTCTGCAGGCCAGCCCTGTTGGTGCAACCCGCGAGGAGCAGCAGCGATGAGAGCCGAAGAAGTGGAAGCGCGCGCATGCCACATACTACGATGTCCGCCGCGCAGGCGAAGACAAGCCGTGTCCTGCCGGACGGGCCTCCTACGCGGAGGGCGGGTGCTCACGCACCTTTTTCCTGGCTTCGCCTCGCCCCTCCCGATGGTCGGCATGAAACTTCATCTCGACCATCGGGAGAGCCACGCGAGGCAGTAGAAGGGCGTGTGAGCGCCCGCCCCGCGCGTAGCGGGCAGGACAGGTGTTGCTACGTGCAGCTAAGCCGCGTTCAGCTTTTTCACCACAAGCTCGTTCAGCAGTGCGGGGTTTGCCTGCCCCTTTGAGAGGCGCATGACCTGGCCAACGAAGAAGGCAGACACGGTGGTCTTGCCGCCCTTGTACTGCTCCACCTGCTTGGGATTGGCGGCGATCACTTCGTCAATCATCGTCTCAATCGCGCCTGTGTCGCTGATCTGCTCCGGCTTCTCGCGGTCATAGACCACGCCAAAGTCCTCGCCCTTTTCAAATGCAATGTCGAACAGGCCCTTCAGCTGCTTGCTCGACAGCTTGCCCTCTTCGAGGAGGTCCGCCGCCTGCACAACGCCGGTCATTGAGACGGGCGACTGTGCCAGCTCAAGGCCTGCGGCGTTCAGACGTCCCGTCAACTCACCCAGCAGCAGGCTTGCAACACGCTTGGGGCTCTTCGCGGATTTTGCGGCGGCTTCAAACGTATCGGCAAAGCTACGTGTTGCGGCAAAGGTTGCGGCGTCCTGCGGAGTGAGGTCGTACTCGGCGATCAAACGTGCGCGCTTGGCTTCCGGCAGCTCCGGCAGTGCCTTCAGAATCTCATCGCGCCATGCGGCTTCCACGGTCAGCGTGGGCAAATCCGGCTCAGGGAAGTAGCGATAGTCGTGCGCGGCTTCCTTGCTGCGCATGCTGTACGTGCGGCCTTCGGCGGAGTTATATAGCCGCGACTCCTGCACCACGCGCGCGCCGCTCTCAACAACCTCAACCTGCCGCTCAATCTCGTAGTGAATTGCATCGCGGATGAAGCGGAACGAGTTCACGTTCTTAACTTCCGCCTTGGTGCCATACTCCGGCGCACCCTTCAGCATGACGGAGACGTTGGCATCGCAGCGCAGCGAACCCTCCTCCATGTTGCAGTCGCTGACGCCCGTGTACAGCAGAATTTCCTTCAGCTTCGTCAGGTACTCGTAAGCCTCTTCCGGCGTGCGCAGGTCGGGCTCGCTTACGATTTCAACCAGCGGTGTGCCGCAGCGATTCAGGTCAATGTAGGTGTGGTTCGCGCTGTCGGCAAAGCCATCGTGAATGCTTTTGCCCGCGTCCTCTTCCATGTGCAGCCGCGTAATGCCAATGCGACGCGTGCCGCCCTTGCCGTCGCTCACGTCGAGCCAGCCGTTCTCTGCCAGCGGCTTATCAAACTGCGAGATCTGGTAGCCCTTGGGCGAGTCCGGGTAGAAGTAATTTTTGCGCGCGAAGACGCTCTCTTCGTTGATCGTCAGGTTCAGTGCCTTCGATGCGAGCACGGCGAATTCAACGGCTTGGCGGTTCAGCACCGGCAGCGCGCCGGGCAGGCCCAGACAGACGGGGCACACATGCGTATTCGGCTCGCCGCCGTACTGGTTAATGCAGCCGCAGAAGGCCTTGGTCTGCGTGAGCAGCTGCACGTGTACTTCCAGGCCGATGACGGGCTGGTACTTGGCGAGAACGTCTGTGGCGTCAATGGTTGCGGTGGGCATGGCTCTTCTTCGATTCTAAGCTGGGGTTGTGTTCTCTTGTAGGACTTCACCCTGGCCGAGGAAAGTTACTGTTTCGATCACACTCTCTTTTGTGATTAGAATGCCTGGCCCATCGATCTGGACTTCAGCGCCGTCGTCATTAATCCAAGAGGCTTTTTCAAGGAAGAGCGACGGGTCGGTTGCATCGTCGGAGTAATAACGAACCCAACCAAGTATCTGGCTTCCATCCTTGAAGCCTATTTGCACAAATCCACTAAGCTCTTGAAAAGCGTCATTCCAAATAGTGGTGCGGGCTGTGCGTTCGGTTACGCGTAATTTACGCAGAATGACCATCAGCCAGTCGTGATTGATGGTTGCTGCGTAAAACACTCCTAGGGCGATTGACAACACCAGTAGAGTTAGAAGCTGAGGGAAGTGAGCCTTGATCTGGTACGTGCCATCTGCGTTTGCAAGCCACTTTAGAGGCAGTGTGTAGCCGAAAAATGGCAGTGTAACCAAGTAGAGAACGAAGCTCAAAATAAGAGCCTCAATGACTTTTTCCACTTCGGTTTGTACACGCCGCACAGCCAGCTGCTGGGTCGTGTATGCACAGGTAAATCCTGGTAAGAGCACAAAAAATACTGCTAGCGCATCGATCTTCGCCGGCATTCTTCGCTCCTTACTTCTTCTTGGGAACCACGACAGGCTTCGGGCGGACGACGTTTACGGGGGCTGAGGGCTTGAACGAGCCTTCTTTGCCGCCGCTCATGCCGCGGTTATCAGTTGCAGAATCATGAGCAAGTCTGGTTAGGTTTGCCATAGTATCCTCCACCACAAGTCTACCGCGTTGCTACTGCTCCATCAGCACCAGGCGCAGATCGCGCAGGTTGTTGCCGGTGGGGCCGGTTACGATGGCGTCGCCCACGGCGCGCAGCAGTGGAGCGGTGTTGAAGTGGTCTAGCGCCTGTTCCGCAGAAAGACCGAGGGATGCGGCGCGGGCTACCGTGGTTTCGTCGCACACGGCGCCTGCCGCGCTGCTGTGGCCATCCACGCCGTCAGACCCTGCGCTGAGCACGGTTGCGCTCACACCGCTGGCTGCCAGATGCTGCGCGCACCACACTGCAAATTGTTGGTTCCGTCCGCCCTCGCCGTAGTCCGCGCCAATTTGGACGCCCACCTCGCCCACGCTCACGATGCAGACGCGCTCGTACGTCTCTACTCGCGCGGCGGCGTGGTCCAGCAGGTGGCGCGCCGCATCGCGATACTCCCAGTCGTCGCAGCGGTTGTCGATGACGGTATGAAAGCCAGCATCTTGCGCGGCAAACGCGGCGTCGCAGGCAAGATGATCGCCGGAGAGAATCACGTGCGCCTGCGCGCGGGCAAATGCTGGCTCTGTGGCTTTGGGAGTTTCCGGCAGCTGCGAGTCGGTGAAGAAATCGATGACACTCTGTGGCAGTTCTGCTACTTGCTGCAGTTGCGCGAAGAGCGGCTTGCAGTCCGCGACGGTTGTGCTGTCTGGCAACGAGGGGCCGCTGGCGATGGCGTCGGGGTTGGCCGGCACGTCTGAGATGAGCAGCGTGTGCTGCACGCGCGCCGCTGCGGCACACTGCGCCAAACGGCCGCCCTTGATGGCGGAGAAGTGTTTGCGCAGAGTATTCATCTGCGTAATGGCCATGCCGCTGCCCACAAGCGCGCGGTTGAATGTGGCCAGATCGGCCAATGAAATTGCGGGGTTCAGCGGCCGCTCCACCATGGCGGACGCTCCGCCACTGATGAGGTAGAGCACCGCGGTTTCGTCATCGGCCGTGGCCAGCAGGCGCATCATCTCGTCCGCGGCGCGGAGCGAATCTTCTGTGGGTGTGGGGTGCGCTCCTGGGATGTAGATAGGAGTGCTGGGGCCCCACGTCTCAGAAGCGAGACGTGGGGCCCCAGGAGTTTTCGGCAGTGTTTCTGGTGGTGCGACGACGATGGCTTCTGTGGGCAGTTTCAGTACTTCCGCCGCAGCGGCGTACATGGGCACTGCTGCCTTGCCCATGGCGATGACGATCCAGCGGGTCACGGCAGCGTTGTGCGGCATGGCTGCAAGGTGCGTCTGCACTGCCTCACGCACGTTGCTCGCCTGTAGCGCCTGCGCAAAGATGGACCGCGCGGCTGCGCGGAGTGTGTCGCTCACGCTGTAGCTCCTAAACCTTTAGGAGAAGCAGCGGTTTTAGGTAGCGTGAAGATAATCCACGCCAGCGCTGCTCCAATGGCAAGTGCACCTGCGGTGGCCAGCAGGCCGTCCGCATAGCTATGTGTGCGACCCAGCAGCCAGCCGGTGATATAAGGGCCAATAAATCCGCCAACATTGCCAATGGAGTTGATCACCGCAATGCCAAAGGCCGCTGCAGCCGGTGACAGCCGCTGACTGGTGGCCGCCCAGAAGACAGGCATGGAGACGTACACACCAAACGATGCCAGCGCCAGGCCCAGCAGGCAGACGGTCAGCGACGGTGCAAAGGCTGTCGCCGCAAAGCCAACGGTTCCGCACAGAAATGACACCAGCAGGTTTACGCGGCGATGGCCGCTGCGGTCTGACATGCGGCACCACGGCAACAGCAGCAGCGCTCCCACTGCGTAAGGCAGTGCGTTCAGCCATCCCAGCGCGCGCAGTGAAACGCCAAAGCCACTGATGAGGCGGGGCGTCCAGAAGCCCAGCTCGTACAGGCCAATCATCAGCATGAAATAGGTGGCGGCCAGCGTTGCCAGCGTGCCCACGGGTGTGCGCTCTGCAATAGAAGTATTGGTTGCAGCTGCTTGTGCTTCTTCTTCGGTTGCGATTGCAGAGAGCAGCGTTTCTTTCTCCGCAGACGTCAGCCATGTTGCTGTCTGTGGGCCGTTGTCCATCATCCACGGCACGGCCAGACCCAGCAGGATGGCGGGCAGCGCCTCCAGCAGAAACAACCACTGCCAGCCCGCAAGTCCGTGCGCGCCGTTCATGCGCAGCAGCGCTGCAGAGATGGGTGAGCCGATGACGCTGGAGAGCGGAATGGCCAAGTACAGCAGCGCCAGGATGCCCGCGCG
>JAMFTB010000194.1 GCA_026225595.1 Terriglobus sp. | reverse complement strand
ATCTGATGTGTTGGGATCTTTCCCCTTCGACAAGCTCAGCGTCAAGATGACAGCATAACGAGATGACAGGACCGCGACACGCCTATAGATACGTCTGCAGCATTCGACGCCACCAGGGCCAGTCGTGGCCGGTGTTATCGCCCCACACATCCAGCCGCACAGGAATACCCTTGGACCGCATGATCGCGGCCAGCCGCTCATTCTCGTTCCAGCACTGGTCATGCTGCCCTGTGGCCAGTATGTAGTTGTTGTGACGATAGCGGTCCAGGTACCAGTGGTCGTGCATGTTGGGCAGAAAATCCATGGGCAGCGTGAAGTAGCAATCGTCGTCATAATGGCCGCACAGAAAGCCGCGCACATCAAACGCTCCACCCATTGAGAGCATGGCATTGATCTTGTCCGGATGCCGCAGAGCCATGCTGGCCGCGTGAAATCCGCCAAAGGAACAGCCCGCCATGGCCACATGCTGATTCCAGTTGCGATGACGAATCTGTGGCAACAGTTCGTCCATAATGTAGCGCTCGTACTGCATGTGCCGGGCAATGCGCCAGCGGCCTTCCACATCGCGTGCGTACCAGCTTTCGCTGTCGACGGAATCAACGCACCACAGCTGCACCTGGCCGCGATTGATCTTGCCCTCAATCGCGGCAACCATGCCCTGATCTTCAAACTCGAAGAAGCGGCTCTGTGATGTGGGAAAGACGATGACGGGCAGGCCGTCGTGGCCAAAGACAAGCCGCTCCATCGTGCGGCCCAGTGCGGCTGAGTAATCCACGTGGTATTCGCGATGCATCTTTAGCCCCTTTGAACATCAACAGCTCGCGCCTTTGCAGATCAACAGCGTACGCCTGTTCTGATGCTCTCCGCAGGGTTGCAGGCAGTGTTTTACACGGTACTGCTCTGCTACCCTTCGAAGGAATCCTAGCGCATGGAAATCGCAGACATCTCAAGCCGCATCGCGGACGCCAATAGCATGGACTCGATCGACCCAACCCAGCTCAATCCCGATCTGGCCTTGGCGGAAGCTGAGGGTCGCTACCTGCGCCTGCGTGACTGGAGTTCGCGCTATCTCCACACGCCGCGCGACCTGTTTGTCTACCTGCCACGTGCCTATGCAGCAGAACCGCAACGGCAGTTCCCTGTACTGATCCTTCACGACGGCCAGAACCTCTTTGACGGCAACCTTTCCTACGTGAAGGGTTCCACCTGGCGCGCGGGCGCCAACGCAGACCACGAGACTGCGCGCGGGCGCATGGAACCCACCATCCTGATAGGCGTGGCGAACTCCGGCGTAGAGCGCATGGCTGAGTACACGCCCACGCCAGACCGCGAGCTGGGCGGTGGCCGCGGTCCGCTGTACGCGCGGCTGCTAGTGGAAGATCTGCTGCCCATGCTGCGTGAGGATTTCCGCATTCTGCCGGGTGCGGAGACCACGGGCATTGCCGGCTCGTCCCTCGGCGGACTCATCTCGCTGTCCATTGCGCTGCGCCATCCAGACGTATTTGGCCGGGTTGGTGTCCTGTCGCCGTCGGTCTGGTGGGACAACCGAACCCTGTTGAAGGCTGTGCGATCGCTGCCGGGGCACCTGCCGCTGCGGATTTGGCTTGATATCGGAACGGCGGAAGGGCTGCGGCACGTCCGCGATACGGACCTGCTGGCGCAGTTGCTTGAGGGTAAGGGCTGGCGGCTGAATCAGGACCTGCACTATCAGCGCTATGCGGGCGCCGTACACAGTGAAGATGCGTGGGCCAGCCGCTTTGGACAGGTGCTGCGATTCCTGTTTCCAGCTGCAGGGTGAAATACGTGGAACTAAGAACAAATGTTTGTGGTAAATTTTCGCATTATGTTCGCTCCGCTTATCTTGTGTATGTTGTTTCTGTATGAGGAACAAAATATCGCTCAGAAGCACGCGGGTCGCCCTGTCGCGCACCACACGCAGACAGATGAACCTGCTGCAAGCATCGTGCCACCACCGCTTTCGGCTGCACCTGCCACGACCGCACTAAAAAGTAAGCTGCCAGCCGGTAATGCCGACGCAACCAAGGACAAGCCACTTCCGTGGCCACTCCATCCTGAATGGATGATGGTTTGGGTCACCCTGCTTTATACGTTCGTGACCAGCCGTCAGTTGGCAGCTATGAAGCGCCAAGTTCGAGAAGCGAAGGAAGCGGCGGACACATCCGCCGTGACGACTGCGGACACGCTTACGGCACTTAAGAGACAAGCCGATGCGATGGACAAACAAACCGTTATTCTTGCTTCTTCTGTCGAAGCCGCTCAAAAAGCTGCAGACGCAGCAAAGGCAAGCGCTGATATAGCCACCGGAACAAGCCTCCCTAAGCTAATGATCCAGGAGTTCAAATCTATAGGTTCTAGTTCGAGCAGCGTCCGTGAGTTTTTCAGATTTCCAAGATTAGATATAACGATAAAAAACCACGGGCAATCGCCAGCATTTGTGAGTGCGTGGCTTCTTTGTTTTCACTGTGGAGACATTCCGCTTGAACCTGAGTACAACTTAAAACTTGGCGTTAGTCTTCAGAAAACCGTAGTTGAACCCGGGCACACCTATACGCTTCCTCGCTTGTATCCACGGAATCAGCAAGAGTTTACGGATGAGGACGTAACGGCGATCATCGCACGACAAAAAGCGTTCTGGGCCTATGGGTTCATTACCTACAAAGACATGTTTGGGAACCCTCTAATGCGCTTCAAATTCTGCGAGAGGGTGCTGAACATCTACGATTACGCAGGCAGCGTGATGATCTGCGATTGGTGGGAGGGATTGGCGCCTCCATCTTATTCGGGGACAGATTTGTATCCTTCTAGAAGCCCACAAAAGTAAATTCGCACCATTCCTGCAGGATTCGTTTGCGAAAACAGCGAAAATCGCCGACAATAGATTGGTTGGAACCAACTGCGCGCCGGCGTGAACACCCGGCCGGTAGATTCTTGAATCTGCCCGCAGGCCATCTGCACCGAATGCTGCGCCGGACCGAATGCTGACAGGCGCAACCCCGGGCAAACCAAGACATTTACCAGTGAGGAAACAAGCAAGTGGTCATGATTCGTTTGGCGCGCGTTGGCGCCCGCAAGCAGCCCTACTACCGCATCGTTGTCATCGAGAAGGACCGCGCACGCAACGGCCGCTCCATTGAAGTGGTTGGTACCTACAACCCCCGCACGGAGCCGATGACGGTTGACCTGAAGCAGGACCGCATCGCTTACTGGACCGGCGTTGGAGCACAAATGTCGGACATCGTCGCCAAGCTGGTGAAGAACGCCCCGGCAGCTGCAGAGCCTGTCACCGCGTAAGCTTCTCCCCTTTTGGAACGGCACTCTTTCAAAAGCCGTGTTTCTTTCGTCTTTGGCGAAGAAACACGGCTTTTGTCTGTAATTTCCTGAACAACACCCGCATTAATCGGCTAATCTTCTTCATTAGCGCCGCGGCTTAGGCCGTGCGCCGGCCGACGCAACCAGGCCAGTAGTTTTCTTTCGCTTTAAGGCAGCTATGACCGACACTGTACTCCCCCCGAACGACTCCATTCAAAATATCTGCGACCTGATGACCGGCATGGCTGCCGCTCTGGTAGAGCAACCGGATCAGGTACGCATTGAGATCGAACGTTTCGAATCTGAGACCGTACTGCGCCTGTTCGTCGCGCCCGACGATCTGGGTAAGCTGATTGGCCGCCAGGGCCGCACGGCACGATCGCTTCGTACCATTCTGTCCGCGGCCGGCAGCAAGCTGCAGCACCGCTTCAGCCTGGACGTTCAGCCCAACGCATGAGTAACCGGGCATGAGTGACTGGTTAACGCTGGCCCGCATTGTGCGTCCGCAAGGGCGCCGCGGCGAAGTGCTGTGCGATCTGCTCACGGACTTTCCGGGGCAATTCACCGGCGGCTTTGCCGTCTCATTGCTGCGGCCCGACGGCACCCGCACACCTGCCACCATTGACGCGCACTGGCTGCCCGTTGGGCGCAGTGCCGGTCGCGTGGTGCTGCAGATTACCGGCATTAGCGACATCTCCGCCGCGGAAACGCTGGCGAAGTGCGATGTGCAGATTCCGCAGGAACAGCGCATCGGTCTGGACGACGGCACCTTCTACGTCACAGACCTGGTTGGCTGCACGCTAGCTGATGGTGCAAACGAAATCGGCGTGGTGCAGGACCTGCACTTCCCCTACAACGCCGATGGCAAAATCCTGCCGGATGCTGCTGCCCTCTTTGTCGTGCAGCGACCCAATGGCGATGAGGTGATGATTCCCTTTGCCAACGCCTTCATCCGCAGCATTGACGTTGCTGCAAAGCGCATTGAGATGAACCTGCCTACCGGGCTCGTCGAGATGAACGGCTGATCGAGTGCCGAAGAGCTAGCCCAAATAGCGAATCGTAAGGGGCACGCCTTTAGCCGTGCCGAAAATGCCGGTGTCATCCGCGGCTTTAGCCGCTGAGGTGAGCTTGGCCAAACTGACCTCAGGGGCTAAAGCCCTTACGATTCGTGCCACACGGCACGTTCTAGCTGCCGCCAGCGGAATGCAGGTCCTTCGGCTTCGCTCAGGATGACAAGAATTTGTGGTGATGCGTTTGATTCCGACCATCGGGAGGGCCGAGGCGAAGCCAGTAAGAAGGCGTACAAACGCCCGCCCCACGCGCAGTGGGCCCGTCCGGCAGGACATGCTTTGATACCGCGATGAGAAGATAGACCTCAATGTCTGAACCTACCGTGCGCTTTGAAATCGTCACCATCTTCCCGGAGTTCTTTGGGAGCACGCTGCAGTTTGGCGTGGTGGCGCGCGCTTTGCGAGCGGGCATTGCAGACCTTCGTACTATCGATCTACGCAGCTTCACACATGACCGGCACCGCACCGTGGACGACCGTCCGTTTGGTGGCGGCGAGGGCATGGTGCTGAAGCCGGAACCGCTGGCCGAGGCGATTGAGGCGCTGGGCATTGCTCCAAAGGCCGAGCGCGATCCTCGTCGCGAGACCGTCATCCTGCTCTCCGCACAGGGCCGCCCGCTAACGCAATCCTTGGTGCAGGAGCTGGCAGGTGTGGAGCGGATAGTGATGATCTGCGGCCGCTACGAGGGCGTGGATGAGCGCGTGAACGAGCTGCTGTGCGACCGCGAAATCTCAGTGGGCGACTACGTTCTATCCGGTGGCGAGCTGGGCGCAGCCATCATCGTGGACGCCGTCACGAGACTGCTGCCCGGCGTGCTGGGCAACGCAGATTCCGCCCACTATGAGAGCTTTGGCCACGCGCATGACACACCGCAGGCTGAGGGGGCTGCTCCGCTTGCAGTGTCCGCCTCTGCGGGTCTGCTGGATTACCCGCATTACACGCGCCCCGCGGAGTTTCGCGGTGTAGCTGTGCCTGAGGTGCTGGCGGGCGGGGATCATAAGGCGATCCAGATGTGGCGGCGGCAGCAGGCTTTGCGTAAGACTTTTTTGAATCGGCCAGACTTGCTGGTAAACGCTGCGTTGAGCAAGGATGATCGGCGGTTTCTGGCGACGCTGGGAAAAGCAAAAGCAGAACGCTAAGGTACGCGAAGGCCGCTAAGAATTCGTGCTTTGCGCGAACGGATTAGCTGCGGTGCCCTTCAATATGGGATTGGCGGGTTAGAGCAACATGCAGATCCCTCCGCTGGCGCTGCGGGATGACAAACGTTAAAGGCCTGCGGGGATGACAAACGTTAGGGGGGGAAGGCTTACGGCACGGCTGAAGCTGTGCCCTCCGAATTCCTGCCACAAGGAAGCAAACAGCAGCGAACCGAGTTGGATTCCTGCCTGCGAAAGCTTCCGTTTTCGAAGAATTTGCGATAAACTGAACAACGACTCTAAGTAAGGAATTCAGCGCCATGTCGATTCATCCAATCATGCAGAAGCTCGCTGCGAAGCTCGAGCGCCACGACCTCCCCGAGTTTGCTCCGGGCGACACCATCCGCGTTCAGGTCAAGATCAAGGAAGGCGACAAAGAGCGTCTTCAGGCATT
>JAMFTB010000193.1 GCA_026225595.1 Terriglobus sp. | reverse complement strand
GCCCGCTACGCGCGGCGCGGGTGCTCACGCACCTTTTTACTGGCTTTGCCTCGCCCCTCCCGTTGGTCGGGATCAAACGCATCACCACAAATTCTTGTCATCCTGAGCGAAGCCGAAGGACCTGCATTTCGCTGGCACCAGCATGAATGTCAAATCCTGACCAACGGGAAGGCCACGCGAAGCCTTAAAAAAGGCGTGTGAACGTCCGCCCTCCGCGCAGCGGGCCCGTCCGGCAGGACACCATGTAGTGAATGGCTAGTGAGATTCGACAGACTGCAGGTGGAAGGTGATCGTTCCCCACAGCAGCTTTGCGCGGATTTGCACGGGCAGGTGCCGTGCATCGTCGCTGTACCAGATGGTGATGGTGCCGCGGTTCTTCACAACGCCCGCATCCGCGGTGGGCTGCACGCGGATGGTGGTGAATGTGCCCGCGGGCGTCTTCACGTCTTCACGCGCTTCAACCTTCATGGTGACGGCAACGGTGCGCATGGCATCGGCCAGCGGCAGTTTGAAATCCTGCCCAATGGCCAGCCGCTGCGACCCAACGTAGAAGATGCCGGAGAGCGTATCAATTACGCATGCGGGAATCTGCCCGCTGGTGGTTTTGGTGGTTCCCTTCACCACGTTGCGTTCGGTCAGCGTCTGCGTGCCCAGCGCTGGCGTGGAGTTCAACGCAGGCGCGGGTGCAGTTGCGCCGGGCGCAAACACCAGGTCGCTTGAGATTTTGCGGCGACCCTCCTGCGTCTGCTTGCTAAAGCCGGCAGAGCAGCCCGTCTGCGGATTGAACGACGACTGGAAGCGGTCAATCACCTGGTAGATCATGTTGGTTGCGCCAACCGTATCGGCGCTGGCCTGCACCTTCATCAGCGGACCCTGCTGGTCAAGCTGAAATACCGCGCGGCCCGCAGTGAACACACGCCAGTCCACCGTGAAGGTCAACGTCTCATGCGCTGGAAAGGCATAGCCTGGCATGGGCTGAGTAACAAGAGGCGCCTGCGCGGGCGGCACGCCTTCCTTCTGAGAGAAAGCCGACAAGGGTGCGATAACGGCGGCAAGTAGAAGGGCTTTGTAAAGCGGATTCAAAGCAGGCGTTGCCCCTCGTCTTGATCTCGTGCGCTTGTCTAACGCCATTCGTAACGCGCACGCAGCCACATCAGCAGCAACAGCGTCGCGTACAGCGCCGCCGCGCCCATCACCGAATTGTACTCGCGGTGTTTGCGATAAAGCGCCAGCGAAAATGCGCCGGTGGATGTGCTCGGGGCTGCCCCCTCTGCCAAAGCCGCGGGCGTAAGCCGCGGCAGCAGCCGGGGCACGCGGCGCGTATAGGCGTCAAAGTCCGGGAAGTATCCGCGCAGAAAACGCTCTTCTGAAAAAATTACCGGCCCATAAATCACGCAGAACAGCACCGCCAGCAACACCACAAGCTCCCACCGTAGCGATGCAAAAGCAAAGCCAAACGCAGCGGCCATCGATCCCAGGTACAGCGGATTGCGCGTGTAGGCGTAAGGGCCTGTCTGCGTCAGTTCGGCATTTTTCTTCACGTAGCCCGCGGCGTAACCGCGCAACATCAGCCCCGGTATGACGAGGAGCAAGCTCAACGCCAACGACAGCAATGATGGCCGCGCGCGCCAGAGAAACAGCACGGCAAACACAAAGCCAAGCGGCACGCGGATGCGCCGAACGATACGTTCCCAGGGTTGTCTCTCGATTGCCATGCCTCTGCCATTATCAACGCGCGCGGGTTTTATGCTTTGCCTGAGCGTGCAATCGGCTCAAGCTGGCTCATCGCGGCGTCCAGCACGTCGGCCACTTCAATCTGCGCCAACCCAGCCTCAGCTGTTGCGTGTCGATGGTGATCCGTCACGCTCTCCGCGCTGCGCAACACGCTCGTTGGCGCGGCCCATGGTCCATTGCGCGCAGGATCGGTTGGCCCAAAGATTGCCACCGTGGGAATGCACAACGCAGCGGCCATGTGCAGCGGACCCGTATCGCCCGCAACCACCAACGCCACGCGACGCAGCAGCGCCGTAAGCTGCGGCACGGTGCAAGGCGCAACCGATGCAGTGCCCGCAGAGGCTGCAATGACCGCGTCCACAACAGCATCTGCGCCAAACGGAGGCGCATTCACCAGCACGCGAAATCCGCGTTGCGTCAGCTGATTCGCCAGCTGGCCATAGCGCTCGGCCGGCCACTGTTTCGCTCCCCAGCCTGCGGTGGGCGCGAGCAGAACGATGCGTTGCGCAGGTTCAGTTTTGGTAATGAACGTATCGCACCATTCCTCTGCGGCGGCATCAATGGGCAGTGGTGTTCTGCCGGGCTTGAGTGAAGCACTCAATGCAGCACTCACAATCTCCGTTGCCTGCTCCACCACATGCGGCGTGTGCAACGGTACGCGCTGCGAATACAGCAGCCGCGCCTGCGCTTCACGCGGAGCAGCACTGCCCACCACGCAGCGCGCGCCGCTCAT
>JAMFTB010000192.1 GCA_026225595.1 Terriglobus sp. | reverse complement strand
TCGCCGCTGCAGGGCGGCCTGCCTACGGATCGGCTATACGCACAGTGGTGGCTGAACGCTGCGCACACAAAACAAATCCTCAGCGGCCATCCCATGCAGGAGCCCGTACTGGAGCGTGTGACAGTGCCCGTGCAGATTTACGAATGGAAGTCGGCTGGAGATGAACGTGCTCGCGACACGCAGTCCATCTTGCGAGAGACTCTAGCGCGCCACTTCAACGCGGGGTTGTGTGTGCTGGGTTATGAACGCGATGTTGATGGCGCAGGCGTGTTCCTGCTGGGTGATGTACCTGCCGAACTCCCAAAGACTTAGGAGAACAAATGAAGATTGATGCAATCGTGATGCGTGAGATCAAGATGCCACTGGTGCATCCGTTAGTCACCAGCTTTGGCTAAACAACGGACCGCCGCATCCTGCTGCTTGCAATCCAGTCCGAGGGAGTAACCGCGTGGGGCGAGTGTGTCGCGGGTGAACATCCCTACTTCTCTGACGAGATGATTGACACGGCGTGGACGATCACAGAGCAGGAGCTGATCCCGAGGCTGCTGGGTAAAGAGATCGCCCGCGGCAGCGACGTGCCGGAAATGTTGTTGCAGGTGCGCGGACATCGCATGGCAAAAGCCGCAATAGAGAATGCCGTGTGGGATTTGGAAGCACAGGTCAAAGGCATCTCTCTCTCCCAGCTGCTGGGCGGCACACGCGAAATGATTGCGTGCGGCGTCTCCATTGGCATGGAGATGGATATTCCGAAGCAGCTGGAGCGCGTGGAGAAGGAAGTGGCCGCGGGCTATCAGCGCATCAAGCTGAAGTGCCAGCCCGGCTATGACTCCAAAGTATTTGCCGCCGTGCGCGAACGCTGGCCCGATATCCTGCTGAGCTGCGATGCGAATTCTGCCTACAAGCTTGGTGACACGGATCACATTGCATCGTGGGATGAGTTCAAACTGCTGATGATTGAGCAGCCGCTTTGGTACGACGATTTTTACTTCCACGCGATGTTACAAAAACGCATCAACACTCCCATCTGCCTGGATGAGTGCATCCGCAATCACCGCGACGCACAGGCTGCGTTGGAGCTGGGCAGCGGCCGCATCATCAACATCAAGGTGGGCCGCGTTGGCGGCTTTACGGAAGCCATCGCGGTGCATGGCATTGCCCAGCAGCACGGCGTGCCGGTGTGGTGTGGCGGCATGCTTGAGAGCGGCATTGGCCGCGCGCATAACATCGCGCTCAGCAGCCTGCCGGGCTTTACGCTGCCGGGTGATGTGTCTGCGTCCAAGCGCTACTGGACGGACGACATCATTGAGCCGGAAGTAACTGTAAGTGCTACGGGAGAAATTGTTGTGCCGCAGACCGTTGGCCGTGGATTTGAAGTGCGCAAAGATCGCATCCACGAACTTACCGTGCGGCATCAGCGACTGGCGTAGCCCTTTATGGCTGGATCGCTAACAGTGAACTCACCGCGTCTTTGAATGACGGAGCCGTGGGCATGTACGTCATGTTCGCGGTGGTCAGTGTGGAGTGGTAGGGAACCGTCTTCACCATTAATTCGCGCAGGCGAACATTGATTTCAATGTGGCTATAACCGTAGTGGCCGCCGCCGACTAAGTGCTGCTCATAGGTCAGCGTGCCGCCCTCATACACACGCGCCAGAATGCCGAACATCAGGTTCAAGTTTTTCACCACGGTAATTTCTATGCGCAGCAGGTGATGCGTCTCCGCATCGATCCATACACGGCCATCGATACCGGAGAGCAGCGCCTGCGATGTGGTGGATGGGTGATACTGCGGGTTTGGCGCAAAGTCCAGCACCACCTGCTGCTGTGTACTTTGCGGCAGCTGCGGCTGGCCGGGCGTTAGCGTGTAGACCATGGCCTTGGGCATAGCGCTCATCAGCTCCACGCCAAACTTGTCAGAAGTTTCCGTTCCGTGGCGGTGTTTGGCCATGTCGGCTGCGGTAATAGCTCGCAGGCGTTCCTGTTCGGCTGCGTCTTCTTCCGCCGTAAGTGGCTTGCCGTGCCGCTGCAGCGTGCGACCCACGTTGCCGTTCGCGCTTTCTACCAGCTCGCGCAGGCTGTCTTCCTTGTCGTCCACGCGATGTACGCGGTAGCGCAAACCCCAGGTGGTGTGGCGGAAGTCCTCCAGCTGATACTTCACCGCCTCGTCCACCAACGCAGGCACTGCAGCCTGCGTGATGGCTGGTACGACGGGAGACGGAACCTGAGCCTGCGTGACTGGAAACAGCGCCCACCCAAGTGCCACAGCGGCGCAGGATGGCTTCGACAGAGAAAACAGGTTGTGAAAGGCCCAGGACATGCGGAATTGGCTCACTTGAACAACTTAGACGCGAATTTTAACCTTGCGGGCGAGTGTCGCTAGTATCACATCGGTGACTTGAATCGACGTGATGCATTGCTAGTGTGTGCCCCGTTGGTTAGACTCAGCGAAGGTTCGACTCAGGAGCAAGCAGGAATGGCGGCAGAGGGATCCACGGTTCTGGGCAAGTCAATTACGGTTCGCGGCGAAGTCAGCGGCTCGGAAGATCTTACGATCAACGGCAAGATTGACGGTTCCATCACGCTGACGCAGAGCCGCCTTACGGTGGGTCCAACGGCGGAGGTGCATGCGGAACTGAATGTGCACGACGCCGTGCTGCTGGGGCATTGCGAAGGCAACGTTACCGCCACCGGCCGCGTGGAACTGCGTAAAAGCTCCACCTTGATTGGCGATCTGGCCGCTGCGCGCCTCTCAATGGAAGAGGGTGCTGCAATGACCGGCCATGTTGCTTTGACCGTAAAATAATCCAGGCAAAAATGGCACCTAGTTTTTTCAAGGCCTGCAAAGACCGGAGATTGCTGTGCGTTTGTTTAGTGGAACTGAATCACGCAGTGGTATGGCAAAGGTTGCCAACAGGATTCCGCGTGTCTCCAGCGGTTGGAATCATCTGCTGAAGTCGCTGCGCGAGACAGAAGGTCAGCGCATCCTTGACATTGGACCCACGTCTTCGACCAACATCAATTTTCTTACTGGCCTTGGGCACAGCATCTACATGGCCAACCTGGTGGCAGAGGCTGCAGATTCCAAGTGGATACGGGACGATCCGGACTCACCGTTTGCAGTGGATGAGTATTTGAAGGAAAACCTGGGCTTCAGCGGTAGGGAATTTGACACCGTGCTGCTGTGGGATACGTTGGACTACCTGGTGCCAATGCTACGGCAGGCAGTGATTACACGGTTACACCAGGTGATGGTGCCGGGAGGTCAGTTACTGGCCTTCTTCCATATCAAGCAGGAACCTGATCTACATCGCTATCATCTGCGGGACGATGGTCAGGTCGAGTCTCAGATGGTGGGCGAACTGGCAGTGAGAGAAGTGCTGAATAATCGGCAGATTGAAAATCTCTTCAGCTCCTATGGCTCCTACCGCTTTTTTCTGGCGAAGGATAATCTTCGCGAGGTAGTTGTCATCCGCTAGGTCATCTGCAGGGACAAAGTAAAAGGGAGTGCACAATGTGCACTCCCTTTTTATTTGTAATTAGGATCATTCACGTCTCAGGAGCATTCGAGATGTTATGCGGACTTGCGAGCTGCCCAGCGCTTCTTCTGCGCATCCGCAATGCGCTTGCGAGCCTCAGGGCTGAGGTTGCGCTTCTTTTTGCCGCGGGTTTGCTTGGTTGCTGTTGCAGCGGCAACCACCTTGCGGGGGCGGCCTACCGCCTTCTTCGCGGGCGCCGGCGTGGAGCCTGTACCAGCCAACAACGCACGTGCCTGCTGCAGTTTGGCAATCTGGGCATCAATTTCTGCAAGGATGCGAGTTACTTCCAAGTGAGACCTCCTGAGAGCTAACTCTCCCGGATAGTGTAGATCAGAAAATGTGGAGAAATTACTTACGACCGGCACAAATCCTGGTTGTCAATATGTGACACGGTGCAACATGTTTTGGGAAGCAGTCAATTAACGGCTGGATGAAGGGTCGTCGCCTATGGCATTCGCTGCCGTAAGTGAATAGCCGGGGCCTTCATCATCCGTATCCTGAAAGCGCGAAATGGCCCCAAGGCCGCGCCGCTGACTCTGCTCTTCAATACTTACATGCAGCTGCCGAACGGTGGTGGTGCGGTCTGCAGCATACTCGGAAGCAAGCCGTGTAAGCGCATAAGTCACAATGTCGGAATGGTGCAGGTGCTCCATGTCGGGGTCACGCCGCAGGTTGAGCCACAGGCGATGAACCAGCTGCACATCGCTTGCAGGAATACTTGGCGTATGCGGTCCAATATGAAAACTTTCTGCATCGCCTGCTGGTGGCACAACATAGAAGGTGAACTGCCGCTTTGGTTCCGGCAGTGCTTCCCACGCCTGGCCCACGTGATATGCCTGCTCCGGTGCGGTCAGCTTGGTGGAAAGTCCGGAGACAACGGCGGCAACATCCAGCGAATTTGCCGTACGAACAATTGCAGCGAAGATATCTCCTGCAGGTACAACAACCAGGCCAATATGTTTTCCAAAGCTTTCCGCAACGGAAACAGCCTTGGTAAACAACATTTGTTCATGTTCGCTGAATAGCTGTTCCGACGCGTCCACATATTCAGGGCCGCCCGCGCCCATCATTCGCGCGGCCAGCACCACAAGGTCTTGCTCGTCGGTATCGGTGCGCGCCAGGGCCCACTTCAGCGCATGCGGCGTCTGCGCATCGCGCATGGTCACCAGCACACCGCCAGAGCGGATAGCAAGGTCGTCCCGGCCAATCTCTTCCGAATGCTCCAGCTGAAAGTGTTCCTTCATCTGCCGCTCTGTTGCCTTGTGACGGCGGCGGTTATCGCGCTCTGACAACGAAAAGATGATGAAGAAAATAACGGCAAAAATAATGCCGCTGACCGTTGCAACGGACTTCGTAAACAGGTTGACGATGGCCGTTGTAAGTAGAACCAGGAAGACGCAGAACAGACCAATGGGATATTCGGTCTTGCCTATCTTCAGGTTCAGCGGTACCTTTGCGCCGCGTTCTCCCTTGTACTTCCAGCGCAGCACCAGCATGGCAAGCGCATTAAACGTAAAGCTCCAGATGACTCCAAAGGCATACGCCTCGCCAATCATGATGACGTCGCCGCGAGTCACAACGATGACCAGCAGCTGAATGATCGCCACCAGGTTCACAATGCGATAACTGGTACCAAAGCGCTTCTGCGGTTTGCGAAACCAATCCGCAAGTACGCCGTCTTCAGCAACGCGCATCAGCACGCCTGTGGAGCCAACGATAGCCGTATTCACGGCACCGCCCAGGATCAGGAAGCCAACAATTACAACGAAGACGCGAAAGGCAACACGCAGTGCCAGCGGCCCGACCATGAACATGGCCATACCAGCAATAAGGTTGTCGCGGTAGACGCTTACGCGAACGCTGTCTGGAATGAGCATGACGGCCAGCAGGGAACCAAGGCCGGTAAAGACGGTGCTGTAGACAGCAATAACCAGAGCGGCACGCTTCAGGTTTTTCAGCTTGGGGTGTTCAATCTCGCGATTGACCTGCGCCAGCGACTCCTCGCCGCTCATGGCCAGCACGGAGTGGCCAAAGGCCATCAGGATGCCGAAGAGGCCAAGTTTTTTGGCGAAGCTGGTGCCTTTCAGAAATCCGAGTGCATCGTCAGAGAATTTGAGGTTGCCGGGCGTGGGCAGCGGCGGCAGGTGTGCGCCTACGTGGCCGACGCTGAACAGTCCCCAGCCAATCAGGACGACCACCATGATGGTGGTGATCTTCATGATGGAGAGAGCCTTCTCGCTCGACTCCTCAATACCCTTGATGTTCTGCCACCAGAAGTAAAGCGTAATGAGGATGGCGATAAAGGCAGAGGTATAGTTCACGCCAAACTGCCTTAGGGAACCGTCGTGGTTGACGGCAATCCATCGGAAGTGGGCAGAGCTTGCAAACTCAACGAGTAGGCCATTTAGCAGGCCCACAACATATTGGCCCGCGGAAACGCCGGAGATGGGTCCGGTCAGAACATAGTCGAACATCAGGGCAGAGACGCTGACCTTGGCAAAGGTGCCGCCAAGCGCCTCCTTCACAATGCGGTAGACGCCACCGCGCGTGTACATGGAGCAGCTTTCCACGTAAACGGCGCGCACCGCATAAGAAAACAGCATGACGCCAAGGATGAGCCACGGCGCAGACTTGCCCACTGCCTCTTCGGCAATGCCGCCCGCGTAAAAGGCGGAAGATCCAAGATCGTTGAGAACAATGGCGGCGGCTCGCCAGAAGGAAATAAACGTCAGCATCACACTGGATGCGACTACCAGGCGAACTCGTGTGGACTTGGGTAGGACCGGGATGCGTTTCGACGCCATTTTAGGGGAACTTGACCGCTTCGCGAACGCTGACCCACTTGGTCAAAAGGAACGCCCAGCGGTGAGTCTACTGCGATGACTCAAGAGAGTCAATGTATGCGATACGCAGGCAGTTAGCTCAGTGGATCGGCTGTTGATGCCTCATCGCCGTTGTCGGAGAAGAAATCGTGGATGTCCTTCACCAGAGTGATGGCCACCACGATGGCCGATCCACCCATACCCACCAGGAACATGGGCACCAGCACGTGGGACAGGCCGCGAATCAATAAATCAAGCACAGAACCATTGTATGCCTGCCTGCTTTGTGTGCCTGGTGAAGGTCTGAAGGGTGCAGATGCTAGACTCCACGCGATGCGTATGCTGCTGAACCGCAGGGTAATGTTGGCAGTGCTGCTCAGCAGCCTGCTGCAGATTATTGTGTTCCCGGTGGCGGGCCCGTTGCCGCTGTGGCGCACGGCGCTGGCGTGGTTTGCGCTGGTGCCGCTGCTGTGGGCTCTGCTGCCGCGCGGTGCGGTGTGGTCGCCGCTGCAGGCTGCCTGTATCGGTTATGCCAGCGGCATTCTCTGGTACATGGGCACGTGCTACTGGGTGTACTCCACCATGCATTTGTACGGCAGCTTGAGCGTGCCCATGTCGGCGCTGGTGATGGTGCTGTTCTGCCTGTACCTGGGGCTTTATCACGCGTTGTTTGGATTTTTAATCAGCGTGGCCCGGCGTGGCGGCACTGCGTTTGCCCTGTGTGCCGCGCCCCTTTTGTGGATTGGAGTGGAGTTGGCGCGGGCACGCATTACCAGCTTTCCGTGGGACCTGCTGGGCTATTCGCAGGTGGATAACGCTCTGCTGACGCGGCTGGCGCCTATCACTGGCGTGTATGGCATCAGCTTTGTGCTGGCTGTGGTGAATGCGGCGTTTGCGGCAGTGGTGGTGTTTCCGCGTCGACGCGTGCCTGCTACTGCGGCGCTGGTGGCTGCCGTGATCGCAACCGGTGTACAGAACTTTGGATCGTGGTTCCGGCCGCCTGTGTACATCGGCTCGCAGAAGGCTGTGCTGATGCAGCCGAACCTTGACGTTGGCTCCGGCGGGGACGCACCCGTAGCGGTACTGGCGCCGGACTTTGCCGGGCTGACGTTGCAGGCCGCCCAGTTGGATGGCTCGCCGGTGCGGATTGCGCTGTGGCCCGAGTCGCCAGCGCCCTTCCAGACGGATCGTGCGGAGTTTACGAGCGTGATGTCTACGCTTTCAAAGCAGCTTGGAGCGCCGGTGATCGCTGGGTCCGTTGGCGTTGATGCTGACCCGATGATGCAGCGCGGCTATCGCATGTACAACTCCGCCGCGCTGTTTACCCCGGAGCAGGGCTACGCGGGCCGCTACGACAAGATGCATCTGGTGCCCTTTGGCGAGTATGTGCCGTATGCCGACCTGTTTTCATTCGCCAGTGGACTGACGCAGGCGGTTGGCACGTCTGATCGCGGCACCAGCCGTGAACCGCTGCTTGCAGCCGGACATCGCTACGGCGCCTTCATGTGCTACGAGTCCATCTTCGCGGATGAGGTGCGGCTATTTGTGCGCAACGGTGCAGAGGTACTGACGAATTTGTCCGACGATGGCTGGTACGGCGACACCAGCGCGCCCTTTCAGCACATCAACATGGCCCGCATGCGCGCCATTGAGAATCGCCGCTGGGTGCTGCGCGACACCAACAACGGCATCACGGCGTCTATCGATCCCAACGGTCGCGTGGTGGAATCGATGGCCCGACACCGTCGCGGCGCGGTGGCTGTCCACTTTGACTACCGCACGGAGACGACCTTCTACACGCAGCACGGCGACGTCTTCGCGTATATCTGCACGCTGCTGGCGCTGGGCTGTCTTGGCTATGCGGTGGTTCGTCCATCAGCTTCGGAGAAGGCAGGAATCCCACGTCTCAAAAGCGAGACGTGGGGCACCCATCCCGCGGTTCCAGACGCAGAGGACGACATCGCAGTAGACTGAAGAGCGATGCTTACTGATCTGGAATACCGCTACTCCCCGGTTCGCGACCGCGTTCGCGATCTGCGGGAGTATCTTTGACTCGCCCAAACTGAAGAGACAGCTTGCCATCGTTGAGGTGGAGATCTCCGATCCCGCAGTGTGGGCCGACGCCGCGCGTTCGCAGCCGCTGATGCGCGAACGCAAACGGCTGGAGACGCTGCTTGCAGACGACGCCGAACTGGCGCGCCGCACTGACGACATTGAGGCGTACCTCGAACTAGCCAAGGAAGGCGAAGACGTTGAAGGCGAACTGGCCAAGTCCATTGAAGAGGTAAGTGCCTTCGCGGAAGAGCTCGACTCCAAGACCATGCTGTCGGAAGAGAGCGATCCGCTGAACGCCATCGTCACCGTACACCCCGGCGCGGGCGGGACGGAGAGCCAGGACTGGGCTGAGATGCTGATGCGCATGTACCTGCGCTGGGCAGAGCGGCAGGGCTTCAAGACGGAGATCAACGAAATTCAGGACGGCGATGAAGCCGGCATCAAGTCCGCTACATTCACCATCAGCGGCGACTTCGCCTACGGCCTGTTGAATGGCGAAACAGGCGTGCATCGTCTCGTCCGCATCTCGCCGTTTGATTCGGCGAAGCGCAGGCACACGTCGTTCTCGTCGGTGTTTGTGTCGCCTGAGATTGATGACACCATCATCATCGACATTAAGCCGGATGAGCTGCGCATTGACACCTATCGCTCCGGCGGTAAGGGCGGCCAGCACGTCAACACCACGGACTCCGCCGTGCGCATCACGCATCTGCCAACCGGCATCGTCGCGGGTTGCCAGAACGAGCGTTCACAGCACAAGAACAAAGACAAGGCGATGAAGATGCTGCGGTCGCGCCTGTACGAGTACGAGCTGGACAAGAAGCGCGCCGTGAGCAAGAAGCTTGAGGACTCCAAGAGCGACATCAACTTCGGTTCGCAGATTCGCAGCTACGTGCTGCAGCCCTACCGCATGGCAAAGGATCTGCGCACACGCGTGGAAGTGGGCGATGTGGACCGCGTGCTCGACGGCGATCTGCAGCCGTTCATCCGTGGCTTTTTGAAGATGCGGCGCGAAGGCGGCGTGCCCGCTGAGATCGTGGACGACGATATCGACTAGAAGTGCGTGAGGTGAGCATGGCGTTTGATTTCAAGAATGCGATTCCGTTGTTACTTGTATATGACGTGCCCACCTCAATTGCCTTCTATCGAGACATCCTCGGCTTTGAGGTGCTGCAGACCTCAACACCCTTCAATGACGAGAAGGACAACTACGGCTGGGCGATGCTTCGTAAAGCGAACGTCTACCTGATGTTGAACAACATCTACGAGAACAATGCACGGTCCTCCACGGCCGATGCTTTGCGCACGCGCCACCATGGCGACGTTACCCTCTACATCTCCTGCGATGACCCGGATGCCGCTCACGAATACCTCCATGCCAAGGGCGTTAACGTGAAGCCGCCGGCGGATGCCTGGTATGGCATGCGGCAGGTTCATGTGCTTGATCCTGATGGCTACTCGCTCGTCTTTCAACGGCCAATCGAGCAGAAATAAGTGACGCAGGTTCGTGGATGCGGTCAGCCGCATCCAATCACGCATGGCAAAGCACGATCTGGAAACCGAACTCAAAAGTCAGTTGAAGGCGCTGCTGGATGGTGGGCAGGCGCACGCAAAGCTGGACGACGCCGCGAAGGACATGCCATTTGAACTGCAAGGCCGCGTGCCCGATGGCCTGCCATAT
>JAMFTB010000191.1 GCA_026225595.1 Terriglobus sp. | reverse complement strand
GTCCTGAACCAGAACAACACCTCAACCACCACCGCCAAGAGCAGCATTGCGGCCTACACCATCAACACCAACGGCCAGCTGACGACGCAGTCGAACACGCTGAACCCGTACGCGGTTGGTTCCGGCCCGGTGTGCATGATTGAGGATCCTTCCAAGCAGTGGGTCTACACCTCAAACCAGGATGGAACGGTGACGGGTTACCACATTGACCACGCAACCGGCACGCTTGCCGTGTTGCAGCACGGTTCCAGTTTCCAGGCGCAGGGGAAACCCGCCTGCCTGGCGATCAGCGGTATTACGGACTAGCAGTTCACGTGGCGGGCCGGGGCAGTTTGCCCCGGCAGCGCACTTTGTAAGGTTTTTGAGGAAATGCATCGCATGAAGTTCAACCACATCTGCCGTATGGCCGCCGCTGCCGTGATCACCGTCGCCACGCTGGGCATGACGGCATGCTCGCGCGACTACACGGTCGGCTTTCTTTACGTCACCTCGTCACGCGGCACCACTTCCGCGCCTGATGGCATCATCAACGAGTACCAGATCGACTACCAGACCGGCTCACTCACGCGCCTGTCCTCCTCCGGGCAGGATAGCGGCGGCCGCAACCCGGTCTCGCTGGTCATCACCGCGAATCAGAAGACCGTGTTCGTCATCAACCACGATGACTCCAACATTGTGAACTTCGCCATCGGCACAGACGGCAAGCTGTACGCGCAGACGACGACCACCATCGCCGGCAGCTTCCCCACGGCACTGGCCCTCTCTGGCGACAACAAGTATCTGTACGTCGCCTTTGCGTACCAGCCCGGCTATACCACCGCCAACCCCGGCCCCGGCGGCGTAGAAGTCTTCAACCTGACTACGGATTCCACGGGCATCGTCTCGCTGGGTACGCCTGTCTCCAACGGCGCGCTCAATTACTTTCCCGTGGGCAAAACACCGTCAGGCATCGCTGTGACGAACAATGTGTCGAACACGAACGTGACTGCAGTCAATGGCTCCAGCTGCACGGACGCATCGTGCTCCACATACGTCTACGTGATTGGCCAGGACAGCACCACCACCAACAACCTGCTGGCCTTCAAGCGTTCCATTGCCACCGGCGCCATCACGGCCATTGGCAACACCAACATCCCGGCCGGCAACGCCACCTCCACGGGTTATCCTTCGGGCATTCTGGCCAGCAGCATCGTGGCTGGTCCGCTGGGCAACTTCCTCTACGTGACGGATGAGAACGGTAACCAGGTCATTGCCTACAGCATGAGCGCAGGTGGCATTCCCACGGCCATCACCTCTGGCCCGTTCGCCACCCAGTCGCAGCCTGACAGCATCACCATTGAGCCGCGCGGCAAGTTCCTGTACGTGGCCAACTACAACGCCAGCACCGTATCGGCCTACGCCATCAACCAGGTCAGCGGATCGCTCTCGGCCACCTCCGGAACGTCGTCACCGACGCCTGCGGTTGGTACCGGCCCCACCTGCGTCACGGTGGAGAACGCGCTGGGCATCTACCTCTACACCTCCAACTTCCTGGACGGCACGGTCAGCGGCCTGCAGCTTGACCCTGCAACCGGCGGCCTGGTGAACACCCGCAACACGCCCTTCCCTGCATCCGCAGGACCGTCGTGTGCAGCGGCCATCGCCAACGGCACGCACTCCACAGCGCTGGTCCAGTAAGCAAGTCAGCAAGTCAGCAAGTCAGCAAGTCAGCAAAGGGGATGCGCGATCAGCGCATCCCCTTTGCCTTTTGCCACAAATATTTGGGCCGTCATCCTGAGCAAAGCGAAGGATCCCCGACGAACTAGCGCCATGCTCATGCCGACGGAGTCTTTCAGCCACATAATTCCGCTGACTCGCTAACTTGAGCGCGACAGCGCAAAGCTGACTCGCTGACTCGCTATGATCGATACATGCACCATGTAGCCCTGCTGACCACCGGCGGCACCATTGAAAAGCGTTATGTTGAGCAAGCCGGCTCCATGGAGAACACGGAGCCGCAGATTCGCCGCTGCCTTGCACAGCTACGCCTGCCCCAAACCGAAGTCACCGTGGAAGAGCTGATGAACAAGGACTCGCTCTTTATGACGGACGACGACCGCGCCCTGATCGCGACCCACGCAGTGCGCCATGCCACTGCAGGCGTCCCAGTCGTCATCACCCACGGTACGGACACCGTCGTGGAGACGGGCAAAGTCATTGCAGCAGCACTCCAGTCACAGGTCAGCAACGTCCCGGTCGTTCTTACCGGTGCTATGACACCCTTTGGTATTGAAGGCTCAGACGCTCTGCAGAATCTGACCGAATCGCTGCTGGCCACGCGCCTCCTGCCCGCGGGCGTCTACCTTGCCTTTCACGGCGAAGTCTTCCCGATCGACACAGTACAAAAAGACCGCGAAAACAGCCGCTTCGTGCGAAAGTAGGGAAACTATGACAAGCAAGCTTCGCTCCGCCCTGTGCGCATCCGTCGTATTTGTAACCAGCGCTGCTCTGGCCCAACATCCCGTCGAGATAACGAGGCAATTTTCTATTCAGGGCCAGCGAGCCATAGACGCAATCCAACGCATGACAGGGCCATATTCCGCCGGCCATAAAGAAACAAACACAGATTCTCTTCTGATCGACTCAAAGAAAGCCGTCGATGAGGCCAAATACATCGCTAAGACCGCTCGCGAGAGATACGTGGTTCGTGTACTACAAATGTCTGTGCTCAGCTTCGAAGGGCAGCTCTCGCAGGATATTGGAACGCCTGAATGGAAAGCCTCAACGCATCGCGCTTTACAGTGCGAGACTGAAGCAATTTACGTTCTGACACCAGAACAACTAAGTGAAAAAGGCAAGGCAGACGCGCGTTTGCAAACATGCAATAAAGCTACCGATGAATGGGATGAGGGAATTACTCACTGATTTTCCCTTCCTGTGATTGGGCCTCGTTCCGCATATAAAGCAGGCACGGTAGACTGGGAGTACGTGCGGGAGTGGCGAAATTGGCAGACGCACTAGACTTAGGATCTAGCGGAGCGATCCGTAGGGGTTCAAGTCCCCTCTCCCGCACCAACGGATTCCCGCAGCAAGCGACAGCAGAGAGAGAGCATGAGCGACAAGACACCTAACGAACCCACCCTTCGCGTTACCCAGTCCGACGATTACAACGACCTGTACGCCAACAGCGTTCAGATTCGCATGAGCGTGTGGGACTTTCAGCTGATCTTTGGCACCATGCAGTCCAACTCGCCGGAAGAGGTTACGTTTCTGACCAAGCAGGGCATCTTTCTGAGCCCGCAGCAGGCCAAGGCGTTGTTCAACATTCTGGGCCAGAATCTGGCGCAGTATGAGGGCACCTTTGGCGAGCTGAAGCTTGAGCCGCAGCAGCAGATTGGCAACGGCCCCATCAACTAACTGCACCAGTTACAACTTCCGAAACCGGAGCGAACAGACGTGACAAGAGACAGGCGCCAACGGCCGCCGCTTTCCTTGCCGCTGCTTTTCGCTCCGGTTTTTATTGCGGTCTACGCGCTGCACTGGACGCTTCTGCGGCTGCCCTACTTTTGGGATGAGGGCGGCTACTACATTCCAGCAGCGTGGGACTTTTTTCGGCTGGGCACGCTGATTCCTGAGACGACGATGCGCAATGCGCATCCGCCGCTGCCGAGTGTGTTGCTGGCGGCGTGGTGGCGTTTCACCGGTTTCCACACCTACACCACGCGCACGCTGATGTTGCTGGTGACGGCGTTCGCGCTGCTGGCGGTGTTCAAGCTAGCACGGTCGCTGGCGGGCGATGCCATTGCTTTGACCGTGATGGTGCTTACGGCTATCTACCCCGTGTGGTTTGCGCAGAGCACGCTGGCGCATGCAGACATGTTTGCCGCTGCGTTTTCGTTGTGGGCGATTACGTTTTGCATATCGGATGATAGTCCGCTGCGAAAAGAAGATGTAATCCCACGTCCGCGCGAGGATGTGGCGACAGCCAATGCCATCAGTGCGGCCTTGTTGTTTTCGCTGGCATCGCTGGCTAAGGAAACTGCGATCGTGCTGCCTGCGGCGTTGTTTGGATTGCAGCTTTGGCGGCTTGCTGCTTACATGCGTTCACGCAAAGTAAAACCGGTCGCAGACAGAGCCACGCCGCCAGGAATCATCACACTACGAACGCACTGCATCTGGCTGACGGCTTTTGCATTTCCTGCGCTGCCACTGGGCTTCTGGTACCTGTATCACCGGGCGAAGACTGGCTTCATGTTCGGCAATCCGGAGTACCTGCGCTACAACGCCACGGCGAATCTTTCTGCGGCGCGTGTGGCGCTCTCGCTTTGGCATCGGCTCATCCACCTGACGGTGCATATGAATTTGTACCTGCCGGTGCTGGCTGCGATCGCCCTGCTGTTGCTGCCTGCTCGAACAGACTCCAACGGCAAGCCCACTGCATTTCTACCGCGTGCTGCGGTACAGATTTTGATTGTGTTGCTGGTGGCGCAGTGGGGCGCCTTCTCAGTGCTTGGCGGCGCGCTGCTCACGCGCTACTTGCTGCCCGCGTACCCCATGGTGCTGTTGCTTTGCGTTGCGGTTTGGAAGAGCCGCGTGCGTTGGTGGCCTGCGGTTGCGGTGCTGTCACTGGTGGGGTTTGCGATTGGGTGCGAGCACAATCCGCCGTACCCCTTTGCGCCGGAGGACAACCTGAGCTACCGCGACATGATTGTGGTGCATCAGCACGCGATTCGCTACCTGCAGCAGCACCGCGCCGGATCGTCCGTGCTGACGGCGTGGCCCGTTGAGGCCGACCTGCAGCGGCCGGAGCTTGGCTATCTGCGCACGCCAATGCACACCGTCCACATGGAAAACTTCACGGCCGAGGAAGTCGCCAAGGCCGCGGCAAACGCCGAGCAGTATGACACTGCTCTTGTCTTCTCAACCAAGTACGACCCGCCGCCCGGCGGCCTGAACCTGGCAGGCGAAAGCCGCCGCAATGACACACGCTTCTACGACTACCACCGCGACCTGCTGCCGGGCGAGATTGCCGCGAGGCTGGGCGGCCGAATTGCCTGGCAGGAAGACATCAAAGGCGAGTGGGCCGCGGTGATCGAGTTTCCGCGCGGCTACGATGCCCGGTTGGAGCCACTTCAGTAAATAAACCCATGTCCGGCAGGACAGGCCTCCTTCGCGGAGAGCGGGCGTTTACACGCCTTTTTACTGCTTTGCGTGGCCTTCCCGTTGGTCAGGATGAAACTTGATCCCGACCATCGGGAGGGCCATGGCAAAGCCGAGTACATGTCACGAAGTGACCGCCCCACGCGCAGTTGGCCCGTCCGGCAGGACAAGGGACGCGGTATGCTTTGTAGGCCATGCCCTTTGTCCGCGCGATCTATCCCGGCACCTTTGACCCGCCCACCAACGGCCACCTGGACGTGGTGAGTCGGGGCTCCAAAGTTTTTGATCACCTGGTGGTCGCGGTACTGCACAACACCAGCAAGGGCGCTCCGCTGTTTACCACCAAGGAGCGCGCCGAGATGCTGACGGAGGTGACGAAGCCCTTTGGCAACGTGACCGTCGCCACCTTTGACGGCCTGCTGGTGGACTTTGCCCTGCAGCAGGGCGCAACAGCCGTGCTGCGCGGCATCCGCGCGATTTCTGACTACGAGTACGAGATCCAGATGGCGATGATGAACCGCAAGCTGGCGCCGTCGCTTGAGACCGTCTTTATGATGCCCGCGGAGAAGTACACCTACGTGTCGTCGCGGCTGATCAAGGGCGTCTACCAGCTGAATGGCGACATCAGCGAGCTGGTTCCGCCACTGGTGCTGCAGCGGCTGCAGGAAAAGCGCGCGGGCCGCACACCGGAACTGGGCGGCGAGGTTCCGGGCGAAGTTTAAAACAACTGAGCTGCCTGTCCTGCCGGACAGGCCCACTCCGCGTGGGGGCGGGCGTTCGCACGCCTTTTTACTCCTTCGGGTGGCTCTCCCGTTGGTCGAGAAAAGAGTTTCTTATCGACCAACGGGGGACAAGCTTTACCTGTTTCATCCTTCTTTCTTCCCTTTGATTCTCGTTACGGCTTGCTTTTCGCCATTTCCCACCGCCAATTCCCTTTTCCGGGTTGCCAACCGCGACATGGCCCGTCTAAAAGCCATCGGTTGATTTGCTTCTCAACTACCAGCCTTCTACACTGAGGCTTGCGATATTCAGCATGTGCGGTGAGACCGTTTGGCCTGCAAAGCTGCCGGACGGGGAGGATCAATGCGTCGGTTTGTTACGTTAGTCGTTTTGTTATTGTTTACGGTTCCTTTTGGACTCTCCATCTCGGGTTGTCATAAGGCAGCGGTCGTCACCTTCTGCGGTGGCGGAGACTCGGGCGTGGTCGTCGGTCAGACGACGAACATCGTCCTTCAGCCCAAGGTCTACGGAATCTCTCTGTCGTACTCGCAGAAGGGTCAGATTTCGACCCCTGCGGCGACGGACTGCAAAGGTAACTCGACCTCCCCGACGAAGTACGTGTACGGCACGACGGATATGACCATCGCCGACGTGAATCCGTCGACCGGTCAGCTCTGCGCCGGTACCTGGAACCGCAACACGGGCGGTGCCATTGCCGATTACACGACCTGCAACCCGACCAATAAGTCCGGTGTTGCGTACGTGACCGCTGCGGCGGATTCGACCACCAGCAACCCGCTGCCGGTGTTCGTCCACCCCATCGTGACGAGCATTTCGCTGTCTACGCCATCGAATAGCTGCACGACGCCGGTGGCCACGTTCACGATCTCCAACATCGCCCGTACCAACAACGTCGCGACGATTACGACGACCCCTGCCTCAGGCCTTGTCGCCGGGCAGTTCTTTTCCATCGCCGGCACGTCGGATACAAGCTTCGTTGGATCGTTCCAGGCCACCAGCGCCTCCGGCAACACGGTTTCCTTTGCCAACACCGGAGCG
>JAMFTB010000190.1 GCA_026225595.1 Terriglobus sp. | reverse complement strand
CTCGTCAATAAACGCAGCGTCAAGCCACGGCTTGTACACCTTCAGGTCTGGGTTGACGAGCAGGCCGTAACGATAGAAGCGCTCAATGTCATTGCCCTTGAAGGTTGATCCATCGCCCCATATGTTGACGTCGTCTTCCTTCATGGCAGTGACCAGCATGGTGCCGGTAACGGCGCGGCCAATGGGCGTGGTGTTGAAGTACGTGACGCCCGCCGTGGTGATGTGAAATGCGCCCGCCTGCAACGCTGCAATGCCTTCGCGCACCAGCTGCGCGCGGCAGTCAATGAGCCGAGCCTTTTCTGCGCCATACTCAATAGCCTTGCGTGGAATGGCGTCGTAGTCGGTCTCGTCCGGCTGGCCCAGGTTGGCGGTGTAAGCGTAGGGGATCGCGCCCTTCTGCTTCATCCAGTGCAGTGCGGCGGATGTGTCCAGGCCGCCAGAGAAAGCGATGCCGACTTTCTTGCCGGCGGGGAGCGATTCGAGAATGACAGACATCAGAAACCTTTCGTGCGGCGTTGCGTGAGACAGATCAAAAGCAGAACGCGAAGGTGGCTAAGGATTACGCGAAGGCCGCGAAGGTCTCTTCGCGGCCTTGTCTTCGCGATCCGGCGTTCAGGATTTATGCCAGCGTGCGACGGCGTTTTCCGTTTGCACCGCGGTCGCGTGGAATGCGCTTGGCGCCGCCCAGCAGCATCAGCAGGATTGCCTTCTGCGCATGCAGCCGGTTCTCTGCCTGGTCAAACACAACGGACTGCTCGCTGTCGATGACTGCATCCGTCACTTCCTGTCCGCGATGCGCGGGCAGACAATGCATGAAGACGGCATGGGAAGCAGCGTGCGCCATCAACGCCTCATTTACCTGGTAGGGACGGAAGATGGGCGTGCGACGCATCGCCTCATTCTCCTGCCCCATGGAAATCCATGCATCGGTATATACGGCGTCTGCACCCTGCACAGCCTTTACGGGATCATGCATCAGCGTCAGTGTGCTGCCCGTCTCTTCTGCAATGGCCATGGCCTTGTGGATGATCTCCAGCTCCGGCTCATAGCCCTTGGGCGTGGCGATGGTGATGTGCGCGCCCAGTAGAGCACCGCACAGCATCAGCGAGTGGCACACATTGTTGCCGTCGCCCACGTACGTAAACTTCAGCCCCTCGGCCGATCCAAAGCGCTCTTCCAACGTAAGGAAGTCGGCGATGGCCTGGCAGGGATGCTCGTAGTCTGAGAGCGCGTTGATGACGGGCACCTTGCTGACCGACGCCATCTCCGTCACGGTGTCGTGCGCGTAGGTGCGCAGCACAATCACGTTCATCCAGCGCTCAAGGTTGTGAGCCACGTCTGCGAGGGATTCGCGCTCGCCAAGCGGCGACGCAGTCTGATCTACGAAAATGGCGTTGCCGCCCAACGTGTTGATGGCTGCTTCAAAGGTCAGGCGCGTACGCAGCGATGCCTTCTCAAACACCATCACCATCTGCCGCGCGTCCAGCGCATGGCGAAAGTCTTCCGGGTGCGACTTGACCGCGTGTGCCAGCTCCAGCATGGCGGCCAGTTCGTGCACGCTGAGGTCCGACATGGAGCAGAGGTCTTCGCCACGCAGCGACTTTGCAGCCTCTGTGAAGACCGCGTCCGATTGAATGCCAAGCGAAATCTTCGGCTTCGGCATGTCGAGCACATCGGTATCCGCGCTCGAATTCATCACAACAGTTTTGCTACCCATGAACTTGTTCTCCCTGCAGTACGGGCTGTGCCGAACCAATCTCTTCCAGGATGCTGCGAAGCGCAGCAACGGTTTCATCTACGTGTGTGCGGGTGATGAGGAACGGCGGCAGAAACCGCAAAACGGTTTCGCTGGTGCGGTTCAGGATGATGCGGCGCTCCTGCAGCATGCGGTCTGCAATCTGCTTGGCAACATCGGCGGAGTGCATCTCCATGCCAATCATAAAACCGGCTCCACGCACCTCTGCGATAGAGGGGAAGTGCTTCGCCAGATCGCGCAACTGGTCCATGAAGTAGCCGCCAACATCGCTGACGTGTGCCAGCAGGTTGGCGTCCTTGATCTCGTCAATCACAGCGTTGGCAACCGCACACGCAAGCGGACCACCACCAAACGTGGTGCCGTGCATGCCTGGTGTGATGGCACGCGCCGCCTCTTCCGTGCACAGCATGGCGCCCATGGGGATGCCACCTGCAAGCGGCTTGGCCAGCGTGGTCACATCCGGTTGGATGCCGTAATGCTGGTACATGCACCAGGTGCCGGTGCGGCCCATGCCGCTCTGAATCTCATCGGCCATCAGTAGAGCGCCGCTGGCGTCACACAGATTGCGTGCGGTCTCAAAGAACTCCTGCGATACGGGATGAATACCGCCCTCGCCCTGCAACGGCTCCAGGCAGATGGCGCAGACCTCTTCGTCAAACGCAGCGCGCAGAGCGGCGGCGTCATTGAAGGGCACAAAGATCACGTCCGGCATCACCGGCGCAAAGGGCTCGCGATATTTCTCCTTGTGCGTGGTTGCAACAGCGCCCATGGTGCGGCCGTGGAAGGAGTGCTCCATGGCGATGAAGCGTGTGCCAATGCGCTTGCCTTCGCCGCGCAGCAGACCTGCATGTGCGCGAGCCAGCTTCAGCGCGGCCTCCCACGCTTCGGTTCCGCTGTTGCAGAAGAAGACGCGGTCCATACCGGTGGCTTCGGTCAGCTTCACGGCCAGCGTTGCGGTGCCATCGTGATAGAAGAGGTTAGACGTGTGCAGCAGCGTCGCCGCCTGCGCGGTGATGGCCTTGGTAATGGCCGGATGTCCATAGCCAAGTGCGGAGACGCCGATGCCGCTGAGCAGGTCAAGGTACTGGTTGCCCGCATCGTCAAACAGGTGCACGCCTTCGCCGCGCGTCAGCAGGATCGGGTAGCGATCATAGGTCTGCAGCAGCAATTTCTTTTCCGCGGCCTGGGTTGCGATTACGTTCATGGGTGCCTCTCCGTTGAGATGTGAGTTGTTGCTGGTGATGGTGCCTGTGTTCGTCATGCCACCATCACCTCCGTGCCGTCGTTCACGCGCGAGTTGATCAGGTCCGGCAGAACACCCGCAGCCTCTGCAGGCAGAATTCGCACGCGCTTGACGCCGGCTAGTAGAGCGCTGCGGCAGGCGTTCAGCTTGGGCAGCATGCCGCCGCTGATGACGGCTGACTTCTCCAGCTGCGGAATTTCCTTCAGCGATAGCCAGCGCATCACCTGCCCATCCGCACCCTTCACTCCGGGTACGTCGGTCAGAAAGACGAGCGCATCTGCCTTAACGGCGGCTGCGGTTGCACTGGCCATCTCGTCTGCATTGATGTTGTAGTACTCGCCGTCAAAACCCAGCGCCATGGAACTGATGACCGGCACGGCACCCATCTTCCAGATGGCATCCAGCCAGCGAACATCGGTCGCTGCAATCTCGCCCACAAAGCCAAGGTCCGGCGTGGTCTTCTTCTTGCGCGCGCGAAACACGTGGCCGTCACCACCGCAGATACCCACGGCAGCCTGTCCCTGCTGGCCCAGCGACGCCACCAGCGATTTATTCACGCGACCCGCAAGCACCATCAGCGCAGCGTCGCGCGTCTCCGCGTCGGTTACACGCAGGCCGCTGATGAACTCACTCTTCTTACCCATCTGTTGCAGCGTTCTGGTCAGCTGCACACCGCCGCCATGCACAATGGCTACCTGGTTGCTGTCCGCAACCAGATCCGTGATGGCCTTGCCAATCGCATGCAGCAATTCCGGCTTCTCTAGCGCGGCTCCTCCAAGCTTCACAACGTACTTCACAGCAGCCCCTCAGCTTCCTTCCATCCACACATCACGTTCATGTTCTGCACGGCCTGGCTGGCCGCACCTTTCAATAGATTGTCCAGGCAGCTGACCATCACAAGCCGTTTGCCATCCGGCGCGAGCTCAAAGCCAATGTCGCAGTAGCTGGTGCGCACCACATGTTGAATCTGCGGCAAACTGCCTGCGCTATGCACTCGCGCCATGGGGCTGCGTGCGTAGAAGTTGCGCAACGTCTGTTCCACGGCTGCGGCTGTCATAGGCTCACGCAGGCGCAGGTAGATGGTGGAAAGAATGCCGCGCGGAATGGGCAGCAGGTGCGGCGTGAATTGAATCTGGTCCGTGGTCAGGCACAGCTGTTCCAGCAGTTCGCCGGTGTGGCGATGCCCGAAGACTGCGTAGGCCGACAGATTGTCCGCCGCATACATAAAGTGCGTCTTCGCAACGGGCGCCTTACCCGCGCCGCTTACGCCGCTCTTCGAATCGCAGATGATGCCGTGGTCTACGTCGACCAATCCAGCGCGCACCAGCGGCGACAGCGCCAGGATGATGCTGGTGGAGTAGCAGCCGGGATTGGCTACCAGGCGAGCCGTTGCAATCTCATCGCGATGCAGCTCCGGGCAACCGAACACAGCCTCTTCCTGCAGCTTTGCAGCCAGCGTCGGATCAGCATCATGCAGCTTGTAGACCGCAGCGTTCGCAGCGTCATGCAGACGCCACGCGCCGGAGAGATCGATGACGCGCATGCCTGCCTCAATGGCCAGCGGAGCCCACTCGCGCGACTGCTCATGCGGCGTAGCCAGAAACAGAATCTCCGTACCGCTCTCGCGCAGCGTCTCCCATGTGAAGGGAACTACGGCCGGTGCGGGCTTTCCGTCATTGCGTGCGAACTGCGGGTGCAGATCAAAGATCGTGGTGCCGTCAGCCTCTGCGCCCATCCGGCCCAGAAACAGCGGCGGCGTGGAGCCAAGGCGAGGGTGATTCAGCAGCAGGCGTGCAAGCTCCGCGCCAGCATAGCCGGTAACGCCGGCCACAGCGGTGCGCACCGTGGGTCGCGGCATGTGGCTCAGTGCCAGGTCGGGTTCTGTTGCAAATGTTGTGCTCATCCAATCAACTCTTCCATCCGCGACTTCAGCGTCGCGGCCTGCTTGGCATCGGCGCAGATCACCAGCACCGTATCGTCGCCGGCGATGGTGCCCATCACCTCCGGCCAGTCTTCATAATCCAGCGTTGCTGCAACCGGCTGGGCTGACCCGGTGGTGGTGATCACCACCAGTAGATTCTGCGCCTGTTTCACCTCAAGCCCGAAGTTCGCCAGCGTCTCCCGGATGCCGGGCATATCACTGTCTTCTTCTTCCACGCCGCCGGGAAGCGCATAACCATTCGGTCCCTTATAAACACGAAGCTCGTGAATATCGCGCGAAAGCGTGGCCTGCGTCACCGTAAATCCGCGCTTGGCCAGTTTGCGACGCAGCTCATCCTGCGAGAGGACGCTGGTGGTGACCAGAAGTTCGCGGATCACGGTATGTCGTTGCTGCTTCATTGCGTCTTTACTACTCCAAAGGCAAAATAGAACCTACGCGTTAGCTTGCCGTGAACCTGTGGTGGGGGCGGAAGCGAGGTCTGCGTGCGGCCTGCCGGGCCAACGTGCAGAAATGCGTGGCGATTTCGCCAGACGTATGAGATGCTCGCGCAATCGCCGCGATGCATATTCATACATTATCTTGTATAAATATACACAGCCCTCCGTCAAATAGTCCTCCCCGATTGGGCCCCGATTAGTTAGGCACCTTTACAGAAAGTCTGCGCCGCTGGCCCCTGAGGTCTGGTGGACCGCAGTAAAATGAGCTATGGACACGTGTGTTTCTTCTTCTCGATCTGAGGTTTTGAGCGCCAGCAGCCCTGTGCGCTCCCTTGTCGACCCGCGTTTTGATCGCGATTCCTGCGGCGTGGGTTTCGTTGCAGATTCCAACAACATCGCCTCGCATAAAGTCCTTACGGACGCGCTGACAGCGCTGGCCCGGCTGGCCCATCGCGGCGCCGTGGCTGCTGACGGCAAAAGTTCTGACGGCGTGGGCATTATGACTGCCGTGCCGCGCCAGCTGCTGCTGCGCGAAGCATGCGTCACGCTGGAAGAGACGCAGCCGCTGGCGGTAGGCGTGGTGTTTGTTCCGGAAAGCGATGCGCCGACGTGCGCCGTGCTGGACGAGTGTCTACGCGAGCAGGGGCTGACGGTGCTGTGTTGGCGCGACGTGCCGGTACGGCCCGAGGTCCTCGGCGAGATTGCGCTGAGCACCATGCCGCAGATTCGCCACGTGTTGATCACCGGCGAGGCCGAAGGGCTTGAGCGTCGCCTGTACCTGGCGCGCAAGGCCTTTGAGCGCCGCTTTGAAGCAGGCGAGACCACCGGCTATGTTGCGTCGCTGTCATCGCAGACCATCGTCTACAAGTCCATGTGCATCGGCAAGCTGCTGCCGGAGTTTTACCCTGACCTTGCAGACCCCGCGTACGTCACGACCTTCGCGCTCTTTCATCAGCGCTACGCCACCAACACCACGCCTGCATGGCACCGCGCGCAGCCCGGTCGCGCGCTGGCGCACAACGGTGAGATCAACACGGTGTGGGGCAACCGCGCCCGCATGGAAGCGCGTTACGCAACGCTGCCTGCCGAGTGCCAGCCCATCCTGACTGCAGACGGCACGGACTCCACCTCGCTGGATGAAACCGTCGAACTCCTCCGCCACAACGGTCGCACCGTTGCTGAGGCCATCCGCGTTCTGCTGCCGCCTGCCGTAGCGGGCCGCCCTTCAAATTTTCTGAAGTACCACATGGACACCATGGAGCCGTGGGACGGCCCCGCCGCGCTGGCCTTTACAGATGGCCGCTACGTGGGCGCCGCGCTGGACCGCAATGGTCTGCGCCCCAGCCGCTTCGCCATCACCACGGACGGCCTTGTGGTTGCCGGTTCTGAGGCAGGCCTGGTTGATCTTGATCCCGACACGGTTGCACATTCCGGCCGTCTTGGCCCGGGGCAGATGCTGGTCGTCGATCTTGAGGCGAAGAAAATCTACGAGAACGACGACCTGCTTGCGCTCTTCGATGCCGACGGCACCTACGCGAAGCTGCTGGACGACACCACCATCAGCGCGGAGTGGGTTGACCTGCAGCCCACAGACGCCGCAGCGGTAGAGCGCGCACAGCGCAACTTCGGCTACACCAAAGAAGACGTGAACATGGTGCTGAAGCCCATGGCGACAGAGGGCAAGGACGCTGTGTGGTCCATGGGCGACGACACACCGCTCGCCTACCTGGCCAAAGCTCCGCGCCCCGTCTACGGATACTTCCGCCAGCGTTTCGCGCAGGTTACGAATCCGGCCATTGATCCGTTGCGTGAGGCCATCGTCGTCTCGCTGCACACGCGACTCGGTCCGTGGTCGCACATGTTGAACAAGCAGGCTGCATTGCCGGGCCTGTCGCTGGTGTCGCCGTTTCTCTCCATCGGCAAGCTGGAATCGTTGCGGCAGGGCAAGTATCCGCACAGCGACACGCTGCGCCTGCGCGAGCTCAAGTGCGTCTTTAACGCAGAGTTTTCGCTTGAAACAGGCATTGAAGCGCTCTGTACCAACGCGGTTGAATTGGTTAAGAACGGCGTCGAAATCCTGCTGCTGAGCGACCGCTTTGCAGACGCAGAGAACCTGCCCATCCCCATGGCGATGGCGGTCAGCGTGGTGCATCACGCGCTGGTAAAGGCTGGCCTGCGTACTGCAACTGGAATTGCGGTTGAGGCGGGCGATGTGCGCGACGTGCATCATGCCGCGGTACTCATCGGCTATGGCGCGGGAGCGGTCTGTCCGTGGCTGGCGCTGGATACGGCACGTATCACTGCAGGCCCAGACGGCGACCAGAAGGTGCCTGAGACCAAGATGCTGAAGGCCTTCGACGCGGGCCTAGCGAAGATCATGTCGAAGATGGGCGTCTCCGTGGTGGACAGCTACCGCGGTGCGTACCCGTTTGACATCCTCGGCCTCTCAAAGAAAGTTGTGGACCGTTGCTTCCCCAACACACCCGCGCCCATTGGCGGCGCAGGCTTTGAGCAGATTGAACACGGCATTCGCCAGCTGTGGGGCGCGCCCGTAAGTGCAGAGCTGCAGGCGAAGGTTGACCTGCCCGACTATGGCTGGGTAAAGTTCCGCCGCGCTGACGTCAGCGAGCCGCATGCGTGGGCACCGTCGCACGTGAAGGCGCTGCAGTCCGTCGTGGGCAGCGCACGCAACGTGCCCATGCCTGAGGATGCGTCGAAGGCATTCCAGATCTACACCTCCACCGTTACCACCAAAGATTCGCCCACGCTGCTGCGTGAGCTGCTGGAGATTCGTCCTGCAGGCGATGAAATCGACATCGCAAAGGTGGAAGCGCCGGAGTCGATGTACAAGCGCTTCATCGCCAGTGCCATGTCGCTCGGTTCGTTGAGCCCAGAGGCGCACACCACCATCACCATCGCCATGAACACGCTGGGCGGCAAGAGCAACACCGGCGAAGGCGGCGAGGATTCGGACGTCTACCGTCCGCATCCCGGCAACCGCCGCGTGCCGCAGCCCGGCGACGCAGCATCGTTCGTGAACAAGCCCGCGCCAGCAGGCGGCGTTGCCGTGGCCGAGCCCATCGTGGAAGCTCCTGCAGTTCATAGCCACCTGAACAACAAGATCAAGCAGGTAGCCAGCGGACGCTTCGGCGTCACCGCGGAATACCTCGCGCACGCAGAAGAGATTGAGATCAAGGTGGCGCAGGGCGCAAAGCCCGGCGAGGGTGGCCAGTTGCCCGGCCACAAGGTCACGGGCCTCATCGCGCGTCTGCGTCATGCGCAGCCGGGTGTGCCGCTCATCTCGCCTCCGCCGCACCATGACATCTACTCCATTGAAGATCTCGCAGAGCTGATCCACGACCTGAAGCGCGTCAACCGCCGTGCCGCCGTTGGCGTCAAGCTGGTCTCAAGCTGCGGCGTGGGCACGGTTGCCGCGGGCGTGGCGAAGGCTTATGCGGACTACGTCGTCATCGCCGGCAACACCGGCGGCACCGGCGCGGCTGCATTGTCCAGCATCAAGTACGCGGGCAATCCGTGGGAGCTGGGCCTTGCCGAAGCGCAGCAGACGCTGATGGCCAACGGCATGCGCGGCCGCGTGCGTCTGCGCACCGATGGTGGCCTGTCCACCGCGCGCGATGTGCTGATTGCAGCGCTGCTGGGTGCAGATGAGTTTGCCTTCGGCACCGCTGTCCTCGTCGTCCTGGGCTGCGACATGGCGCGGCAGTGCCACCTGAACACCTGCCCCACAGGCATTGCGACGCAAAAGCCGGAGCTGCGCGCCAAGTTCCGCGGCAAGCCGGAGCATGTGGTGCGCTTCTTCCAGCAACTCACGGGCGACCTGCAGGGTCTGCTGGCACGTTACGGCTTTGCTTCTATCGAAGAGGCCATTGGCCGCGTCGATCTGCTGGAGCAGGTGCGCGCCGACGGCGGCCTGGACCTGTCGCCGATGCTGGCGCAGGTGGGCGATGGTCCGCGCAAGTGGGCCGGTGTCCGCAATGACCGTCCGGAGTCGCGTCCGGCAATGGATGAGCAGTGGGTTGAGCCTGCGCTGGCTGCGGTCGCACGCGGCGAGGCCTTCGAGGCATCCGGCCCCATTGCCAACGCAGACCGCGCCGTGGGCGCGCGCATCGCGGGCGAAATTGCCGTGCTGCGTGCCAAGGCAGAGTCGCCCATGGCAACACCCTCCGTCACGCTGAAGATGCAGGGAACCGCAGGTCAGAGCTTTGGAGCTTTCGCTGTCGAGGGCATGCACCTGGAGCTGACCGGCCAGGCGAATGACTTCGTGGGCAAGGGCCTGAGCGGCGGTGAACTGGTGCTGCGCGCGCGCGGACTTGCAAAGGGGAACAGCGGCGAACACGTCATCCTGGGCAACGTCGCACTCTACGGAGCAACGGCGGGCAAGCTGTTTGCTGCAGGGCGCGCGGGCGAGCGCTTTGCCGTCCGTAACTCTGGCGCAACCGCTGTTGTGGAGGGCATTGGCGACCACGGCTGCGAGTACATGACCGGCGGCACCGCCGTTGTTCTTGGACCCATTGGCCTCAACTTCGGCGCAGGCATGACCGGCGGCTCGGCGTGGATTTATGACGAGGGTGGCACGGTGCTCTCCGAAACGCGTTACCACACGGAGTTCCTCGCCGCCTCAAGCTACAGCGAAGTGGACGCGGAGACGCAGGCAGCGCTTAAGTCTCTGGTGAAAGAACACGCAGCCCGCAGCGAAAGCTCACTGGCATGGAAGCTGCTTGCAGACTGGTCCAACGCCAGCAGCAGGTTCGTACGCATGGTGCCTCTGCCACAGGCCTAAGCAGGAAAGTAAGACAAAAAGCAGAACGCTAAGGACGCGAAGGTTACGCCAAGGCCGCGAAGGTCGATACGCGAGGGTTCAATCAGCCGGGCATCATAGGTTGCACAAAACCCTTCGCGACCTTCGCGCAACCTTAGCGACCTTCGCGTTCTGCTTTTATTTTTATCCTCGTTCGCCTTCCAGGCTCCCAGGCAACAACGTCCCCTTCTCGCGGTTCTAACGCACTGCATGTAGCATGTGCGATGGGCCGTCACACCGGTCCATGCGGGGAGTCCATGCAGCTTCGTACGTTGAACGATGTCTTCTTGAATGCCACCTCACGCGGTGGCGAGCGCGCCATCCTCACCCAGGCCGGCGACCAGTGGCAGCCTGTCTCCTGCAATGCGCTCTACTGGCGCACACGGAGGCTTGCAGCGTGGTTGCAGCAACATGGTGTCTCCAAGGGTGACCGCGTGGTCCTTATCGCAGAGAACCGCTGGGAATGGGCCGTTGTCGACTTCGCCTGCCTGGCAATGGGCGCGGTCGACGTGCCCATGTTCCCCACGCTGACGCCGGACCAGACCGCCGCGCAGATGAAAGACAGCGGCGCACGCATCGCCTTCGTCTCAAACGCTGAGCTTGCTGCAAAGGTGCAAAAGACCGGTGTGATCGAGACCATCGTCGTGATGGATCACGAGGCTGGCGGCATTGGTATTCCTTTTGCCGGCATCGTCGCGGGTGACGAAACAGACGCACGTGACGCCGACTTTACTGCGCAGATTGCGTCGGTCCAGCCGGAAGACATCGCGACCATCATCTACACCAGCGGCACCACCGGCGACGCCAAGGGCGTCATGCTGACGCACGGCAACATCGCCAGCAACCTCACCGCCACCACAGACCTCTTCCGCTTCGGGCATGAGGATCTGATGGTGTCGTTCCTCCCGCTGTCGCACGTCACCGCGCGGCACATCGACTACCTGTTCTACGCAGAAAACGTAACGCTGGCCTACGTAGGCCGTGCAGAGCGTGTGCTACCCGCCATGGCCGTGGTCAAGCCCACCATCTTCGTCGCCGTGCCGCGCGTCTATGAGCGTGTACGCCAGTCTGCTGAGGGCAAGGCATTAAAGGCCGGTGGCCTCAAGGCGAAGATTTTCCAGTGGGCCATCAAGACCGGCGGCAAGCATCGCGATAAGGTGGCGCAGGCCAACGGCCAGCCCTCGTCACTGGCGTGGAAGCTGGCAAACAAGCTCGTCTACAGCAAGCTGGCAGAGGCCTTCGGCGGCCGTGTCAAGGTCTTCGTCGCAGGCGGCGCGCCGCTGGGTATCGACCTCGCCCGCTGGTTTGCAGACGCAGGCATCCCCATCTTTGAGGGCTACGGCCTCACGGAAACCTCGCCGGTCATCGCGGTGAATCTGCCGGGGCGCAACAAGCTGGGCACCATTGGCCCCCAACTGACGAACATCGAAGTGCGCTTTGCAGAGGATGGCGAGCTCGAAGTCCGCGGCCCCAGCATCTTCCCCGGCTACTGGAACAAGCCCGAAGCAACGGCAGACGTCTTTGACGGCGACTGGTTCAAGACCGGCGACGTTGGCAAGGTCGACGACGAGGGCTTCCTCTACATCACCGACCGCAAGCGCGAACTGATCAAGACGGTTGCAGGCAAGTTCATCGCGCCGCAGCCCATTGAGAACAAGCTGAAGGTGTCGTCGCTGATTGGTTTTGCAGCGCTGCAGGGCGACAAACGCAAGTACATCACGGCAATCGTTTCGCCTAATTTTGCGGTGCTGGAAGATTGGGCAAAGGGGCAGGGCATCGCCACGGCGGACCGCGCTGCGCTCATCCGCGATCCGAAGGTCGTTGCGCGCTATCAGCAGGAATTCGACCGAGTCAATAAAGAGGCGTCGCCATGGGAAAAGGTCAAGCGCTTCCGCCTGGTGCCGGAAGAGTGGACGGTCGAGAGCGGCGAGATGACACCCAGCCTGAAGCTGAAGCGCCGCATCGTGGCAGCAAAGTACACCGGCGAAATCGAGGCGCTCTACAGCGGAGCAGACACGGAATGAAGCGCCTTCTCACGCTTGCGCTTTCGGTGGCGTTGCTGCCGATGGCAACAGCCCAAACCGGCGGCGCAGGCATTGGAAGCCATGGCAACGGTCTCGGAAAACCCGGACCGCCATTTTGCGGGGGAGTAACTCCCGCAAAACATCCGTCCATCAGCGAGATCGAGAAGACACAGGGGCAGAATGAGGGTTCCTCCCTTATGCTGCCGTCGTCCGAACCGGTGCCAAACTTTGGCGTCGAGCGATATCGCCTGCGCGACTACGCAGAATGCACCACTTCCATAGGCTGCTACTGGTCTGACCTTAATGCGCAGGTATATCGCGCGCAACGTCTCATGGAGGACGAGGTCAAAGGCCAGCCAACCGGCAGAAAACTCGCCATCGTGCTCGACATCGACGAAACCGCCCTCACCAACTATTGCGAAGAGGTTCGGGAAGACTTCGGCTACATCCCCGACCGCTATGACGCCTGGACCGTCTCGCCGGAAGCCGCTATGGCGATCGGTTCAACCAACAGTCTATTCCTGGCGGCCCAGTCTCTTGGTGTTGACGTTTTCTTCATCACGGGCCGTCCGGAATCCCAGAGGTATGCAACCGTAAGGAATTTGGAAAAAGTGGGATACCGCAACTGGAAGAACCTCTCCATGAAGCAGCCCGGGGTCACTTACGCCTCCACCTCAGCCTACAAAGCCGCGGAACGAAAGAAGATCACCGAGCAGGGCTACACGCTCATCCTGAACATGGGCGACCAGTGGAGTGATTTGCAAGGCGAACCCATGGCACGCTACAATGTGAAGCTGCCGAATCCCTTCTATTACCTGCCGTGAGCCATTCGCGAGGCTAAGTTCGCAGTGCACAATATATATATCGCTATGTGACAAAGGCAGTAATTATCCCGCCGCCGAACACCGAATCTTCTTGTATAAGCTGTGGGAAACACGGTACAAGTATGGGGCTGGGCAGGACTTGCACCCCAGACTCCCGAACTTGACCGCAGGAAATCAGCAAGATGCGAAGTGCCGCAGCAGAGACGTTACGCGAGGTCATGGACATCCGCCAGGCTGCCGGTTACCTCGGCATCAGCAGCGATACCTTGTATCGCTATGCCTCGGAAGGTTTTGTGCCCGCGTTCAAGCTGGGCAATCGCTGGCGCTTTAAGAAAAGCCTGCTGGATTCGTGGATGGATCGCCAGTCTGGCGTTGCAGCCAACGTAGCCCCGGTGGAAGTGCAGCCCAGGGCAAAGAAGCCCGTCCGCGCCGCTCAATAGGCACTTCGTGCCATGGCGAGCAATCGCAGACACCCCTAATAATTGTCATCCTGAGTGGAGTGCGTAAGCGCGCAGTCGAAGGACCTGCATTTCCGTTGGTTTGCCATGAAGTTCTCCGGCAAGTCAGCAGAAATGCATGTCCTTCGGCTACGCTGCGCTTCGCTTAGGATGACAATTTTCGAGAATTACGGCGCGGGTTGCAGCGTCAGTACAGTCACTTCCGGTGGGCAGTTGAAGCGGAAGGGCAGATGCATGCAGCCCAGGCCCCGGTTCACATACAGTTGCGTATTGCCCAGGTGGAATAGCCCTTCCACATACTTGACCCCAAGTGCGGGCAAAAAAAGCGCGGGCGTAAACGGGATACGAACCTGGCCGCCGTGTGTATGGCCGGCCAGCATCAGATCGGTCCCACCAGCCCCCACCAGATAGTCGACAAAGTCAGGTTCGTGGCCCAACAGCACTACCGGCTCCCCCACCTTGCGCGGTGGCAGCGCCGTCGCCAGATTCGGTACATCGAAATAGGCATCGGCAATGCCGGCTACCCACAGCCGGTCGCCGCGCAGGTCAATGGCCTGGTGGACGTTCCGTAGCGGTGTCAGGCCGTTGGCGGCCAGCACGACCATGATCTCGTCCTGTGCTTCAACGTCGTGATTCCCCAGTGAGCAGAAACGCAGCGGCGCTTGCAACCCCGCCAGAATCTCGGCACAGGCGGTCGCGTCGCTCACGTTGGTCTTTTTCTCAAAGCGCAGGGTACGATGCGCGGTGATGAAGTCCCCGGTAATGGCGACCATGTCCGGTTTCAGACGGTTTACGGCATTCACCGCATGTTGCACAAAATAAGGCTCATCGTAGGCGCGAAAGTGGATGTCGCTAAGCTGCACGATGCGAAAGCCGTGGAAGGCCGTCGGCAGATTGGCAATCTTAACGGTGCGACGCACCGTGGTCAGCGCATGCCGCTCAATCTCGCCGGCATACAGGCTCATGGCGGCGACCGTCACAGCGCCGCCAGCCAGGAAGCGTCGTCGGGTAAGCTGCCTGCGTGCGTTGCTAAGAGACGGCATACACCATGATAAAGGGCGTTTGCATTTGCCGTATGATCGCGTGATGGCTCGACGGCTGACCGGGTTGACGGAAACGATGCGTGCAGCGGGTATTCCCGCGCTGCTGCTGACCAATTTGCCGGATGTGCGCTACCTGACTGGCTTTACCGGCTCCAACGCGGCTCTGGTGGTGCTGGCCGGTCGCAGGCCCCATGCCCAGTCCCGTGCGCGGCTGTTTACGGACGGTCGCTACACGCAGCAGGCAAAGCAGGAGGTGCAGGGAGCGACGGTGCGGATTGCTCCCAAATCGGCGCTGGCCGAGGCATGCGCCTGGGCTGCAGCCAGCGGTGCAGCCACCTGCGGATTTGACCGTACCATCACCACCGTTGCCTCACTTGCCGCCATGCGCAAGGCTGTCAAAGCCGCAGGCGCTGCAGGGGCATTTTTTCAGCCGGTAGACGCTCCCGTGGCCGGTCTGCGCGCCGTAAAGGACACAGCCGAGGCTGCGCGCATGCGCCGCGCAGCCGCGCTGACCTGCGACCTGTACGACGGCATGCTGAGCTGGATTGACGCGGGCATGCGCGAGCGTGACGTGGCCGCTGAGCTGGAGCATCGCGCGCGGCTTGCCGGTGCCGATGGCATGAGTTTTGAGACGATTGTGGCCGCCGGCGAGCGCAGCAGCCAGCCCCACGCCCGCGCCACGGACGCCCTTTTAGCCGCAGGCGACCTGGTAACGCTGGATTTTGGCATCGTGCTCGACGGCTACTGTTCCGACATGACGCGGACGTTCGCGCTGGGCTTTGGCGGTGGGCCAGTCCCGCCGCGGCTGCGCAAGCGTTGGGCGGAGCAGCGCGAGGTATTTGAGGCAGTGCTGGCGGCACAAAATGCCGCGGTGGCAGCTGTCCGCGACGGCGCCAGCTGCGGCGATGTGGATGAGGCAGCGCGCTCCATTTTGACCCGTTTGGGCTGGGGAAAGTGGTTCACACACTCCACCGGGCATGGCCTCGGCCTTGAGATTCATGAACCTCCGCGGGTAGCCAAGGGGCAGACAGAACTGCTGCGCGACGGAATGGTGGTTACAATCGAACCCGGGGTATACCTGCCCGGCCGGTTCGGTGTGCGCATCGAAGATACTGTGCTGGTGACAAAAACAGGTGCCGAGATACTGACGCCGGTCCACAAGGGCTGGCTGGAACTATAGGGCTATAGAAACGATGATTGAAGAGAATGATCTGGTAGAGCTCCGCGAACTTGTGGAGTTTTTGAAGACCAACGGCATTGCGGAGTTTGACCTGCAGCGCGGCGAACAGCACCTGCGGCTGAAGTTTGCAGGCCCGGCTCCGGTGGTTTACGCCGCTCAGGCACCTGCTGCTCCGGCACAGTTTGCTGCCGCACCCGCTGCTCCTGCGGCAGCACCTGCGGCTGAGGCCGCTCCTGCTCCCGTTGAGG
>JAMFTB010000189.1 GCA_026225595.1 Terriglobus sp. | reverse complement strand
CATAACAGCGCAACCGCAAAGGCCACCTGCGCCATGGGCCCCAGCAGCGGACCCAGCGTCTGGTGCGCATTCTCCAGCTTGCTGATGGCGTCTTCACCCACGCCGCTGAGCGCAGCCGCAGCCATGATCAGCATGGCAGAGTTGATGAGCCATGCACCATTCATCGCAAAGAGGATGTCCAGCTTCTCAAGCCGCAGATAGCGCCGCTTGAAGATCATGAATTTGCCCGGCTCCACAGACACGCCGCGGTCCACGAAGCTGGTCATGCGCGGCTGCATCAGCGCGGAGTGCAGGTAGATGACATGCGGCATAACCGTAGCGCCCAGCATGGCCACGGCAATGTACAGCGTCTGGTGGCTTAGCTTTGGAACCACCACGCCGTGCAGCGCCTGGCCCCAGTCCGGGTGCGCCAGAAAAACTTCAATGGCATAGCAAAAGCCAATGGCGCTGACCAGCGCAATGATGATGCCTTCAAAGTGGCGAAAGCCGCGCTGGTTCAACGCCAGCAGCAGGAAGACGAAGATTGTGGTGGCCAGCGCAGCCAGTAGCATAACGCCAGTGCGGCTCATGCCGTGTGCGACGAAGTAGGGACCAAACAGCAGGTAAAAGCCAAGCGCCGCGCCCAGGAACTCTGCAAGGTCGGTGGCAATGGCGCTGATCTCCGCGCCAACCCACAGCAGCCACACAACCGGTGTGCTGAAGTGTTCGCGGCAGCTCTGCGGCAGTGTGCGGCCGGTAGCAATGCCCAGCTTGGCAGAGAGGTACTGCACTAGCATGGCCATGGCGTTGGACCACAGCAGCACCCACAGCAGCGTGTAGCCGTAGCGCGCGCCGCCCACAATGTTGCTGGCAAAGTTGCCGGGGTCAATGTAGGCAACGGAGGCGACAAAGGCCGGCCCAAAGAAGGTCAACAACTCGCGCGCGGATATGCCCCGTGCGTCATCGTCCTTCGTGGTGGCGGTTGCCTCCATCAGTTTCAAGTATAGGTGCGGTGCTAGCCTGAACGTGAGTGCCAGCGGAGTGACATACCGACGGCTGCGCGCAGGGTTAATAAAAGGGGTTTGGATTTTGAAGGTTCTGGTGATCGGCGGCGGCGGCCGCGAACATGCACTGTGCTGGGCTCTGCGGCGTTCGCAGCGTGTTACGGATGTGGTGTGCGCGCCCGGCAATGCGGGCATTGCCGCGCTGGCTACTTGCATCCCTGTCCAACAAGACGATGTTGCCGACATGCTGCGGGTAGTGGATGAGGTGCAGCCACAGCTGGTCGTCGTAGGGCCGGAGGTGCCGTTGGCCGCTGGTATTGTGGATGCGCTGGCAGCGCGAGGCATCCGCGCCTTTGGACCCACGCAGGCGGCCGCGCAGCTTGAAAGCAGCAAGGCATTCACCAAGGATTTTCTAAATCGTCACAACATCCCAACGGCGCACTCCGTCACGGTGACCACGATGGATGCAGCGCGCGAGGCTTTGCCGCGGTTCAGCTTGCCGGTGGTGTTGAAAGCAGATGGCCTGGCCGCGGGCAAGGGCGTAGTCATCGCCACAACACCTGCAGAGGCGGATGGAGCGGTAGAAGAGCTGTTGCCTATGAACGGGTCCGTGGTGATCGAAGAGTTTCTTGAAGGCGAGGAGCTTTCGTTTTTCGCGCTATGCGACGGCACGCACGCTGTAGCCATCGCCGCCGCGCAGGATCACAAACGCATTGGCGAGGGCGACACCGGCCCCAACACCGGCGGCATGGGCGCTTACTCCACGGACGCGCTGCTGCCGGATGAGTTGCGTACGTGGCTGCTGCAGCATGTGGCACAGCCCACGGTCGACGGCATGAAGGCTGAAGGTACGCCATTCAAAGGTGTGCTCTTCTGCGGCATCATGCTCACGGCTGACGGGCCAAAGGTGCTGGAGTTCAACACGCGCTGGGGCGATCCGGAGACGCAGGCCATCCTGCTGCGCATGGAGACGGATGTGATGGACCTGATCGACGCATCCATCGACGGCACGGCGCATGCGCTCCAAGTGAAGATGAAGCCGGGCGCAAGCGTCTGCGTCATCCTTGCGTCGGCGGGGTATCCCGCAAGCGCGGAGAAGGACGTCGTCATCCACGGACTCGATGCCACGCTGCCCGCCGGCGTGGAGGTCTTTCACTCCGGCACGGCGTTGAATGCGGAGGGCGAAACGGTGACGGCGGGCGGTCGTGTGCTGGGCGTGACGGCTGCGTCAGACAATCTGCGGCGCGCGCTGGGTAAGGCGTATGACGCACTGGCCGGCATCTCATTCCGCGGCATGCAGTTCCGCCGCGACATCGGCTGGCGGGCCCTGAAGCGCGAATAGCCTGAGTCCTGCCGGACGGGCCCGCTGCGCGCGGGGTAGGCACTCCGTGCTTTTAACTTGTGGAGGCGCTGTGGAATCGTGCGGGTGTTCCGTTGGCCGGCTTGGAATTGTGTTCTCGACCGGCGGAGAGTCACTTGAGGCTTTGAAAGGGCGAGTGAACGCCTATAATGAAGT
>JAMFTB010000188.1 GCA_026225595.1 Terriglobus sp. | reverse complement strand
CATCAAATCCCCCTCTTTTGCTTTGAATGTGTTTGCAATTTGCGATTGAAGCATCCGTCAGGGGCTAAAGCCCCGCCGATTTTTTTGTCGCTTGCGGCACGGCTAAAGCCGTGCCCTTTCAAAACCAGTCGACGGTAGAGCTTACAAAACAACCTTGCTTAGTGGGTATTCCACGATGCCGCTGCCGCCTGCTGCCTTTAGTTTTGGGATTACTTCACGGACGACGCCTTCGTCGAGGATGGTGTTCACCGCGACCCATTTGTCGTCCTTCAAATGCGAGACGGTTGGCGACGATAGCGCGGGCAGAACCGCGAGTACCTGCTCGAGGTTTGCCTTTGGCACGTTCAGCATCAGGCCCACCTGCGAAAGCGCGTTGATGGCGCCGTTCAACATCAGGGCCAGGTTGTCGATCTTCTGCTTCTTGAACGGATCGGTGTATGCAGTCTTGTTCGCGATGAACTGAGTTTCGCTCTCCATCAGCAGGTCAATGATGCGCAGGCGATTCGCGCGCAGCGACGAGCCGGTCTCCGTGACTTCAACGATGGCGTCGCACAGCATGGGCGGCTTCACTTCGGTTGCGCCCCAGCTGAACTCCACCTTTACGGGGATGTTCTTTTCTGCGAAGTAGCGCTTGGTGTACTCCACCAGTTCGGTTGAAATGACCTTGCCGCGCAGGTCTTCCGGCCGCTGGAAGGGTGAATCTTCCGGCACGCAGAGAACCCACTTCACCTTTTGCCGCGACTGCTTGGAATAGGTGAGTGAGGTGATGCGCTCCACGTCGGACAGGTTTTCAAGAATCCAGTCGTTGCCGGTGAGGCCTGCATCCAGCGAGCCGGTTTCGACGTAGCGCGCCATCTCCTGCGCGCGGACGAGCATGCACTCAATCTCCGGGTCGTTGATGGAGGGGAAGTACGAGCGGCCAGAGGGATAAATCTGCCAGCCGGCGCGCTTGAACAGGTCGATGGTCGCGTCCTGCAGCGAGCCCTTGGGAATGCCGAGTTTCAGTTTGCTCATTACTTCGTCACCTCAATCTCTTTTGTGAAGCAGCTGACGGTGCCTTCGTGGCACACCAGGCCGTCGCCCTCAACCTCTACCTTGAACAGCAGCGCGTCGTTGTCGCAGTCGGTGCTGGCGTGGACTACGCGCAGGCGGTTGCCGCTGGTCTCGCCCTTCATCCACAGCTTGCTGCGTGTGCGCGACCAGAAGGTGACAAAGCCGCTGTCCAGCGTCTTGCGGTAACTCTCTTCATTCAGAAAGCCAAGCATCAGCATCTCGCCGGACTTGGCGTCCTGCACAATGCCGGGGACGAGGCCGTCCATCTTTGCAAAGTCGATTACCGGCGCGGTTGCTGTTGCCGGATTGTTCGTGGTGTCCATTGGGTCCTCAGGTGGAGCTTGGTTGTGCTGCCGTTGCTGTCTTGCCAGGATGCAAAGTTGTTTTCACCGGTGGGCACACACAACAAAGCCCGCCGGTGAGCTGCGCTCGGGCGGGCTGGTTCAGGGTCCTGTGTGGCTGGGTTGCTGTTACGCCCCCGCACCGGACACCGCCGCCGCGCCATGCGCGTGGTGGAGATGACCGTGATGGTGCAGGCAAATGTTCATTGCATCTTTGAGGCTAAAGGCGGTTGCGGGGATGTGTCAATCCGCATGGGGCGGGGCGGCCCGGAAGGTTAGTTGTTTTGTGGTTAACACCGGGGCTATTTGTGGTTCGCTTGCGGCAAAGTCCGCGCGAATGTCTGAAAGAAAACGATTCCTCAAACCGTTGCATTCGCTTATTGTTGGGGACGCCCTATAAGTTTTGTCACCGCCCAATCCAGGAGGACACCCGAATGAAGCTGCTCCGTCTGCTCCCCGTATTTGCCCTTGCCCTTGCCACCTCCGTGCTACCTGTCCGCTCATCAGCACAGATGCCTTCCATGCCTTCAAAGTCGTCGGTCTCGTCGCTGGTAGACATCAACACCGCTCCGGCTGATGCGTTGCAGAAGCTGCCGGGCGTGGGCACTGCATACTCCAAGCGCATCATCGACGGCCGCCCCTACACCTCGAAGAACCAGCTGGTCACCAAGGGTATTCTGCCGCAGAAGACCTATGACGGCATCTCCAGCATGATCATCGCGAAGCAGCCCGGAAAGTAGCTTCAACTCGACTGCATCAAAAGTGGAGGGCCGGAAGTAATTCCGGCCTATCTGCCACCTTCGCTTTCGGATACATTGAAGACATACCTTTGCCCTCGTTCCTTCCGGGTTCGTCGTCAGAGGCAGTGCGTTCATGGCTTTTCTTCGGTCCCAAGTCCGCCTGCGTCGCGTTTTCCGCGCGCTGTCTCTCTCCGTGCTGCGGTCGCTGTGCGGCGGAGCGGCGTCGTTGCTGTGCGCCACAATGTTATCGGGCTGCCAGGCTGTTACCAGCAGCGTCGCACCGGTCTCACAGCTGCGGATTGTTGACGCCACGCCGGATGCTGGTGGCATCGACATCTACGCAGGGAACTCCGCGCTGGCCTACAACCTGGGCTTTGGTACGGTGACCTCATACGTGCCTATCGCGCCCAGCACCTATACGCTGACGGTGGACACCGCCGGCACCAAGACCGTGCTTGCCACCACGCGGGCGACCCTTGCCAACAGCAAGCAATACACCATGCTCATCAGCAACGTTGCCGCGCAGATGCAGTCGCAGGTGCTGACGGATCAGAGCATGCCTGCGCCCTCCGGCCAGATTGCCCTGCGCTTCCTGGATGAGTCCATGTCCGTGGGGGCGGTGGATCTGTATCTGGTGCCCACTGGCAGCACGCTTGCCAAGGTCAATCCAATCCTGACAAACGTGACCTTCGGCATGAACACCGGTTACATTAATGTGCCTACCGGCACCTACACGCTGTATATCGTCAGCAACGGCACGGTCATTTCCACCACCACGGTGCCTCTGTACACCGGTGCTGCGGTCACTTATCCGGGTGGCAGCGCACGCACCATGGTGCTGCTGGATGAGCAGATCATCACCTCGCCCGCGCTGCAGGTCACGACCATTCCGGATTACGACTCGGCCACTGCAACCCAGTAGCGCTTCCAAAAACATCTATAGCGTCTGTCCTGCCGGACGGGCCTCCTGCGCGGAGCGCGGGTGCTCACGCACCTTTTTACTGGCTTCGCCTCGCCCTCCCGTTGGTCGGCAAGAGAATTTTCATCCTGACCAACAGGAAGGCCACGCAAAGCAGTAAAAAGGCGTGAAACGCCCGCACCGCGCGCAGCGGGCCCGTCCGGCAGGACAGCGATTTTGAGCCATTCCTATATGCGACTGCAGGTTCGCTATTAAGTGCCGTATACTTCGCCACCATGCAAACCATTTGCCGTTCTACCGCCGCCAAACTGATTGCGATTCCCCTGCTGATGGCCAGTGCCGCAGCTATACCCGCGCAGCGGCTGCTGATGGTCACTCAGCGCGACCAGACGTTTCACGTCTACGACGCGGCAACGCTCACGGAGATCACATCCACCGCGGAGGGCGCAGGCACGGACGCCGGCCACGAGGTGACCGCCACTGCTGACGGTAAGCTGGCCATCGTGCCCATCTACGGCAACGCTGGCGTTGGTCGAGCCGGCACGGACGGCGACCACATTGACCTGTTCGACACCGCGACGGGCAAGCTGACGGGGACGATTCAGTTTCCGCATGGCGTGCGGCCGCATAAGCCCCTGTGGGACCCCAAGACGGGCATGTTGCTGGTGACCACGGAGATCGACAAGGCCGTCGCCATCATCGATCCAAAGACGATGAAGATCGTCGGCTCCGCGCCCACCGGTGCGGAGCAGTCGCACATGATGACGCTGCTGCCCGGCGGTAAAAAGCTCTACACATCGAACGTTGGCTCGGGCACTGTGTCTGTAATTGATCTGCCCGCGCGCAAAGTGCTGAAGATCATCCCGGTCTCCACCAACATCCAGCGCATCTCCAATTCGGTGGATGGCCGCTGGGTCTTTACTTCAGATCAGGCCAAGCCGGAGCTGGTGGTGATCGACACGAAGACGGACGAAGTTACGCGGCGCATCACGCTGCCGGGTGTTGGCTACGGCTCTACGCCGACGCCCGATGGCAAGTATCTGCTGGTAGCAATGGATGGCCAGGAGGTCGTGGCCGTGGTTGATCTGAATGATCTGAAGTCGATGGCGGTCGTGAAGACCATTGCAACGCCGCGCGGCATCAACGAACTGGTGGTGAGCCCGGACAGCAAGACAGCCTGGGCCACATCGCCCAAGACCAACACACTGCTGAAGCTGGACCTGACGGACTTCACCATGACCAAGTCCGTGCCCACAGGCAAATACCCCGACGGCATCTGGCTCACGGCTAAATAAAGTCTGTAAAGCGTTGTCCTGCCGGACGGGCCCGCTACGCGCGGGGCGGGCGTTTACACGCCTTTTTACTCCTTCGGGTGGCCCTCCCGTTGGTCGGCTAAAGCCACGTTTCTTGATTCTCTGCGTTTCTATCTCAGCGGCTGAAGCCGCGAAGCAGTAAAAGGCGTGTGAACGCCCGCTCTCCGCGAAGGAGGCCCGTCCGGCAGGACTAGTAGCGGTAGGTTTCTGCCTTGTAGGGGCCTTCTACTGGGACGCCGATGTAGTCGGCCTGGCGCTCCGAGAGTGTGGTCAGCTTTACGCCGATCTTCTCCAGGTGCAGGCGTGCGACTTCCTCGTCCAGCTTCTTGGGCAGTACGTAGACGCCTACGGCGTAGGTGTTCTTGTTTGCCCACAGGTCGAGCTGCGCCAGTGTCTGGTTGCTGAAGCTGTTCGACATCACGAATGAAGGATGGCCGGTTGCGCAACCCAGGTTCACGAGACGTCCTTCTGCCAGCACGAAGATCTGGTTGCCGGTGGAGAAGGTGTACTTGTGTACCTGCGGCTTGATCTCAAGCTTCTCAGCCTTTGAGGTGTTCAGCCGCTCCATCTGGATTTCGTTGTCGAAGTGGCCGATGTTGCAGACGATGGCCTGGTCCTTCATCTTCTCCATGTGCTCCAGCGTGATGATGTCTACATTTCCTGTACACGTCACGTAGATGTCGCCGCGGCCCAGCGTGTCTTCCAGCGTTGTGACTTCAAAGCCTTCCATTGCAGCCTGCAGAGCGTTGATGGGATCGATCTCGGTCACGACAACGCGAGCGCCCATACCGCGCAGCGAATGTGCGGAGCCCTTGCCCACATCGCCATAGCCGCAGATGACGGCAATCTTGCCGCCCATCATCACGTCGGTTGCGCGCTTGATGCCGTCGGCCAGCGACTCGCGGCAGCCGTACAGGTTGTCAAACTTGCTCTTGGTGACGGAGTCGTTCACGTTGATGGCGGGCACCAGCAGCTTGCCCTTCTTCATCATGTCGTACAGGCGATGCACGCCGGTGGTCGTCTCTTCGGAGACGCCGCGCCATTCCTTGGCAACACGATGCCAGTGCTGCGGATCCTCTGCAAGCACCTTCAGCAGCAGCTTCTGAATGACAACCTCTTCTTCGCTGATGCCGGTCTTAGCATCGACAAAGCTGCGGTCGCCATCTTCCAACTCAACGCCCTTGTGGATGAGCAGGGTTACATCGCCGCCGTCGTCCACTACCATCTGCGGGCCAAGGTTGCCGGGGAAGCTGAGTGCCTGGTACGTGCACCACCAGTACTCCTCCAGCGTCTCGCCCTTCCATGCGAAGACGGGCGTGCCGGTTGCGGCAATGGCAGCGGCTGCGTGGTCCTGTGTGGAGAAGATGTTGCAGCTGGCCCAGCGCACATCGGCACCCAGGTCCTTCAGCGTTTCAATCAGCACAGCCGTCTGAATGGTCATGTGCAGCGAACCCATGATGCGGACGCCTGCCAGCGGCTTGCCCGCGGCGTACTTCGCGCGGATGCTCATCAGGCCCGGCATCTCCTGCTCGGCGATGTCGATTTCCTTGCGGCCCCACGCCGCGAGTGAGAGGTCAGCGACCTTGTAGGGCAGAACGGCTTCGGGTGCGAGAACGGCAGTAGACATGTGTTGAATGATCCTT
>JAMFTB010000187.1 GCA_026225595.1 Terriglobus sp. | reverse complement strand
CGGCATCTCCTGCTCGGCGATGTCGATTTCCTTGCGGCCCCACGCCGCGAGTGAGAGGTCAGCGACCTTGTAGGGCAGAACGGCTTCGGGTGCGAGAACGGCAGTAGACATGTGTTGAATGATCCTTCGAAAGGGTTATGAATTCGTCACTGTCAAGGTTACACCGTGCTACGTGTGGGAGTCTTGCAAAAGCAAGTACGCAGCGATCGCAACGATTCCCGCCGCGATCGCTGCGAAGACCGTTGCGGTCGCTGCGTACTGCTCTTATTTCCCGCGGCCGGTCTGCTCGCGCAGGATGTCGGCTTCGCGCTGGCGATAGGGTGTGCCATCGTTCTTGAAGACCTCGTGGAACCAGACTGTCGGCTGGCTCAGCACGTAGGGCTTCTGCCACGAATCCCATGGGAAGTATGTCTGCGTCTTGCCCGCGACCAGGCCCCAGTTGATGGCGGCTACGTTGTACTTCTTTGCCACAGGCAGGTTGCCGTCAAAGGTGCTGCCTGCGCCGCGCGCCATGTACTCCGTACACAGGATGGGGCGGCCAAGCGGCTGCAGCTCCTTGATGCGCGCCTCAAACTCCTCAGGCCAGCCGTAGTTGTGGAAGGTGATGATGTCTGACTCTGCCAGCTGAATCTTCACCGTCTCCGATTCCTTTGCGCCATGCCAGTCGCCTACCCAGGGGCCGCTGGTCAGCGGCTGCGTGGGATGCACGCTGCGCGCCCAGGCAAAGACTTTCGGCAGGTAGTAGTTCACGCGCGCCACCTTAGTGTCTGGCTGCTTGTACTGCGATGCCGGATTGTCGGGCTCGTTCCACACGTCCCATGCGAGGATGCGTTTGTCGTTGGCAAACGCTCCGACGATGGCTTTCACGTAGGCCTCGAGCTTGGGCTCGTAGGCGGGATCGGTGAGTTCCGGTATGCCCGGGCTCTGCACCCAGCCGGAGTTGTGTACGCCGGGGATGGGCGGATGCTGCGGGCCCAGCTTGGGGTTGGGGTCCCAGCAGGAATCGAACAGCACCAGAATGGGGCGGATGTGGTGCTTCTCCGCGATGGTTAGAAACTCATCCAGCCGCTTCTTGAAGCCCTCAGGGTCCTGCTGCCATAGTTGGTCCTGCAGAAAGACACGCGCCGTGTTCATGCCCACGCTTTCAGCCAGACCCAGCTCGCGGTCGTTGATGGCGGGGTTCCATGTGGTGGCCTGGAACATTTCGAACTGGTTGATCGCGTCGGACGGGATGTAGTTTGCGCCCACCAGCCAGGGCTGCTGCGCATACCATTCGTTTGCTTTGGTGGCGGTCCACCGTGCCTGGGCAGCGGCGTTGTGTGTTGTGCCGAACAGAACGGCGGCGACGCAGGCCAGTAACATAGCCGCGCTAAATTGGCGAAAAAGGGCAGATAGGCGAAGAGGCATACGCCAACTCTTATACCGTGCCGGTGGCGTTTGTGCTGGGCGCTGTCATAAGGGGTGGGGTGGCGTTTCTTTTCCGTATCCCCCGGGTTCGGTTTTCTTTGGTGTTTTTGGGGTGTGGTATTAGGATTCGCCTAGACACAGCCGCGCTTAGGCGGCTGCTGTGAAGCGCGCAACAGGTTCCACGGGGATCTCGAGTAGCACTCCCCGACTTCCAACAAAGCACGAGCGGGCAAGCGACGAGATGCGTTTTGGAGAGAATCTGAAGGTAGAGCGGGAACGGCGGGGCATTTCGCTGGATGACATCAGCGTTGCCACACGCGTTTCCGTTCGACATCTGGATGCACTGGAGGCAGATCGCTTTCGCGAGCTGCCCGGCGGCGTCTTCAACCGCGGAATTGTGCGGTCGTACGCGCAGTTCTGTGGCCTGGATACTGACGCCACCATGCAGGATTTCCTCTCAGCCATGCGCGCCAGTGGCATTGAAATCGAACAAAAACCAGATGACTGGGTTGAGTTTGCGGAGGCTGTGCGGCGCGGACGCGCCCCGGACGGTCCGCGCCGCCGCTGGCGATGGCTGGGCGTGCTGGGCATGATGGTGGCCGTGCTGGCGCTGGCAGCCGGTGTGCTGTGGGTGCTGGTGCATCGCGGCGTGGTTCACCTGCCTGAGAAGAAGATTCTGGCGATCCGCGCAGCCTTCTAGACCCTGTCTCTCCTCACATAGCAAATACCCCCCTCGCGGCCCGTCATTCTGAGCGCAGCGAAGAATCCCAACGGACTTTCGTATGGCAGAGCATTTGGCGCCTTTCTGCCTCGGCATTTGTGCAGCGAAAAGCGCCAACGATTTTGGCGCCGGAAACGCGTCGGGATCCTTCGCTGCGCTCAGGATGACGACTAAGGGAAGTAATCCGCACGCCGCGTTTGAATCCCATGCGGGGTAAAATAGATCGAATCTATACGTCCGCTTTACAAGCGCCCTGAAGGAGTAGTTTTTTGTCCACACGCGATCGTTTTCTCTTTACGTCTGAGTCCGTCACCGAAGGCCATCCCGATAAGATTGCCGACCAGATTTCTGATGCCATCCTGGATGCCTGCCTGGCGCAGGACCCCACGAGCCGCGTGGCTTGCGAGACGCTGACCTGCACAGGTCTGGTTGTGGTCGCCGGCGAGATTACGACGAAAGCGTATGTGGACTTCCAGACTATCGTCCGCGAGACCGTCCGCGGCATTGGTTACGACGATGCGCTGAAGGGCTTTGACTGCGATACCTGCGGCGTCATCTCGACCATCAACCGCCAATCGCCTGACATTGCGCAGGGCGTGGACACCGGCGGCGCAGGCGACCAGGGCATGATGTTTGGCTATGCCACCAATGAGACACCGGAGCTGATGCCGACGCCGATCTCGCTGGCGCACAAGCTGGCCGCAAAGCTCACGGAAGTGCGCAAGAGCGGCAAGATGGGCTACCTCCGTCCCGATGGCAAGAGCCAGGTGACGGTGGAGTATGACTCCAACCACAAGCCCATCCGTGTGGATGCAGTGGTCATCTCCACGCAGCATGCTGAGTTTGCGGACCGCGATCCGAAGAGCACGCTGACCAACGAGAAGCTGCGCGCTGAGATTCTGGAGCACGTGATCCAGGCTGTTATTCCGGCAGAGCTGCTGGATGCGGACACGAAGTACCACATCAACCCGACGGGCCGCTTTGTCATCGGCGGACCCATGGGCGACTCCGGTCTGACCGGCCGCAAGATCATCGTGGACACCTACGGTGGCATGGGCCGTCACGGTGGCGGCGCATTCAGCGGCAAGGATGCGACCAAGGTTGACCGCTCGGCTGCGTACATGGCTCGCTACATTGCGAAGAACATTGTCGCTGCAGGCCTGGCGGATCGTGCTGAGGTTCAGCTGGCATACGCCATCGGCGTAGCAGAGCCGGTCTCGGTTCTGGTGGACACCTTCGGCACCGGCAAGGTTGCCGGGCACGAACTGACCGAGGCTGTGCGCAAGAACTTCAAGCTGACCCCGAAAGACATCATCGAGACGCTGGACCTGCGCAAGCCGCGCTTCCAGCAGACTGCAGCCTACGGCCACTTTGGCCGCTCAGGAGAAGCTTTCACCTGGGAGAAGACTGACAAGGCTGAGGCGCTGAAGGCCAGCGTCAAGGGCGCAGAAACCGTCGGAGCCTAGTGTTCCGTCCCGCATCTGGCGTTGAGCCGGATGCGGGACGAGCTTTGGCCAGTGAATCGCCCGCCGCTGTGATAGACCTGAAACATCGCAACATATAAAGGGACGACTCCATGGCTGCTCAGGCGCAAGAGGTTGCTGCTGCGAAGTTAAGCCGGTATTGGTCGACCTCGTATTTTCCCGCGCTCGATGGCCTGCGCGCCTTCTGCGTGCTGATGGTGATCTTCAATCACACGCATGTGCGTGTTCCGCCCGGCATTCCCACGTGGGTGGGCGTGGATATTTTCTTCGTCCTCAGCGGATTTCTGATCACCACGCTGCTGCTGCGCGAGCGAGAGACGTACGGCAATGTCACGCTGAAGGGCTTCTACACCCGCCGCATCTTCCGCATTCTGCCCGTCTATTTCGTTGTTCTCTTCAGTTACATCCCTATTCTGTTTGTCTTGCATGACAGCAAGCGCTGGCAGGATTACAAGCATGCCCTGCCCTACCTGATCAGCTTCACGCAGGAATTCCGTCCATCCACCTACGGCACGATTTTTGGGCATACGTGGAGCCTGGGTTATGAAGAGAAGTTCTACATGGTGTGGCCGTTGCTTCTGCTTTTGCTGTACCCGCTGCGGGGCAGGAATCTGGGCATCGTTGTGGCGATAGGTGCGGCTCTGCTGCTGCTGCCGCCTCAAGCCAGCCGCTCCTACGGCGGACTGTTTCTGGGCGCGCTGCTGGCCATCCTGCTGGACAAGCAATGCCCGAATCCTCTGCAGGGGCCGCTTACAAAAATCCCTGCCACGGCTGCCTTGATTACCCTGGTTGCGTCGTTCGAACTTCTCAGCCTGAATACGCACCTTATTCTGATTTTCTCGGCCTGTGCGACGCTGCTGACGGCGGCGCTCGTGCTGAACACCTCGTGGCTTAGCCGCCTTTTCGCACACCCGGCGATCGTGCTGCTGGGGAAGCGCAGCTATGCCATGTACCTGGTCCACGTGCTGTTTCTGGACGCGACGGAGAAGGTTGCGCACCGCATCCATGCAGAGGTCTGGTACTTTGTGGTGCCGATAACTTTTCTGCTCAGTTTCCTTGGCGCAACAGCCCTGTTCTACCTCGTGGAGCGGCCGTGCATCGATCGCGGGCGGCGACTCTCAAAGGGCATGCGGAAGCGTCTGCAGGGCACCGGAAATCTGCGGAACCACATGGTGGAGCAGGGGATGCCGGTGATCGAACGACAGGACGAAGGTACATCGCGCGCCTATTAGCAGGGCCGCTTGCGACAACGGCGGCAGTGCAGTCGGCATCGTACATAGAACGGTCTTTTATGTTGATTCAAAACGAGTTTGACATTCAGTTTCACCTGCCCGGTGACACGCCCATGGTGGCGCTACTGCACCTGCATCCGTCGCTGGATACGTCGTTGCGTTCCAGTGACGACCTGGTGGTGGAACACATTGACAGCACCAGCAGCACCACCATTCTGCCGGAGAGTTATAACGACAGCTTTGGCAATCGTTGCGCCCGGTTTAACGCGCCGGCAGGTGCTCTGCGCCTGTGTGGACGCAACCTGGTTGAGGTTCCGGACCAGCAGGACTTGCAGCCCTTTGGGGCCATCCAGTCTCCCATTGAACATTTGCCGGCAGACGTTCTGCAGTTTCTGCTGGCCAGCCGCTATTGCGAGGTCGATCGCTTTGGCGCTATCGCGCAGGACCTGTTCGGAACCTACCCGCCGGGCGGCCATCGCGCCCTGGCAATTCGGGATTGGGTTCACAACAAGGTGCGGTTTGACTACGCAAAGGCGCGCCCCACCAAAACTGCAATGGATGTGTACACGGAGCGAGAGGGCGTTTGCCGCGACTTTCAGCACCTGGCCGTCACGCTGAGCCGTGCTCTGAACATTCCTGCGCGGTACGTCACAGGGTATCTGGGTGACATTCGCGTGCCGTTTGGCGGGGCAGGCGACTTTTCTGCGTGGTACCAGGTTTGGCTCGACGGCCGCTGGTGGGATATGGACGCCCGCCACCACGAACCGCGGCTGGGCCGCCTGCTGATGGCTGCCGGGCGCGATGCAGCGGACGTGGCCATTACGACGTCGTTCGGCATTGCAAATCTGACGCACTTTTCTGTGGAGTCAAACGAGGTGAACGAAGCCGGTGTGCGTATTCCATTGCCGGAGAAGACCGGCGCGGACACCGCTCAGCGGCCTTCGAATGTGCCTGTAAACGCAATCGTCGTACAAGGCTCCTAGGCTAAGGGGTACTTCATGACCGGTCAGATCGGACCTGGGCTGGCGATGCGGTGGATGGAGATACACTGTCTCCAAGCATGAAGATCAGCTTTCCAGAGCGTGTGCCAATTTCGTGGGTGACCTCGTTTGTCGGCGTGCTCGTAGCAGTGGAAGTTCTGGAAGGCAGTGATTTGCTGTTGGCCCTCCTTGGGGGGGCTTTCCTGTATGTAGGAGCCCTTGCCTTCAACAAGGCCGGCGGTCTGCAGTATCCCAGTGGCAGCTACATCTTCTTCACGGTCGTGATCACGGTCGGCCTGGGAAACGTTGCGAAGGCGGTGCTGGGTGAGCCGCTTCAGACCAATTTGCTTGCCCCCACTTTGTCGATGGCTGTCTATTTTGTAGGCAGCTGCGCCTTGTACCTGGCGGCCACCCTGAACACCGCAATTCGCCCTCGGAAGAGCCTGTTGGCTGATGTAAAAGTGGATGCAATCGTATTGCAGATTGGCATTGGCTGCCTCATCATCTCCGCAATTACACCGCTTTTTCTTTCGGACAGCTTGCAGGGCACGTTCAGCCAGTTCAATGCGGCTTTTTCATTTCTTGCGGTCATGCTGCCGGTCTACGCAAGAGCGCGTTCGACAGGGGGCAGGAAGACGTTCAACGTTACATCCTTGTTGGCATGGGCTTTCGCGACATTTGGTGGCCTGCACGGCTTCTCGAAGCAGGGCATCTTCGGGCCTTCCTTTGCATGGATTGTGGCAGCGATAGCGGCAGGAGTCATTGTGTCCGCGCGCAAACTGATCTTCGTTATGGCCGCGACTCTCCTCGCTATAACCTTCCTCTCGCCTTATTCGCAGGTCGGTCGTCTCTATCGAGATGACCCTGCCGTGAATGAGAAAATGATCTATCTCCTGGAGCATCCACAGGAGACTAGAGAACTTTATGAAAGGCAGAGCGAATACACTGCAGGACTCGGATACCACTGGTTTGACAAAGGCCAAGGGCTGATGGATCGCCTGACGATGTTTCCCATTGATGATGCGCTGATCTATTACACCGATAACGGGCGTCCTGGAAGCATGTATCCGATCCTGTCGTATTTCTACAATGTCATTCCCACATTTCTGGTGCCGGATAAGCCAATCCTGAGGTGGGGAAACTACTATGCCCATCAGATTGGCATGCTGGGAGAAGAAGACCTTACGACGGGGATTTCGTTCTCCCCGTTTTCTGAGGCTTACCATGATGGTGGCTGGCTGGGAATTACGGTGGTTGCATGCGGAATGTTTCTTTTAGCGTTCTACGTGTGTGACTGGGTAGCTGGCTCGCTCAAACAGAATATCTGGGCCGTTCTGTATATCGTGTACTTCTCCCTCCAGGCGCCAGAGGGCTACCTTAGAACCACCGTGTATGCAGCGACCATATTTACAATTTCGGTCATTTCAGCGGCTTATATCAGTACCAAAATCGCACCAATCATAGGCAGCTTCGTGGTTCCCGCGGCGCGTTCGCGCCAGGGAAACCTGCCGCTGCCAGTCAGCAGTCCGCGCTTTCGTTCCACGTACAATTGAGAGTGCTATGAACAAGCTGGTAGTTGGGAACCTTACGCATCGTCCGCTGCGCTCTTTGATCTCGGCATTGGCCGTGGGCATTGAAGTCATCATGATCCTGTCCATCGCTGCCATCATGCTGGGACAGCTGAACGGGCAGAAGACGAGGACCAGCGGCATCGGCGGCGACGTCATCGCAAAGCCCGGCACAGCGTCAAACCTGATCGGCGTCAGTGGCGCTCCAGCTTCCGCAAGCGCGGAGAAGATACTGGAAGGCTTGCCCCATGTGCAGGTGGCAGCGCCCGTGTACATCCAGCTGACTACGGCAAGTGGCACGCTGGAAAATATCTACGGCATCAATTACGACAGCTTTAACGCGCTGCGGCCCTTCGTCTTCAAAGAAGGTGGACCGTTTACCAGCGATGATGACGTCCTGGTCGATGATGTTTTTGCTGCAGGTGGCAAGGGCTATCACGTGGGTGATCGTATTCCGGTGCTGGGTAAGACCTTCCGCATCTCCGGCATTGTGGAGCATGGCCGCGGCGGCCGCAAGATGCTGACGCTGGCGGCGATCAACGGGATCAACGGGACGGACAACCGCTGCAGCACCTTTTACGTGAAGACGGAAGACGCGCCGAAGTGGCAGGCGTTGGTCAAGCAGGAGATTCACGCGACGGACGGCATGCAGCAGTGGGATGTGCAGACGCTGGATGAGTTCCTGAGCCAGCTGACGCCGGAGAAGCTGCCGGCCTTCAACATCGGCCTTCGCATCGTGATCGGTATTGCCATGGTCATTGGCTTCCTGGTCATCTTCCAGTCCATGTACACGGCCGTGATGGAGCGTACGCGCGAGATTGGCATTCTGAAATCGCTGGGAGCTTCTCGCGGTTACATTGTCAGCATCGTTTTGCGTGAGAGCATTCTGCTGGCGTGCTGCGGCATCGTGCTCGGAGTCGGCATCACGTACCTCCTGCGTGCCATCCTGCACATGAAAGCCCCCATGACAGACTTTTCCCTGACGCCGGTCTGGGTAGGCTATGCGGTGGTGATCGCGCTGGTCAGCGCAACGCTGGGTGCTTTGTATCCGGCGCTGAAAGCCGCCAGCAAAGACCCCATCGACGCGCTGTCGTACGAATAAGCGAGCGCAAAATTCGCAAGTGGAATGCAAGGAATAAGGCGACGGCCATCATGGGATGGTGGCCGCCTTACTTGTTCGCAACAGCTCTCGAAGATTTTGTTACTTGGTAACGAATGTGTGCTGGTGCGTCTTGATCTCGGAGTCGTACTCGAAGTGCTTCTTGTACCGCAGGAACTTCGACTCGTAGAAGTCGTAGCTGATCTTGGATACAAGGAAGGTCACCACGAAGTTGGTGCCAAGAGCGATGATGCCTGCAAGCGCAAGCGAGTGGACCCTGCCGGCCACAACAATCAGGAACTTGAGCCATACATAGCGGAAGAGCACGTGGTAGATGTAAAAGCCGTAGCTGTACTTGCCCAGGATGCGGAGCGGCTTGAAGTAGAACAGCCGGTAGGCGGGTCCGCCTGTACGCAGTGTGGAGCCAATGAGACCGGCGAATGCCAGCGCGATGATGGTGTAGCCGGGAATCAGGAGCCATGCGAAGGACGCCCGGGACAGGATGATGGCAGAGATGGTGCCGCACACCAGGAAGAGCCATTTGCAGCTGCGCTGAATCCGGTCTGCATCTTGCCCACGCAACAACATTGCCAGCATGCCGCCAATCAACAGGGCATCCATACGGAAGGGCAATGTGCGCACAATCCAACGTTCGGACTCTGGGCCTTGCATGGCGTAGAGCACTGCGCGTAGAGCAATGGCAAGGGCAGAAAACGTTACGCCTGCAATCAGGATGTTGCGACGCTTACGCAGGAAAAACACCGCGACGGGCCACAGCATATAAAACTGTTCTTCCACGCACAGAGACCAGAAGTGGCCGATGTTCGCGATTAACCAATGGCTACGGGCAGAGTCGATGGCGTAGTAGCTGAAGTCATAATTACCCAGGAAGTTGCCCAGGTAGACGAGAAACAGCATGTGGCCGGGCCGCCATATGTAGTGAAAAAACGGCGTCAGCAGCAGTAGAACTGCGAACACCAAGTAGTAGATGGGGAAGATGCGCAGGCTGCGGCGTGCGAAGAAGCGCAGAAAATATTCGCTGTCGCCCAGCGTGTCATGCAGAATGCCGGTGATAAGAAAACCGGAAAGCACAAAGAAGAGATCAACACCAAGCCAGCCACGAGTCCGAACGGTGTTAAGCAGGTTCAGCACCAGACCGCCGTGCGAGCCGCCACCATAATGTTCTGCAAAAACACCAACGATTGCCAGGGCGCGCAGGCCATCGAGTGCAGGGAACCGCGTGCGGAAGTCTACGGGGGCAAAGTACCTTGAAGGCTTCTCGGACAAAACGCTTTGGTCTCCAGTTGGATGACTGAGGTGTAGCACTAATCTATCAGCAACAGGTGCGGCCCAAGCCGTCACTCATCCGCTTGCATAAGTACACGGACGAGTCCCGCAGGTGGATGAATCGGCCATAAAACAGGGGATACAAAGTGGAACGCTCGCAGTTCCAGCACTCCATTGAAGGGCACTGTGAGTCTTCGAGGTAGCCGCGGCACGCTCAGGTTGCGTCTAAGCAACTCTGTGACGAGCCGGATTCATCAAGCACAATGGAACAAATTGTTCACGCAGGTATCCTCCTTTAAAGGGTGTACCCAGAATCTATGACTCGAATGCAGAAAGTCTTGTGTGGGAGTTTGCTGACGCTTGCCTGCGTCTTCTTTGCCCTGCACTTTCTGCATCTGCGCGCGGATTTTCCGAACCACTCGCCATGGAACGACTGGGCGAAGTACACCGATGAAGGTTGGTATGGCGATGCTGCCATCCGGCACTATGTGCGTGGTACGTGGCGGCTGCCTGGTGACTTCAACCCTGCAGTTGCACTGCCTGTATGGCCGCTGTTGATGGGCGTTCTCTTTCGCTTTACCGGCGTTGGCATTACGGCCGCGCGGGCGCTTGCAGTCAGCGTTTTTGGAGTGGCGCTCATCTGCAGCTATCTGCTTTTTGTGCGTATCCCCGCAGTGCGCATTCCGGCGGTGGAAGCGGAACGACCGCAATCGCGGCAGTTGTTTGCCGCTGCAGCCGTGCTGTTGCTGGCGGCCAGCCCGTTCCTGTATGTGTTCACGCGCATGGCGATCCTGGAGCCGCTGCTGGTGCTGATGGTGTTGCTCTCGCTGATGGCGGCCGATCACATCCGCTATGCGCGCACACCGCTGGTGCGCACACTGTATGCGATGGCCGTGGGGCTGCTGGTGGCGCTGATGATCGGCACCAAGACGACGGCGATCTTTCTGCTGCCGGCCATCGCCTTCATGCTGTGCAGTGGATCAGAGTGGCGGCTGCGGCGCATCATTCGCGTCTTTGCCATTGCGGGTGGAACGACGGCGGTGCTGTGGGCGGTGTACTTTGCCGTACTCATCCATCACGGCTATCTGCAGGACTTCCGCTACCTCTTCTCCGCCAATACCTACACGGGGATTACGCGCAGCACGTTCCTTCCCATCATTGGGCAGACGCTGAGTGATGGCATGTGGATCGGTTCGCTGGTGTATCCGCTGGCGTTGATCACGGTCGTGGCTGCTGTCTTTCGTCCACGTCTGTGGCTTGACCCGCTGTTTACCTCGCTTGTGTTGTGGGCGGGTGGTTACATGGCCTTTATGGCTTACCACGCCAACATGCAGCCGCGGTACTACCTGGTGATTGCCGTGCCGCTCGTGCTGCTGCTGGCACGTGGTGCGCTGCACGCGGCCGATAGTTCGCCGCTGGCCGGTTATGCGTTGGCGCCGCTGCTGGTCATCCTCGTGGGGTATGAGGCGCATGCCACGCTGCACTATGTCCGGCATCCGGAGTACAGCTTCCAGACGGCGGCAAAGCAGGTGGAGCAGATCGTCGAGTCAGAACCCAACCACAGCCACACGGTACTCTCCATCTCCGGCAGCAACCTTTCACTGATCACCGGTCTGCCCAGCATCTGCGATGACTTTGGCACCATGCAGCTTGAGGACCGGATTGCGGCGTACAAGCCGGGTTGGTTTGTTGCGTGGAACTACGTGGAAGACGACAAGATGGATGCGCTGGGCAAGTTCTACACGCTGACGCGCGTGGCGGAGTTTCCCGCGCTGGACGACCCGGAGCGCAACCAGATGATCGTCTACCGGCTGGACCTGAAGGAAGGCGTTACGCCCAAGCGGAAACGGCCGGGGTCGAAACTGCTGCCCACCGGCACGTAAATCGCTTTCGGAAGCAGCATTTCTACGCTAAAAGGCTGCATTTTCGCGTTGAAAACGCTGGCAATGTGGCCAGATTCCATATTGACTCCCATGGGAAGCTCGGCTATCCTAAGAACTCGCGCAGATTCGCGTCTGCACCCCTGTGTGGTTTACAGGTGGTTGTGGATGCGATGACGCGGTGGATCCTGCGGCATGGTTGGCCTGCGGTACAGGGCTGGCGCGGTCTCCCGGGCACTTGATGGCGGCGAAAGCTGCTTAAGCGGTGAAAACTGCTTGGGGTGTGTGGAGACGGTCCGAACACAGCACCCACTCGCATTTAGCGGAAAAGCCCCGTCAGGGGTTCTTTGCGTGTGCACGACATTGGTTGAGTTGTAGTTAGAAGTTTTGATTTTAGGTGTTTAGAAGGAAGACTCGATGTCGACATTTGTACCCAGTTCGAACGACACAAACCGCAAGTGGTTTGTGGTAGATGCCGCCGGGCAGACCCTGGGCCGTTTGGCCAGTGGCACCGCCCGTGTGTTGAGCGGTAAGAACAGCGTGCAGTACACGCCTTATATCGATACCGGTGACCATGTCATCGTGATCAACTGCGAAAAGATTGTTCTCACCGGCCTGAAGGCGCAGCAGAAGCTGTACCGCCGTTACACCGGTTACCCCGGCGGCCTGCGTGAAGAAGAGTTCGTCAAGCTGCTGGCTCGCCGTCCTGAGGCGATCGTGGAGCAGGCCATCAAGGGCATGCTGCCCAAGAGCAAGATGGGCCGCCAGATGGCGACCAAGCTGAAGGTCTACAAGGGCGACAAGCACCCCCACGATGCGCAGATGCCCCAGCCGCTGGTAGTGGCGTAACCCGGTTCCGAGAGAGATAAAGACAATGGCAGATTTGGTTCAGTATTACGGAACGGGCCGCCGCAAGTCGGCGATCGCACGTGTGTTCCTGCGCCCCGGCAACGGCGGCTTCAAGGTCAACGGCAAGGAAATGGACATCTACTTTGTGACGGCAGCCCAGCGCTACGCCGCAAAGCGCACGCTGAACACGGCAGATGTCGTTGGTCAGTTTGATGTCATCACCACCGTCAAGGGTGGCGGCGTAACGGCACAGGCAGACGCTGTGAAGATGGGCATTGCCCGCGCACTGCTTGAGTTCAACATTGAGCTCCGCAAGATTTTGAAGGCCGACGGCCTGCTGACCCGCGACGCCCGCATCAAGGAGCGTAAGAAGTACGGTCAGAAGGGCGCACGTAAGCGCTTCCAGTTCTCCAAGCGCTAGTACGGGTTTGGTTCACGTCCTGCGGCGGATGGTCCTCAAGATCATCCGCCGCTCAGTTGTAAAACTCCAGGAGTTCAATCTCCCAGACGAACGGGACCAATCTCAGCCTGATCCGCTGAGATGCCTCACATAAGGAGCCACACATGGCATCGATCACAATGAAGGAACTGCTCGAAGCGGGCGTTCACTTTGGTCACCAGACCAAGCGCTGGAACCCGAAGATGAAGGAATACATCTTTGGCGAGCGCAACGGCATTTACATCATCGACCTGCAGAAGACGCTGAAGATGTTCAAGGAAGCGTCGAAGTTTGTCACCGACCTGACGTCGAGCGGCAAGCTGATCCTGTTCGTCGGCACCAAGCGCCAGGCTCAGGACGCAGTTGCTGAAGAAGCAACACGCGCCGGCATGCCCTACATCAACAGCCGCTGGCTGGGTGGTCTGCTGACCAACTGGGTCACCTGCCAGAAGAGCGTAAAGCGTCTTGCTGAGCTGGACGAGATGGCAGTGGACGGCCGCTTTGAGCTGATGACGAAGAAGGAAGTCATCAAGCTGGAGCGCGAGCGTAAGGCTCTGCACACCAACCTGGCCGGCATCAAGAACATGCGCCGCCTGCCGGACGCGATCTTCGTGATCGATTCGAACAACGAAGCGATTGCTGTTTCAGAAGCACGCAAGCTCGGCATCCCCGTCGTCGCTGTCGTCGACACGAACTGCGATCCGACGGTTGTTGACTATGTCATCCCCGGCAACGACGACGCTCTGCGCGCCATCCGCCTGTTCACCACCAAGATCGCCGATTCGGCCTTCGAGGGTGTGCAGATGATTGGCGACAAGTCGATCGCTTCTGAGTACGCCGATGTGACCCCGGTCATGACCGAGTCGCACTTCCTGAGCGAGGACGAGGACGAAGCAACTGAGGCTCCTGCCGCTGTTGCTGCAGTCGCCGAGCCTGCTGAGGAAGAGAGCGTCGACCTGGAAGCAGCACTTGGTGGCGGCATCAAGAAGCAGCCCACCAGCGAAGTCGATGCTGTGGAAGAGCCGGTCGCTGCTGAAGCCGGCGCGTAAGCTCTCGCGGAACGATTCAACGGAGAGCGTGGCTGCCGCTTTTGGCGCCACGCTCTTTCTGTGTACAGCCCATGTTTCAAACACATAAAGGATACGAAGATGGCAACCGAGACCCCTGTGAAGATTGATGCAAAGCTGGTGAAGGAACTGCGCGAGAAGAGCGGCGCTCCCATGGGCGACTGCCTGAAGGCGCTGCAGGAATCCGCCGGCGATATGGAGAACGCGTTCGTCGTTCTGCGTAAGCGCGGCATGGCTTCCGCCGCGAAGAAGGCTTCGCGCACCACCAACGAAGGCGCTGTGGGCAACTACATCCACGCCGGCGGCAAGATCGGCGTGATGGTTGAGCTCGCCTGCGAGAGCGACTTCGTCGCTCGTACAGACGGCTTCCAGGAACTGCTGCGCGACATCGCAATGCACATTGCAGCTGTCGATCCGCGCTTCATCGGCCGCGACGAAGTGACCGAGGCGGACATCGAGCGCGAGAAGGAAATCTACCGCGCGCAGGCTGCTGCCAGCGGCAAGCCGGCAAACATCGTAGAGAAGATGCTCGAAGGCAAAATGGGCAAGTTCTACGAGGAAGTCTGCCTGCTCGATCAGCCCTTCATCAAGGAGCAGTCGCAGACGGTGGCACAGATCATCGCGACGCAGGTCGGCAAGATGGGCGAGAACATTACCGTCCGCCGCTTCGCCCGCTTCAAGATCGGCGACCCCAACGCAACCTTCGCGCAGGCAAAGGTCATTGCCACCGAAGAGCAGGCGTAAGCCCTTCGTTGCACAGCAACACCCGACGAGCCCAGGACAAAGTCTGGGCTCGTTTTCTTTTCGAGCCGAAAATTCGTTATGCTTTGCCAGACAATGGCTTGGTATGCAGTAACGACTTCCGCCACTCCGGTAGGTGAAGATGACGTCCTTTTTTGATCGTTCCCCGCGACGTATGGTGTTACTGGTTGCCTTTGCCGTTCTTGCATACGTGGGGGCGTTCATGTATCCCGCGGCGCACTGGCACAGGGGCTTTCTGGGCGGGACGATTTACATCGCGGTGATGATTCCTTTTCTTGTGTGGCTCTTTTATTCGCCGCATCGGCAATTTCTGATCCGGATACTGTCTTCAGGCTTGCTTCTTTGCGCAGTCATCGCATGGTTCGGATTTGTCGATCAGAGACATTTCCTGCATAACCAGCTCATGCCCGATCCGGGAAGTTCGGCCGCAGGATTGCGACATCCCGCGCAGGCGCTGCTTCTGCACGGGCGTGATCCTTACGGCGCAGATGCGAATCACACGCCCATCAGTCCGGGGCCGGGCTGGATACTGCTTTGGTCGCCCATCACATTGCCCCTTTGGACGGGCCTGTTGAGCGACATTACGCTCGCAGTTACCAGCTGGCTGATTTATCGGCGTCACCGTCTGGCAGCGGGTGTCTTCGTTCTATTACTGATGTTGTTGCCGCTCTATCACCGCATGGCGTCCAGCGGGATGGACCTGTACGCGATCGCGCTGTCATTCGCAGCACTTGGCATTGCAATGGATAACGCTTCCGATTCGCCCGGGCAGACGGCCCTGCTGGCATTCCTGGGCGGTGCATTGGCTACTGCGCGTCTTCCCATGCTTTTGCCTCTGCTCATGCTGGGCTTTGGCCTGATGCGGAAAAATGAACGAACAGGACGAATCTTCCTTGCTGTGTTGGTCGTGACTGCAATGGCCTGGCATGGCACGTTTGCCGCCATCGCCTACCACGCAGGACACTGGTATCAGCCACTGCATGTAATGGATCGCGCAGCGCTGAGTGGAACATGGAATCGCGTGACCCCTGTGGTGTTGGGCATGGGATGCCTCATCTGGGGCTATCGACGGTTGAATGCGGACCTGCGCACATGGCTGATTGGCGCCTTCCTGATGATGATGGTGCTGGTTGCGCCAACGGGAATTTCGGAAGGCTTTCATGATCGCAGTTGGGAGTGGGAGGGTGCAGGTTACATCTGCTTCCCAGTTCCGTTATTGCTCGCCGCAATCGCTCTTTACATCCGGAGGCAGCCGGGGCAGGGGACTGGTCTGGCGGAAGACCCACGTGGCCTAGTGGAGCGCTCTGACATGCGATACTTGAATCGGTGAAATACAAGCGCGTCCTACTTAAAATTTCTGGTGAGGCTTTGGCTGCGGGTCGTGGCTTTGGCATTGATGCCATCTTTGTCAGCCGTGTTGCGGAAGAGATTGTTGAAGTGGCCAAGAGCGGCTGCCAGGTGGCTGTTGTTGTTGGCGGCGGCAACTTCTTCCGTGGCGTTGCGGAGCAGGCGGTCCACATGGATCGCGTTGCGGCAGACCATATGGGCATGCTCTCCACCGTGATCAACGCCATTGCCATGCAGGACGCGATTGAAAAGCTGGGCGTGCAGTGCCGCGTGATGAGCGCTATTGAGATGCACGAGGTGGCCGAGCCTTACATCCGCCGCCGCGCCATCCGCCACCTGGAAAAAGGCCGCGTCGTGGTGTTTGCCGCAGGCACGGGCAATCCCTACTTCAGCACGGACACGGCAGCTGCTTTGCGCGCCATGGAAATTCGTGCGGATGTGTTGCTGAAGGCGACCTCAGTGGAAGGCATCTACACCGCCGACCCGAAGAAGGACCCCGAGGCTACGATGTTCGACAGCATCACCTATATGGACATCATCCGCATGTGCCTGCGCGTTATGGATACGTCCGCGGTTTCGCTGTGCAACGACAACAGCATGCCCATGGTGATCTTCTCCATGCGCGAGCAGGGCAACATTGTGCGAGTGGTTCAGGGTGAACGGCTTGGCACGCTTGTGATTCCGTAGTCATGCCCGCGCAGGTTGTTGAGTCGCAAAACACCGCCGTATCCTCTGTTCATCCAGCGGCGTCTCATACCGTAGTGCCTTCTTCTGGAGTTACGTCTACACACGCTGCGCCTGTGCGTAAGCCACCATTGCCTGGGCTTACCGGCGTGCGGACGTTCCTTGCCATCGGCATCATGTTCTTCCACTTCACGCCGCCGCTTTCGCCGCTGGTGCGGCCGGTCATTGAAGCGGGCTTCACCTACATCAGCTTCTTTCTGCTCATCAGCGGTTTTGTGCTGGCGTACAACTATGCGCATCGCGCGGACACGGTAAAGCCGGTGAAGTTTTACCTGGCGCGTCTGTCGCGGCTGTACCCGGTGTATCTGCTGTCGTTGCTCATCTCGCTGGAGATGCTGCATGCGGAGTGGACCATGCGTTCCGCAGGCGAGTTCTTTCGCGGCTTCATTCTCACGCCGCTGCTGCTGCAGGGCTGGAGCCCCACGCTGGCTACCTTCTGGAACACCGTGGCGTGGACGTTGGCGACGGAGGTGATGCTGTACCTGGCGTTTCCTTACATCATCCGCATGCGCTGGTGGCCGCGCGATACGAAGCGTTTGGTACTGCTGTTCATAGGCTTCTGGCTGTGGGAGATGGTGCTGCCCACGGTGTACATGCTGGTTAATCCGGATGGCCTGCACAACATCGACCGCTACTCCAGTGGCTACTGGCTGCGCGCGTTGAAGTACACGCCGCTGCCGTTTCTGCCCATCTTCCTTGCGGGCATTACGCTGGGCCGCCTGCATGCGGTGGCGGAGTTGAGCGACCGCGTGAAGATGTGGCTGGCGCTGGGCGCGGGACTTGGCGTTCTGGCTGCGTTCTACCTGCTGGTGCCCCATGTGCCTTACGTGGCGTTGCATGGAGGTTTGCTTACCCCGCTGTTTGCCACGCTGGTGCTGGGCCTTACCGGCGACCACTGGATTACGCGTGTCCTGGGCTGGGGACCGATTGCCGCATTTGGCCGCGCCAGCTTGTGCCTGTACCTGTTGCACTTCAATACGTGGATCACGATTCACGACCACCACATACCGGAACGTTTGCACGTTGAGCGCTTTGACCCGTGGATTTCGTACGCCTTCATCCTGTGCTGGGCCTACGCGGCGTTTGTGTTTGTGGAGCAGCCCGCGCAGCGCTGGCTGCTGAAGCGGTGGGTGCATCGGGAACCGTCGCCCATGGAAGTAACCGCACCGCTGGGTTAAGCCTTGTATTCCTCCCGGCTGCGACCGGGAAGGGCCAAAACGGTTCTCCGAAGGCAGGGATTGGCCGCTGAATACACGCAATCCAGCCGCTGCCTGCTGCATAATCACCTTGAGGAACGTCAAACCACCATGGCCTCACCCCTTGCCATTCCCATTGCCAATCCGGAGCTGAACGAGACGGAGCGCGCGCAGCTGATGGCGCGCCGCTACCACGCGGAGTTTGTTGATCTGCGCGACTTCAAAATTCAGCATGAGCTGGTGAAGTCGGTTCCTGTTGAACTGATGTTCCGCTACAACTTCATCCCGCTGGAGCAGCAGGGCGACCGGCTGGTGATTGCCGTCAGCGACCCCTCGCGGCTGATGGTGCTGGACGAGATCAGCGGTCTGCTGGGGCAGCGGCTGGTGCCGCGCGTGGCCACGCTGTCGCAGATTACCGACCTGCTCAAAAAGACGGAGCAGAGCCAGCGCGTGCTGGAAGAAGCCAGCGAAGGCATGACCTTCGACGTGCTCAGCTCGGACGACAATCCTGACGAAAACATCTCCATTGAGCGGCTCACCAGCGAAGACGACATCTCGCCCATCATCCGCCTGGTGGATACGACCATCTTCAGCGCACTGGAACGCCGCGCGTCAGATATTCACCTTGAGACATACGATGATTCGCTGCTGGTGAAGTACCGCATTGACGGTGTGCTGCAGCAGGCCATGGCGCCCATCGCGCGCGAACATCACCAGACGATCCTGTCGCGTATCAAGGTTATGAGCGAGCTCGACATCTCTGAGCGCCGCGTGCCGCAGGACGGCCGTTTCCGCGTGCGTTACAAGGGACGTCTCATCGACTTCCGTGTCTCCATCATGCCGACCGTGCATGGTGAAAACTGCGTGCTCCGCGTGCTCGACAAAGAGAGCATGAGCGAGAAGTTCAAGAAGCTGTCGCTGGACGTTGTGGGCTTCGGCGAAGACGATCTGCGGCGCTTCCGCAAGTACATCAAGGAGCCGTACGGCATGGTGCTGGTCACCGGCCCAACCGGCTCCGGTAAGACCACCACGCTGTACGCCGCGCTGAACGAGATCAAGAGCGAAGACGACAAGATCATCACCATTGAAGACCCGGTGGAGTACCAGAT
>JAMFTB010000186.1 GCA_026225595.1 Terriglobus sp. | reverse complement strand
TTGGCGTGCAGGCGCTTGCGCCCGGCGCGGTCTTTCATTACCGCTTCAAGCTGCTGGGCAGTGGCAACATCAAGGTGACCTTTACCGACACCGCAAAGACTGAACACAAGCAGACCGGCCCGTGGCTGAACGAAGGCCAGGAGGGCACTCTGGACATTGTGCTTGCATCGCAGGATCATGCCGACTTCACGACGAGTCTGAAGCCGTGACAGCGAACGCACAGCGCGGCATCTTCATCACCTTTGAGGGGCCTGACGGCTCCGGCAAGACGACGCAGATTCGCCGCCTGGCAGACTGGCTGCGCGTGCATGACATGAAGTACGAGCAGAATCTTGAGCCTGTAATTCTGCGACAGCCCGGCGGCACTGCGCTGGGTGAACGCATCCGAGCTATCCTGCTGGATTCGCGCGTGGAAGAGGGCCTGGGACAGATTGATCCGTTGACAGAGCTGGCGCTGATGTTTGCGGATCGTGCGCAGTCCATCCGCCAGATCATTCAGCCTGCGCTGGATGCCGAACGCATCGTTCTGTGCGATCGCTATACCGACAGTAGTGAGGCCTACCAGGGCGCAGGCCGCGGCCTTGGATCAGAGCGGGTGCTGGCCGTGCATCGCGCCATCTGCGACGACCTGCAACCGGACCTGACCATCCTGCTGCTGCCCGATGCCGATGCAGCGCTGCAGCGTGCACGCCGCCGCAATGAACGCCACAAGCAACAGCACGGCGGTGCCGACGAAAACCGCTTTGAGGCCGAGGGCGAGGAGTTTTACCGGCGCGTGCACGCAGCCTATGCGGCCATTGCAAAGCGTGAGCCGCATCGCGTCGCTTTGATTGATGGTGATGATGACATCGAAACGGTTGCGCTGCGTGTTCAGGCGGTGGTTGCGGAGAAACTTGGTAGCAAGATTCCGCACGATCCGGGCGTCTAACCCGCAATGGCCCGCGAGATTGATTTCGAGAACTCCTACATCTTTCGCCCCGCGCACACGCTGAAGACGAAAACCGGCGAGTGGCGCATCCCGCCCGGCCTGCGCAAGACGCTTCCCTTTTACATGAACAAGCCGTGGGCGCGGCTGGGCAAGCCCATCCTGTTGTTTGAGTACATGGCTCGTAACGTTGGCCCCATCTCGCACTACATGCTCTTTGGCCAGCACGTCATCTTTCTCAACGACCCGGACGCCATCCGCGAGGTGCTGGTAAACCAGGCGCACAAGTTTGTGCGCGAACGCACGCTGCGCCGCATGAAGATTCTGCTGGGCGACGGCCTGCTGACCAGCGACGACCCCAACCACATGCGTTCGCGCCGCATTGCCGCGCCCGCATTTCATCGCGCACGCATCAATGCATACGCAGGTGAGATGGCCGCCAGCGCGCGGCACTGGAGCGAACGCTTCAACGATGGCGATGAGGTGGACATGAACGCGTCCATGATGGAGCTGTCGCTTGAGATTGTGGCGCGCACGCTGTTTGACACCACGGTCGATGACGACATCCGCGAGATCAATGCGCAGACCAACGCCATCATGGGCATCTACAACTTCCTCACGGCGATCCCCTACGCGGAGGCGTTGCTGCGCTGGCGCGTACCGGTGCCGGGACTGGTGAAGTTCCGTCGTGCGCGCGCCAAGCTCGACCGCGTGGTGAACCGCATCATTTCGAATCGCAAAGAGGCAATCTCACTTGATCCATCCAACGCGGACCGGCATGACCTGCTGAGCCTGCTGCTGATGGCGCGCGATGAAGACGGCTCTGCGCTGAGCGATGAGCAGATGCGCGACGAAGTGCTGACCATCTTCCTTGCCGGGTATGAGACCACGGCGAATGCCCTCTCATGGAGCTGGATGCTGCTGGCCACGAACCCTGAGCAGCAGGAGCGCATGTACGCCGAAGTGCATGCAGTGCTCGGCGGCAGGCTGCCCACGCTGGAGGATTACGGGCAGCTGAAGTACACACAGATGGTCTTTGCGGAGGCTATGCGTCTGTATCCGCCAGCGTGGGCCATGGGCCGCAAAGCAGCCGATCCCGTTGAGTTTGGCGGCTACAGGATGCCCGCAGGCACGCACGTTTTCATGTCGCAGTACATCCTGCAGCGCGACGAGCGCTTCTACCCTGACCCGCTGCGCTTTGACCCCATGCGCCACACCGAAGAGGAGAAGGCGAAGCGCGGCAAGTTTGAGTACTTCCCCTTTGGCGGCGGCCCGCGTCAGTGCATTGGCGAAGGCTTTGCATGGCTTGAGGGGGTGCTGCTGCTGGCAACCATCGCGCAAAAGTGGCGGCTGCAGTGGGTGCCCGGCCAGCCCGTCGACGTAGAAGAAAAGATCACACTGCGACCGAAGTATCCGCTGCGCGTAACGTTGCATGCGCGATGAGCATTGCTGCGCCGGCGATCATTTTGCGCACAGTGTATGGCCTAAAATCTTACGCGGCAGCGGCCCGATGGCTTCTTTTAGGTTTGATCATTTGAATTTTAGGTTTGATCATTTGAAGAGGCAAGGTGCCTTTTCGCTGGTCCGGTGACGTAGATTTTCCAAAATGCCAGGCCGACAAAGAACCCCGGAAAAGCGCACGCGAATGCGGTCCACGCAAGTAACGATGGTGTGGTGATGTGTCGCGATCCCGGGATGAAGAAACTGGCAGCGATAAAGACAAAGAACATTGGAATTCCCCATCCCAGGATTCCCTTCCGTAAGGCGAAACGCCACGGTCCCATCTCAAGATTGTTATGAAGCCATTCGCGGTAGGCTTCCGGATCTTTGATTTTCATGGCCACAGTTTAGTTGAGAGTGATCTTTCGCCAACAAAGATTTGAGCACCGCGTTTTAACGGACGCCTCGAAGTATCCTTGACGTGTGCTTACCTTTGCTGAGTTTCATGGCAATGCGACTACTGTGCTGCAGCTGCGGCGGGCGGTGGCTGCTGGGCGGCTGCCGCACTCCATTCTGCTGAGCGGACCTGCGGGCAGTGGCAAGTATTCGCTGAGCCTGATGGTGACGATGGCTCTGCTGTGCGAGCGCCAGCCGCGCGAGCCCCACGCCGATGGCGACCTGGCAGACTTCTGCGGTGAGTGCCGCAACTGCGCGCGCATTGCAGAGAGCGTGAACCTGCCAGCGCTGGTGGAAGCCGCAGTGGCCGCGCGTGAAGAACTGCGCGAGACCGACAAGAAGGAAACCCGCGTCCTCATCCAGACGCACCCTGACGTGCTGGTGCTGCCGCCCGATCCGCCGCAGTTGCTGGTAAAGCTGGGCCAGGTGCGGTCGCTGATCCACAGCATCTACTCCATGCCGTCCGAGGCAAAGCGCCGCGTCTATCTCTTCCCTTCCGCAGCCTTCATGAAAGAAGCGGCGAACAGCCTGCTGAAGGTGCTGGAGGAACCGCCGGAGTATGCGCACATCATCCTGATGGCGGAGCATCCGGGCGAGCTGCTGCCGACGATCCGTTCGCGTTGCGCGCCGGTGCGGTTGGGCGGGCTTTCCACCGCGGAGATTGAGCAGTTGCTGGCCGCGCGCAAGCCGGAGGTCAAGCCGCAGCAGCGTGCGCTGGTGGCCAGGCTGGCGCAGGGTGCGGCGGGCCGCGCGCTTGAGTTTGATCTTGACGCTTATCTTGCAGCGAGAACAGACGCGATGGTACTGCTGCGATCGGCCATTGTGGACAGCGAGCACACGGATCTCTTCAAGACCACGGAGACCTATCGCGCCGGAGCTGAAGGACAGGCGAAGACGCAGGGCATGCTGCAGGCGATGGCTGGTCTGCTGGAAGATCTGCTGTTGCTTCGCTCGGGCACGCCGGATCGCATCCGCAACATTGACCTTGCACGTGAGCTGGGAACGATGGCCGATGGCGTGAGTTTTGCGTGGCTGGAGAATGCGGTTCGCGGCATGGATGCGGTGTACAGCGGCATGCGGCGCAACCTGCTGCGGTCGCTGGCGCTGGATTCGTTTGCAGAGAGCATGTCGTCAGCGCGATAACTTCTTCCTCTCAGTAAAAACTTGTCATCCCGACCGAAGCGTAGTGGAGGGACCTGCTTTTGCTTGCTACCTCTTGGCTCTTGGCGCAAACAGCAGGTCGCTCTGCTCAACATTTGTGGTGAGTCGAGGAAATGCAGGTCCTTCGACTGCGTGCTTCGCACTCCGCTCAGGATGACAATTTCGAAAGACTGCGCGTTCCGGTCGCGATGACAACTCAGAAGAAACACGAGAAACACGAAGAGTTTGACTGATCAGTGCGCCCGTGCGGCCTTCATCAGACGGTCGCGGATAGCTTCCACCAGCGGCTCATGGCTTGACGGTGGCAGCGCGCACACGATGGCTTCCACGCCGCGTACATCCAGTTCGCGCAGGCCAACGTAGAGCGTCCGCGCCAGCCCTGATGGGTCGTCCAGCCGCTCCCACGAGAAGACCGCTCCACGAAAGCCCGGCACCGCCCATCCCTGCGGCAGCATTACGCCTGCGTCAAATAATCCAAACTCCGCAAGACGGGCGCGCATCGCAGCCTCATCCTCCACCAGCAGCACATGCGCACGCGGCGCATAGTGCCGAATGCCAACGCCGGGCGATGGCAGGCTCTCCGGATGTTCTGCGTTTGTGTCATGCGGGATATGGACGGTGACCGGCTCGCCCAGCAGATGCTCCAACTGGTGCTGGCTCACGCCGCCCTGCCGGTAGATCACGCGGGCCACCGGATCAAACACCGTGGACTCCACACCCACACTGCACGGTCCCGCATCCAGCACAGCGTCGATGCGGCCATCCAGATCGGCGAGTACATGCGCGGCGGTGGTGGGGCTTATGTGTCCAAAGCGATTGGCGCTGGGCGCTGCCAGCGGCACACCTGCGGCGTTGATGAGCGCCTGCGCCACAGGATGCGCGGGCATCCGAACACCCACCAGGTCGCGCCCTGCTGTAACCGACAGCGGCAGCTGCGGCAACCGCGGCAGCAGCAGCGTCAGTGGGCCGGGCCACAGGGCGTCCATCAGCACACGGGCGGCGGGCGGAACGTGGCTCACCACATGTTCCGCAGTAACGCCACCGGCGATATGTACGATCAGCGGATCCCAGTGCGGCCGTTGCTTGGCGGCGAAGATGCGCTCAACCGCCGCGGCATCCAGAGCGTTGGCGGCCAAGCCGTACACCGTCTCCGTGGGCATGGCGACGAGGCCGCCACGCAGCAGGATTTCCGCCGCACGAGCCACGTCTGCCGCGCTGCTGCCCTGCAGCCGTTCTGTTACATGAAATTGTTCGGCTTTTTCCACCGATCCATCGTACCTGTCGGCGCACTTCGCCGTGCCATGTGCCGAAATGCGCGCCTATACTCGCACCATGCAGCACTCGGAGATCGAGCTGAAGTTCTGCGTCCCCGACCCGCGCGAGTTCCACGCGCGCGCCCTCTGTGGCGGGTTCGCACTCGAGACACCACGCACGTTGGAACGCAACGCGCTGTTCGACACCCCGGAACGACGATTGCTGAGCGAACGCCAGGTGCTGCGCATGCGCGAGTATGGCGGAGCCTGGGTTTTGACGCACAAGCGGCCCCCCGCAGGCAACGACGACAGCTCGTTCTACAAAGAACGGCTGGAAACCGAGACCACCGTGAGCGATGGCGAGGCGATGGGCGCGGTCTTTGTGGAGCTGGGTTACGCACCCGTCTTCCGCTACGAGAAGTACCGCACACAGTTCACAGATGGCGAAGGCACGCTGGTGCTGGACGAGACACCTATTGGCGATTTTGCCGAGCTGGAGGGCGAACCGGAGTGGATTGACCGCGCACTGGAGCGGCTGAATATCCCCCGCGACTGGACCTTCACCGACTCCTATGGCCGCATGTTTCTGGACTGGAAGGAACGCAGCGGCTCATCGGCCGAAAACATGACCTTTGACGAGATCGCCGTGCGCGAAACCGTGGGTGCCCGGTAACACACCAGAAAGCCGTCATCCTTCGCTTCGCTCAGGATGACGGCGTGGCTTGGGTTGAAATAACGCTCATAAGTACGAAGCAAAAAGCCCGGCGCGAGGCCAGGCTTCTCTACGTTTGATTGTTGCTCGAACACCACCGAAGGCATCGAGAACAGCAGGAAGCGCCTAGAATATGTTGAAATTTACGGCTACGTTCATCATCACCGGGACGGCCTGTCCGCCTTTTTTGGCGGGGGTGAATCGGTACTGCCGCACGGCTTCTACGGCTTTTTCATCCAGTCCCATGCCAACCTGCCGGATGACGTGAATCTGCGTGGGGCGACCGGTAGCGTCTACAACCAACGCCACCACCACCTCACCCTGAAACTTGGCCTTGCGGGCCTCTTCGCTGAATTCGGCATCCACCTGGTAGATCAGCCGGGGTGCGGAGACGTCGCCGCCAATCTGGTATGCGCCGCCACCTGTGTTGCCACCGCTGCCCGGTCCCAGGCCATTGCCGCGTCCACTGCCCAGGCCACCACCGCTGCCAGTTCCCAACGACGACACGCCAACATTGGGTGCGTTGGGCACACCCAGGTTCGGCAGATTGCTGGTCATTTTGACGTCGGTCTGCACATTGATGGAAGGATCGACCGCAAGCTTTGGTGGAATCTTGGGCGGATTTGAGGGCGGCACAATGGGTACCGGTTCAAACTTAGGCAGATGGCCCGCAGTAACCGGCGCAATGTCGTGCGCTCCACCACCGCCGCCCATTGCCTTGGGCGCCTGAATCTTTACGGGCGGCTGGGGTGCGGGCACGTCAAAGGTAATCTCAGTCACCTTGGGCTTGGTGGCCTGCACCACCTTAATGACGCGTGTGCTGATCCAGAGGATGAGCAGGAACAGCGCCGCATGCACCGCAAAAGCCGTCGCCGTGGACTTGGGGTCGCGCTTGAAGTCCATGGGGTTGGTTACCGCAATGGGCTGCGACTCCAGCACAAGGGGCGGCAACTTCTCCGGGAAGAAGGCGTCGCGGAAGTTCTGAATCAGCGACGTAAACGGGCCGGTCTCAATCAACTCCTCTGGCTGGCCCAGGTGTGGACCGTCCGCGGTGTTGTGCCAGCCAAAATTTTCGGGATCGGAAGAAGGATTCGCCATTGCCTCAAATCTCTTGTATCCCTCGCGCTCTCTGCGCGATCGGGGTGTGCTGCTCCTGCTTCGACGGCGTCGGCTATTGCCGTTCCGTGATGGGCCTTGCGGGTGACGGCTCTACTGGCCGGCTGTCCGGGCCCGCGAAGCGCCTGCTGTCAGGCGTCGTGGCGTCCGCAACGATTGTACAAAAGCCTGATGGTCCTGTGCTGCCCAGTCTGTAGACGTTCTCTGCAGACGGTTCGTATGCAGACACGCAGCAGCGCCATCCCCCGCGTATGTCACTTGGACGCGGCCGGAGCCCCAACGGTAACGTGGTTATCTGTCACTGCTTTGTCCAGCATCCGGCAAGGTACCCGACCCCGTTACAATAAGGGTTTGGGCGCAGCAGAAGTATCTCCGCAGCGCACGGACCGCAAACCCTGGCAACCGGACAACCCTATCCGGCAAACGCAACACCCGCAGCAGACGCAAGAGGACAGATGGAAGAGGCGCAAAAGCCCCGGCAGTTGAAGGACACACTGAACCTGCCCAAGACGGCCTTCCCCATGAAGGCAAACCTGCCCGGCAATGAGCCGGCACGCCTGGCCGCGTGGACTGAGGCTGACCTGTACGGCCAGATTCGCGCATCGCGCGCCGGCAAGGAAAAGTACATCCTGCACGACGGCCCGCCGTATGCCAACGGCGCCATTCACCTGGGCCATGCGCTGAACAAGTGCATCAAGGACTTCGTGGTCAAGAGCAAGACCATGGCCGGCTACGACGCGCCCTACGTCCCCGGATGGGACTGCCACGGCCTGCCCATTGAGATCAAGGTGGACGAGCAGCTGGGCCGCAAGAAGCTTGAGATGGACGCGCTCACCGTGCGCCAGCAGTGCCGCGACTACGCACAGAAGTATGTCGACCTGCAGAAGTCGCAGTTTGTGCGCATGGGCGTGCTGGGCCGCTGGGACAACCCGTACCTGACGATGAGCTTCGGCTACGAAGCGCGCATCCTTGAGACCTTCTACGCCTTCTTTGAAAAGAACTTCGTCTACAAGGGGCTGCGGCCGGTCTACTGGTGCATGCACGACAAGACGGCGCTGGCAGAGGCTGAAGTCGAGTACGAGATGCACACCTCGCCCAGTGTCTACGTGCGCTACGCCGTCACGTCTGATGCTTCCGCCATCGATGCGTCGCTTGCAGGCCTGCCCGTCTTCGGCCTCATCTGGACGACCACACCATGGACGCTGCCTGCATCCATGGCCATCGCGTTTCATCCTGAGTTTGAGTATGCGGCGGTTCGCATCACGGAAGACAACAGCACGTGGGGCAAGGGCAACATCTACATCGTCGCGGCGGAGTTGTTGGAGTCGCTGAAGACCACGGCGTCGCTGCCTGCGTATGAAGTCGTCGCGAAGTTCGATGGCCAAAAGCTGGAGCACGCAAAGTTTCAGCATCCCTTTTTGCCGCGCGAAGTGCCCGGCGTGATGGCGGAGTACGTCACCACGGAGCAAGGCACCGGCAGCGTACACACAGCACCCGCGCATGGGCCGGATGACTTTGCGACCGGCAAGAAATATGCACTCTCGCAGGTATGCGATGTGGATGAAGCGGGACGCCTACGCAATGGTCTGCCGGAGTACGACAGCCTAAATGTGCACAAGGCCAACGCGCCCATCATTGAACTGCTGAAGAGCGTGGACGCGCTGATGGCGCAGAGCGACATCCACCACAGCTACCCGCACTGCTGGCGCTGCCACAAGCCTGTGATCTATCGCGCGACGGAGCAGTGGTTCATCGGCATGGAGACGCCAGTGGATGGCCCCAACGGCACGAAGACCACCTATCGCCAGCGCGCTCTGGACGAAATTGCCAAGGTGACGTGGGACCCGTCGTGGGGGCAGGAGCGCATCAGCAACATGATCGCCACGCGGCCCGATTGGTGCATCAGCCGCCAGCGCATATGGGGCGTGCCCATCGCTGTGTTCCTGTGCCAGAAGTGCCATGAGCCTTTGAATGACATGGCGATCAATGCGTCCGTTGTGAAGCGCTTTGAAGCAGAGAGCGCGGACGCCTGGTACAAGTACTCCGCGGAAGAACTGTTGCCTGCGGGCACGGCTTGCGCGAAGTGCGGCAACACCGAGTTCCGCAAGGAGATGGACATTCTCGATGTGTGGTTTGAGTCGGGAGCGAGCTGGCACGCGGTGCTTGAGGCCGAGCCGGAGCTGCGCTTCCCTGCCGACCTGTACACAGAGGGCGGCGACCAGCATCGCGGCTGGTTCCACTCATCGCTGCTGTCCAGCGTTGCTCTGCGAGACGTTGCTCCGTATAAGTACGTCGCCACATCAGGATGGACGCTGGATGAGCAGCGCCGTGCGTTTTCAAAGTCGCTGGGCAACGGCGTTGATCCGGTCAAGGTGATGGATGAGCTGGGCGGCGACATCGTTCGGCTGTGGGTTGCGTCGGTTGACTTCCGCGAGGATGTCATCGCGTCCGTGCCGCTGATGAAGCGGCTGGCCGAGGAGATCTACCGCAAGCTGCGCAACACCTTCCGCTTCCTGCTGGCGAATCTTGATGGCTTCAATCCTGCAACGGATGTTGTCGCGTGGGATGAGATGGAAGCGCTGGACCAGTACATGCTGGCACGCACATCGGAGCTTGTCGAGAAGATTTGCGGGAATAAGCAGGCAGGAATTTTTGGCGCCTACGACAAATTTGAGTTCCATCGCGTGTTCCACGCAGTGAACGAGTACGCGAATTCCGAACTGAGCGCGTTATATCTCGACGTGCTGAAGGATCGACTTTATACGCTGGCTCCGAAAGATTCTCGCCGCCTAAGCGCGCAGACTGCGGTTTGGAAGATCACCGAAGCGTTGGTGCGTTTGGTCGCTCCAATTCTGTCCTTCACTGCAGACGAAGTGTGGGGTTATCTGCCGTACGTTGAAGGCCGCGAGACGAGCGTGCATATTGCGCACTTCCCTGCCGCTCTGGACCCACTCTCTGCTGATGAACGCGCCTCGCTTCTACGAGATTGGTCTTTGCTCCTTGATATGCGCCGTAGCGTCTTGGCGCAGCTAGAAGTGATGCGGGAACAGAAGATCGTTGGGAAGCCCTTAGAAGCTCAAGTCGAAATTTTTGTTAGCAGCGAGAATAGTCCGGCGTTGAAATTCGAGGCTTCAACGTTGGCAGAGCTTTTCAACACTTCTGTGGCAAACACCTCGGTTGTGACTGAAGAGAAGCTACTAAGTGAGTGGATGGGAAACCAGCCACTCAAGACTCACGCGAGCAAGATCGTTAGTGGACCTTCAGACGAGCTTGATGCGTCGTCTACGAAGAACAACGTAAGAGTGTTTTCTGCAAAGGTGTCCACAGCATCTGGGATCAAGTGCGCGCGGTGCTGGCGCTTTACGGATGACGTGGGCAACGAAGGCCGCTATCCGACTGTGTGTGCGCGTTGTGCGGATGCGCTGGAGAAGATCGGCTTTGCGCCATATGCCGTGGAGCAGACTGCTTGAGCGACACGACTCACATAGAAGCAATACCGCGGCGTGATGCGCGGCCGTGGCTGCTGCTGATTTCGCTGTTGGTCATTGTGCTCGACCGCATCACGAAGAACGTGGTGGCGAAGCATGTGGTGATGGGCACGGGCATTGTCGTGATCCCGCGTGTCTTCCGCATTACGCATGTGCTGAACACGGGCGCTGCCTTCAGCATGTTTGCGGATTCCACATCGCCTGCAGTTGTGCGCATCGCTCTGGTTGCCTTCTCGCTGATTGCAGCGACTGGCGTACTTGCCATGCTGTGGCGCTTTGGCAAGGCGTGGACGTTATCGTCGGTAGGTTTTGCGCTGGTGCTGGGCGGCGCTATCGGCAACCTGTATGACCGGGCTGTTTATCACTATGTGGTCGACTTCCTGGAAGTGCACATCGTCCACTATCACTTTCCTGACTTCAACGTTGCTGACTCCTGCATCTGCATTGGCGCCAGCCTGCTGGTGCTGGATATGCTGCGACCTTCGGTAGCGAGTCAGCAAGTCAGCGAGTCAGCAAGTCAGCCTGGAGAGATTCGTGGCGCGTGAAACGAATGCAGGTCCTTCGACTACGCTGCGCTCCGCTCAGGATGACAAATCTTCTGTGGGTGTGAAGACTGTCTCGCCTAACGAGAACATCATCATTCGCGGTGCGCGGACGCATAATCTCAAGGGCATTGACGTCGATATTCCGCACAACATGATGACTGTTGTCAGCGGCGTGTCGGGCTCGGGCAAGAGCTCGCTTGCGTTTGACACCGTGTATGCCGAGGGTCAACGACGTTACGTCGAATCGCTTTCGGCGTATGCGCGGCAGTTTCTTGAGCGTATTGAAAAGCCCGACGTCGATCACATGGACGGCCTTGCGCCTGCCATCGCCATCAAGCAGAAGAACCAGACGCGCAATCCGCGATCGACCGTTGCGACTGCTACGGAAATCTACGACTACATGCGGCTGCTGTACGCGCGCTGCGGCACCGTTACGTGCCTGCACTGCGGCGGCATTGTGAAACGCGACACCGTGGATGAGATTGCCACGAGCGTGATTGCGCTGGGCGACGACGTGCGGCTATACGCGCTCTTCCCCATTGAGCGACGTGCGATTGTGTTTGAGCCGATGCAAGAGTTTCTGCTGCCTGTAGAGGAAACCCCCAAGCCTGCTGCAAAGCCGAAGAAGCTTGCGACGAAGAAGACGAAGGCTGCGGAGACTGCTCCCGTTGTAGACCCGACGGAGCCGATGCGTGAGCGCCTGGTTGAGCTGCGCCGTCGTGGCTATAACCGGCTCTTCCAGAACGGCAACATTGTGGAGTTCTCTACGCCGGAGTCGTTGCTGGAGCTTGATTTTGCGCAGCCCATCTATGTGCTGGCTGACCGCCTGAGCGTAAGCGCTGAAGTGCGTTCACGCATTGTGGATGCCATTGAAACCGGCTACCGCGAAAGCGGCGAGATTATTTTTCTGACGGCGCCGCGCGATGGCAGCGAGCCGCAGCGGCTGCGCTTCTCTGCTGCGTTTGAATGCACGAATTGCCACCGTGCCTATCGCGATCCTGAGCCGCGGTTGTTCAGCTTCAACAATCCGTTTGGTGCGTGCCCGCGCTGCCAGGGCTTTGGCAACACCATTGATTTCGATCCGGATTTGATCATCCCCGACAAGGCTAAGTCACTGGATGATGGCGCGATTGATCCGTGGACGAAGACGAAGTATCGGGCGCACCACGGCGAGATGAAGCGCTTTGCGCAGGCAAACAACATCCCAACGAAGACGCCCTGGTATGACCTAACACCGGCGCAGCAGAACCTAATGTGGGATGGCAGCGCGGGCTTCAGCGGCATCCGCGGCTTCTTCCGCGCGCTGGATGCGAAGAAGTATAAGCTGCATGTGCGCGTCTTCCTGTCGAAGTATCGCGGCTATGCGCCGTGCCCCGATTGCCGCGGCCAGCGACTGCGTGCAGAGGCGCGCGCGGTGTTGCTGAATGGCACCAATATCTGCGAGGCTGCAGGACTTACCATCACAGCCGCTCGTGAGTTCTTTGATGCGCTGCAACTTACTCCTTCGCAGACTGAGATCGCAGGCAAGATTCTGGAAGAGGTGCGCCAACGCATTGGCTTCCTCGAACAAGTTGGGCTTGAGTACCTCACGCTGGATCGTTTGTCATCCACGTTGAGCGGTGGCGAATCGCAGCGCATTCAGCTGGCAAGTTCGCTTGGTTCACGGCTTGTGGGTGCACTGTATGTACTCGACGAACCGTCCATCGGCCTGCATTCGCGCGACACTGCGAAGCTGGTGCAAATCATGCATGAGCTGCGCGACCTGGGCAACACCATCCTTGTGGTGGAGCATGATCCGGATGTGATTCTGGCGGCGGATCGTCTGATTGATCTTGGTCCTGGCGCAGGTGAACTGGGCGGCCAGTTGTTGGCCATTGGTACTGTTGCCGAGGTGTTGAAGGATCCTCAATCCATCACGGGCCGCTACCTCTCGGGCCGCACGCGCATTCCTGTTCCAGCGGATCGGCGCGAACCCACGCGCGAAATGCTGAAGCTGAAGGGCGCACGCATCCACAACCTGCGCGGTGTGGACATGGAAATACCGTTAGGCATGTTAACTGTTGTGACCGGCGTCAGCGGCAGCGGCAAAAGCACCATCGTGCATCAGGTGTTGCACCGCGCGCTGCAACATGCGCTGGGAGTTGAAGGCGCCAGCAGCGATGTGCAGCAGCTGTATCGCGAGTTGAGCGGTACACATTTTCTGCGTGAGGTGGTGCTGGTGGATCAGTCGCCGATTGGCCGCACACCGCGTTCGAATCCCGTGACGTATATCAAGGCCTTCGACGGCATCCGCGAGCTGTTTGCCTCCCAGCCGGATGCCCGACGCAAGAACTACACCGCAGGCAGCTTCAGCTTCAACGTGCCTGGCGGCCGCTGCGATACCTGCGAGGGCGACGGCACGGTGACGGTGGAAATGCAGTTTCTTGCGGACATCGAACTGCCCTGCGAGGAGTGCGGCGGCACGCGCTACAAGCCGGGCATTCTGGATGTGAAGTACAAGAACCGCAACATTCACGATGTGCTGAACATGACGGTGCATGACGCGGTGCACTACTTTGCCGGCAATGCAAAAATTGTGGACCGGCTGCACGTGCTGGACGAAGTTGGACTGGGCTATGTGCGGCTTGGCCAGTCCGCTACAACGCTGAGCGGAGGTGAGGCGCAGCGCGTAAAACTTGCGTCGCACCTGGCGAATACCCGCTCCACCGGACCGCGCGGCGATGCCACGAAGAAGGCCGCGAGCCGTGTGCTCTACATCCTGGATGAGCCAACCACTGGTCTCCACTTTGCAGACGTGTCCACGCTGTTGCAGGCCTTCCGCAAATTGATCGACGGCGGCGGTTCGCTGCTGGTGATTGAGCACAACATGGACATCATCAAGTGCGCGGACTGGGTGATTGACATGGGACCCGAGGGCGGTTCAGGCGGCGGCCAGATTGTCGCCGTCGGCACTCCGGAAGAGATTGCGCGCGTGCCGGAGTCCTACACCGGGCAATGGCTGGCACCGGTACTGGCGGCTGCGTTGTGAGAACGCTTGCTACTGTTCTCGCACTCGCACTGACTGCAACCATGGGCTATGCGCAGATGCAGTTGCCTCCGGGCACCAGCTCCTCCGTGCCCACTGACGACCGCACAGCTGCGCCCTCGCCGGAAACATCTGTGCTGCAAAAGGCAGAGGATGCCATTGCGGCCGGCAAGTATGACGCTGCCGTCACGCTGCTCACGCCGCTGGCAACGGCATCGCAAAAGAACGGCCGCGTCTTCTACGACCTGGGCTTTGCGCAGGATGCTCTGGGCCACGATGCTGAGGCCACTGCCGCGTATAAAACTTCGCTCCAGCTTGATAGCAATAATGCTGCTGCGCGTGTTTCGTTCGGACTGTTGCTGGCGCGCGGTAGTGATCGCGCAGCAGCGGAGGAACAGTTGGCCGCCGCTGTAAAGATCACAGATGCGGACCCGGCGCTGCTTGCCCGCGCCAACCGCGCGCTGGCGCAGATTCATCTTGAGAAGAATCCAGCTCAGGCAAGTGACGATCTGCTGGCCGCGCTGAAGCTCTCGCCGGAGCAACCAGAGGATGCCATGCTGGCGGCTGAGATCGCCGAGGCATTGCAGGATAATGTGACCGCAGAGAAGGCCTGGGCACATGCCGCGCAAATGTCGCCCGCAGACCCGGACGTTGCCGTGGGTTACGCGCGGGCGCTTACACGCGCAAAGAAATTTGATGCGGCGCAACAGGCGTTGGCCCCGGCGCACAAGCAGCATCCACAAAACACGCAGGTGCTGGCAGAGATTGCATCTGTCACCCTGCTGGGTGGTCACGTGGAAGAGGCGCTGCCACTGCTGGATCAGCTACGGCAGGCTGAGCCGGACAATATGGCGGTTGCACTGCTGCAGGCGCGGGCCTACGCCGCATCCACTGCTCCGGAGCGGGCAGATGCGCTGTACGCAAAGCTGCTGGCCGCCTCGCCGAACGATCCTGTGCTATTGGCGGAGGTGGGGGATAACTACATCCGCGAGCGCCGTTCGCCGGAGGCAGAGCCGCTGCTGCAACGCGCGCTGGCGCATCCTGAGGGCTTCCCCACGCAGAAGGATCTGGCCAACGCCGCAGGCGAGCTGGCCTTTGCCGCCTCCACCAATCACGATTCGGAGACGGTGCTGAAGGCCCTGGCCATCCGCGACGGCGCGCTGCCGCCGGGCACACCTGCAAATCCCCCATTTACATTTCTGGCCGCGACGGCGCATGATAGCCTGCACCACTCGAAACTGGCGATTGAACAATACCGCTTGTTTCTGCAGCAGTCGGGTGGTAAGTTCGCAGATCAAGAGTGGCAGGCGCAACAGCGGCTGCAGACTCTGACTCGCATGAGCAAGTAGAAGCACCGTTTTATCCCCGTAGCCGGGAGGTGTTCTATGCAGGTTGCAGCAGCTTTGCCGCGGCACTGGCCGCATCGCTTCCTTCCCTCCTCTATCACAGGACAAATGCGCTTTGGCATGATCACCTGCTGCGGTGTGCTTGCGCTTGCTTCGTCGGCAAACATGCATGCCGCGAACAACGTCCTCCCCGTCGATTCGCAGATGATCTCGACTCTCACGATGCGGGCGCAGCAGGCCTCTCCGCGCGAACAGGTGCAGCTCTACGCAGACCTGGCAGACAAGATCACCGTACTGGCCAGCAGGCAAATTGCCGACGGCGACGAAGAGCACGCCATGGAGACGCTGCACCAGCTGGAAGACTGCACCACGCAGATTGAGAGTGGACTGCAGCGCGACAGCAAGGGGCTGAAGAAGACGGAGCTGCTGCTGCACGAGACCAACCGCCGGCTGTCGGAAATGGTTCGTAGCGCATCCGGCGACCTTAAGCCCATGGTGCAGAGCGCGTTGAAGCGGCTGGATAAGGCGCAGTCTGTACTGTTGAGCGCCGTCTTTCAGCAGTAGGATTGCCCTGTGCCGCGCCTTACTTTCCTTCTACTTCTCGCTCTCACACTCCCCTGCATTGTCACAGCGCAGAGCCATTCTGCACCGTTGAGCGAGGCTGAGGAAGAGCAGGTGCGCGACGCGGCTGCGGTGCCTGCGGAGCGCGTCCTTGTCTTCCAGAAGATCATCGAATCGCGGGTCAAACGCATTCAAACAGTGCTGGCCGATGCGCGCGCGCAGGGCCGCCGCGAAGACATCCGCGAGAGCATGGACGCGATTGCGAGCCTGGTGGATGAGCTGCAGGAAAATATGGATGAGTACGACGCAGCCCATCGTGACCTGCGCAAGCCGCTGCCTAAGCTTCTCGACGCAATTCCCCGCTGGGAGAGCGTATTGCGACAGGCGCCGGACGATCCCGGCTATGACGTTTTGCGCAAGCTGGCGCTGGATGCGGTGGCCGATGTGAAGCAGCAGTCAATAGATATGCTGGCCGCGCAGGGCAAGTATTTCAAGGAACATCCGCCAAACAAGGACGCAAACCCCGGCGGTGTTGGACAGATTCACCCCGAGTAATCTGCCTCGATTCCTGCTGCGAATGTCTGCCCCGTTACACTGGAAGGACAGTGAGCACCGCAGAGATTCAGCTGATTTTTGAAGTCGCCTATCGCGATCTGCGGCCGCGTGCGCCCATGCCCCCGTTTGAAATTCGCTTCCGTCGATTCGTCTCGCTGAACACCACCATTCGCCTGCGCGAGGGTAAGCTGCTGGTGCAGCTGAGTGACCTGCTTGAAGCTGCGCCTCAGTCTGTGCTGGAGGCGATCGCGCACATCCTCATCGCCAAGCTCTACCGCAAACCCATCGCTGCATTTCACTCGGATCGCTATCGCCGCTATACCTCGTCCGACGCGGTGAGCCGGCAAGCCGAGCAAACCCGCCAGACACGCGGACGCAAACAGATTCACACAGCCGTGGGCCGTTATTACGACCTGAATGAGGTGTTTGAGTCGGTGAACCGGCGCTTCTTTTTCGGCCTGCTGGGGCGGCCCATTCTCACGTGGAGCGGCCACCATGCGCGCCGCCTGCTGGGCCACTACGACGCCGCCCACAACACCATCGTAGTCAGCCGCGTCTTTGACGGGCCGCAGGTGCCGCGCTATGCGATTGAGTACCTGATGTACCACGAGATGCTGCATTTGAAGCATCCGGTGCGCATGAAGGCGGGCCGCCGCTGCGTACACTCACGCGAGTTCCAGGCTGAGGAGCGGCTCTTCCCGGAGCTGGAAGAAGCCAAGGCGTTTTTGAAGCGGCTTTAATGCGCGGACCAAAGTCCAGGTTAATTTTCTGGTGGCATTTCAAGATGGTCGATAACCATAACCTTGACAGCCCCCTTCTCCAGCATAGCTCTCAACCCCAATTGCTCTCGAAGCGCGGTAAATAGAGATGGAGCATCACTGGTCTCCGGATTATCACTCCATATCAGGTCGAAATCGTAGTGCTCTGTCAGCCCAGTCTTGTTCAGTACGATGTGATTGGAGTCACCGTTGGGAGCGTGTGTCAGTAATTCCGCTAACTTGTCCATCGTCATCCCCTTGGCAGTAATCTTGACCTCCGTTAGTCTTCTGAACGCACTATTGGCTGGTACGCCCGACGGATCGGACGGCTTCATCTTGATGCCACCTTTATCGATTGTGAGAGCGTAGAAGGGTGCAGGCCGTTCCTCAAAGTGTGTCTTTAACTGAAACCGATCTTCCAGCAGCTTTTGCATTGGAACTCGTTTTTTAGATTCGTATATCTCCCTTTGCTCTTTCGATAGTTTCCATTCCTCAATTGGGACAACTCCATCTGTCTTGGCATGAATGTCAAACCGCTTCTGTTTCATCCATGCTGGCCCACCCACAATTATTTCGGCCGGCACGTCGTAGGCAATTTGAATGAGCAACTCAGGGGTCATGTTCTCAACAGTCAGGTTTCCATCGATGGAGTGAATGCGCGCCGAATCGACTGTATTCCCATTCTGCTTTATGGTCGCAACATCGAAGGGTGCAGTAGAAGCGACGATCTGTGAATCAAGCAACGAATTCGTGGCCTGCTGTGATGGAAGCGGGGGCGCAACAGCCTTCTGATAGCTAATAGGCGATTCCGCCATAGACATGGCGGATAGGAGGATCATCGATGCCCATAGAACATTCATTTTCATGCCAATCACACCCCGAATAAGAGCTAACTGGTTATAGAGCTGGCCCGGGAACTAGCAGTGTGAATCCAAGGTCCGATAGCGTCCTGAGCGGATTGAAGCGGAGCGAAATGAGGTCGGAGGACCTGCATTCAATTAATTTGCCACGAAGTTTTCCGGCTAGCCAGCACTAATGAGGTCATTCGACTTCATTCCGCCCAGCATGACAATCCTAGAGGGGTGGGGAAAGTTCTAGGCGGCTAGCTCTTCCGCTTCCGCTGGCATGACGGCGTTGCGCTGCGAGATCAGAATGATCAATCCACCTACAACGACGGTGCCCAGCGAAGCGACCTGTGCGTTGCTCATGCCGAAGTAGATTTTCTCGTTGCGTCGCACAAACTCCACCAGGAAGCGGCCAATGCCGCTGAGGACGAGGTATTCGCCGGTGAGCTGGCCAATGGGCAGGTTGCGCTTGCCACGCATCCACAGGTAATAGCCCAGCGCCAGCGAGAACAGCAGCTCATACACAGGCGTTGGCTGTACCAGCAGGCCCGGCGGATTGGGCTGCGGCGGGTCAAGCGCGTCGTCGTGAATGTGGACGCCCCACGGCAGCGTGGTCGGGATGCCGTAGTCGCCGTCGCCGGAGGTAAGGCAGCCAATGCGTCCCACGCCGTAGCCCACGGCAGCGGCGGGTGCTGCAAGGTCCAGCATGCGGACGGTACCAATCTTCAGCGAACGGCCCTGCCACATGAGTGCGGCAATGCCAAACGTCAGACCGCCGAACCACGCGAAGCCTGCCTGGAACCAGTGGAAAAAGCGTAGAACCACCTGCAGCGGCTGGTGCCAGCCGGGCAGCATGACTTCTCGCATGGACTGATACAGCTGCGAAGGATGCTGCAGTTCGTGCCATACCTTGGCGCCAACCACACCGGCGATCATCACAACCGAGACGACCACAATCGCGTCGGTAGTGACGCCTGCGCGAACAAACGAACGATGCAGTACCCAGGCCGCGGTAACGGCCGCAAGCCACATCATTATGCCGAAGGTGCCCAGCGTTAGCGGGCCGAGGTGCAGAAACGGAAGCATTCGTGTTCAAGTATATCGGCCCGATGACTTCGCAGGTGGCGCGGCGTCATCTTTCGCTGTTTCGGTTCTGTTTCATTTAGGCTAAAACCATGTCCACTCCTTCCGCTCCTGCCGTGCCCGCATCCGAATGCGAGGTCCTCTTCTCCGTCGATCAAATCCGTGAGCGCGTAGAGGCCATCGGCAAGCAGATCAGCGAGGATTACAAGGGCGAGAGCATTGTGCTGGTGGGCGTGCTGAAGGGTGCGGCCATATTTTTAGCGGACCTGGCGCGCGCCATTACGGTGGACAACACCTTCGACTTCGTCGCCGTCTCCAGCTACGGCAAGGGCAAAACCAGCAGCGGAGCGGTCAAGCTCATCAAAGACCTGGATGTGCCCATTGAGGGCAAGCACGTCATCATCGTGGAAGACATTCTGGACACTGGCCTGACGCTGAACTACCTGCGCCGCCTGATGCTGCAGCACAAGCCGGAGACGCTGAAGATTGCCACCTGCCTGGACAAGCCGGAGCGCCGCCTGGTGCCCATTGAAGCGGACTACGTCTGCTTCTCGATCCCGAATCGCTTCGTGATCGGCTACGGCATGGACTACGCGGAGAAGTACCGCAACGTGGCGGATATCCGCCTCTTCCCGGAAGACAAGGCTTAGGGCTTTAGCCCCAGAGATAGATACGAGATAGCAAAGGAATGCGGCTTTAGCCGCCGAGATTCGAATCTCGGTGGCTAAAGCCACAATTTCCAGGGTCACTTTCTATCTCAGCAGCTAAAGCCGCATTCAGAGCTGCTTCGCCAGGCTGCCTGCCAGCTCTGCGTACTTGTCCACGGCCTCAAGCAGTTCGTTCTTCAGCACGCGCTCATCGGGCGTGTGCGCCACGTGAATGGTGCCCGGCCCCAGCAGCATGGGCTCGCCCCAGTTGGTGAGCGACGAAATATCCGTGGCGTACTTCGCCACCATCGTCTCCCACTCCGGCATGCGCTTCATCCGCACCGTCTTCAGGTCCAGCGAATACGCCACCTCTGCCCTGCCCGCGACCGCGCGCTCAATCGCAGCACGTACCGGGTCAGAGGGTCCAATCAGACGCACCAGCAGGTGTGCCTCTGCTGCGTCGGCAATTACGTTCGGCGCGCGGCCGCCGGAGAGGATACCGATGTTCAGCGTGGTCTCACCAATCTCATCATCCACTGGCAGCTTCAGGTCGATGAGGTCGTTGAGCACGCCGACCAGCTTGTTGATGGCGGAGTCGCCCAACTCCGGGTAGGCGGAGTGCGCCATCTTGCCGTGGGCTCGCAGTTCCACGCGCAGCGCGCCTTTTGTGGCCAGCGCCAGCTTGTTCTCTGTCGGTTCACCGTTGATCAGGAAGCGCGATCCCTTGCCATCCAGATTTGCAACGGCCGCTCCAGCGGAGTCACGTTCCTCACCCACCACAAACAGCAGCCCCACCGGCACGCCGCCGTTATACAGCTTCTCTGCACCGGCAATCTGCGCGGCGAGGATGCCCTTGGCATCGCACGATCCGCGGCCGTGAACCCATGTGTCGTCCTCGCTGGATGCGAAGTACGGCGGCACTGTGTCGAAGTGGGTTGAGAGCGTGATCTGCGGCGATGTGCCGGGCATCTTTGCGTACACGTTGAAGCGGTCGCCGGTGCCTGCGCCGGGTGTGCGTCCGGGCGCGGGCTGGTCCACGTGCTGCTTCTCCACGTCGTAGCCAAGGCCGCGCAGATACTCGTCCAGAAACACGCCGCACGGGCCCTCATGGTAGGTGGTCGACTCAATGTCGACGAGCTGCCGCGTCAGCGCAATGGGATCGATAGGCATAGGCTTTCAGGATACCCGACACATACGCGCCTGAAACGCTACCATTCATGACATGGCTGCAAACATTCTGACCGTTGAAGACCTGCGCGGACCCGCGGGCATGCTGGAAGCTCTGCTGAACGTGGGCGACGCCGATGCGAAGTACTGCGCGGTGGTCTGCCACCCGCATCCACCGAGCGGCGGCACCATGCACACCAAGGTGGTCTACCACGCGGCAAAGGCGCTCTCACACTTTGGTGTGCCGGTGCTGCGGTTTAACTTTCGCGGAGTTGGCCGCAGCGAGGGCGTCCACGATAATGGCCCCGGCGAGATAGAAGATGTGCGTGCTGCGCTGGATTGGCTTGAGCAGAAGTATTCCCGGCCGATTTTGCTGGCTGGATTTTCCTTTGGCGCGAACATCAGCTTCCGTGCCGGCTGCGGCGATCCTCGCGTGGCGGGGCTGGTTGGCATTGGTATGCCGGTGGAGGCTGGTGGCCGCCGCTACAGCTACGAGTTCATGGAGCAATGCACCGCGCCCAAGCTCTTCCTTACTGGAGCGGAGGATCCCTTTGCGCCGCGCGCGCTGATGGAAGATGTCTTTCGCAACGCGCCGGGAGAGACGCAGATGCAATGGATTGACGGCGCGGAACATTTCTTTATGGGCGTACCCGGCTCGCCCGCACCCAAGCTGGACAAGATGGGAGCCGCACTGCGCGAATGGGTCGGCGCACGATACTTCCCCGGCATTCCCGTCGATTGAGAACAAGGAGCAAAAACGAACGCAGCGATCGCAACGTTTCCGCGGCGATCGCTGCGTGATTTTCGTGGCATTCGCTGCGTTCTGGTCTTAGCGAATCACCTTGCTGGATGAACTACCGGGCGGCTACGAGAGCTTCGCTTGCGATTGCTTCGCTTGCGGCTGCCATCAGCGGTTCGATGATCTGCATGGCGTCGTCGACGTGTGAGCGCTCCAGCAGGAACGCCGGCAGGAAGCGCATGACGTTGCCCTGCACGAAGTTCAGCATCAGGCCCTGCTCCAGCGCTTCTTCCGCCATGGGACGGCCCGGCAGCGTCAACTCCAGCCCCTGAATCAGGCCGATGCCGCGTGCTTCCACCGCAATGTCAGACGATGCAGCCAGTGCATCCAGCCGCTGACGCAAGTAGATGCCCGTGTCCGTCACGCGGTCCAGCAGCCCCTCGTCTTCCACCACCTCCAGATACTCCAGACCAAGACGGCATGCAAGCGGGCTGCCGCCCAGCGTGGACCCGTGCTTGCCCAGTCCCAGCGAGTGGAAGAGCTCCGCATTCACCAGCAGAGCGCTCAGCGGTAGGCCACCGCCCAGCGGCTTACCCAGTAGCAGCACATCCGGCCGAACGCCCTCGTGATGCTCATACGCAAACCACTTGCCGGTACGGCCCAGGCCGCACTGAATCTCATCCAGGATGAGCACGGCATGGTGCTTGTCTGCCAGCCGTCGCGCCTCCTGCAGGTACTCGGTGGAAAGCTCGTAGACGCCGCCCTCACCCAGCACTGTCTCCAGCAGGATGGCGCAGGTGTCATCCGTTACGGCTGCGCGCAGAGCCGCAAGGTCGCCGCGCGGCACAAAGTCCGCGCCGGGAATGCCGGGCTCAAAGTCATCGCGATACTTGGCCTGTCCCGTCACCGACAGCGAACCGTAGGTGCGACCGTGATAGCTACCCTCAAGCGAGAGCACGCGGAACTTGCGATCGGAATAATTGTGCTTTGCATGGGCGCGCGCCAGCTTCAGCGCACCCTCAACAGCTTCGCTGCCGCCGGTGGAATAGAACGCGCCAGCCAGGCCGCTGAGAGCGCAAAGGCGCTCGGCGAGTTCGCCGGCGTAGGGTGTGCAGTACTGCGGCGACAGGTGAATCATCTTCGCAGCCTGCTCGGCGGTAGCTCGGACCATGCGCGGGTGGGCGTGGCCAAGGGCGTTTACCCCAAGGCCGGCCATCATGTCCAGGTACCGGTTGCCGGAGCTGTCGAAGAGGTAAACACCTTCACCGCGGTCCATCACCACGGGAAAGCGCGCATAGACGGGGAGCTGGAACTCGCTGTCGCGAACGAGTACCTTCTCTGCCGCCGGGTTTTGCCTAAAGCGTGCCATGTATCTCATCAGTTCATCGCAATTGGGGCGGAGGGTCAAGTTGCGCCAGGTATCTGCCGCGGCACATTGGACTTGAACGGTAGCGCCGCGAAGCCAAAATGGGCTTGCCCGTTTGGCAAAGACCAAAGCGGATATCCAATTTACCTATGGGAAATCGTAGAACGGTATCGGAAAACCGTAGAACACCCGTTGAAACCGAGTAAAACGTTATCCAAAGATGCAGACCGTTTATCGCCCAACCCGCTTGCTTGCAGGTGGTCTGCACGTCCAAACCGATATGATGGAGCGGTAAAGCACCAAACCGGACTGCGTAACCCGGCCTGTTGATTGGCCTTTAACGTGCAGCACCCGCTTTGGTGCTCTCCCCACGGCACCAGGAGAGTCGAAAGACAGCGCAGATGGCTAAGGCTCTGCAAACTCGCGTGACCGCCGTTGCACTGGCGATCGTAACGCTGCTGGTCTGCGGCCTGGGCATTGCCAACTTCCTGCAGGAAAGCAGCTACGACGCGCCCACAGACGGTGTCTGGTGGATGGAATCCACCGGCGGCCTGCGGGCGGAGCGCGTGCCTGTGAACTCTCCCGCGCACCGGGCCGGCGTTCGCGCGGGCGACGTGCTGACGCAGGCAAACCACCACCCCACGCTGACCACGGCTCCGCTTCAGCATGAGATGTACCGCATCGGCACGTGGGGCCACATCACCTACTCGCTGGTGCGCGGCAACGCTCCGCTGGACGTGCCGGTCATCCTGGAGCCTACCGACCGCAGCCGCAACCAGGCCATGCGACTGATTGCACTGGCCTACCTGGCCATTGGCATGTACGTTCTGCTGCGACGCTGGACCGCGCCCAAGGCGATGCACTTTTACGTCTTCTGCCTGGTGTCGGGCGTGCTGTACAGCTTCCGCTACACGGGCGCCTTCGACACACTGGACTGGATTTGCTATTGGGGCGCGCTGATTGCCGGAGCGCTGCAGCCCGCGGTCTTCCTGCACTTTGCCCTGTCGTTTGGCGAGACGGCAGCTTCGCTGCGCCGCAAGGCCGTTGTGGTGGCGCTGTACCTGCCCGGCGCGGTCACCTTCGGCCTGCAGGTGATGGCCATTACGGAATGGTCTGCGACGGAACGGTTGAAGCACCGGCTGGATCAGATCGGCGTGGGTTACCTGGCGTTGTATTACGTCGTGGCCGCGGTGGTCTTCTTGGTACGTTACCTGCGGTCAAAAAAACCGCTGGAGCGCCAGCAGCTGAAGTGGCTCAGCCGCGGCGCTACGCTCTCCGTCGTTCCCTTCACTGCGCTGTATGCCATTCCGTTCCTGTTTGACGTGGATGTCTCCACCAGCCTGACGCGCGCAGCGGGCTTTGCGCTGATCTTTCTGCCGCTGACCTTCTCGTGGGCCATCGTCCGCTACCGGCTGATGGATACAGACCTGATCTTCAAGCGCGGCGTCACCTACACGCTGGCAACGGCAGCGCTGGTGGGCTTCTACTTTGGAGCGGTCGCAATCTCTGCTGAGATCGTCCACACGCGGCTGCCCAACCTGCGCATATGGGGCCTGATGGCGGGCATCATCGCGACCGCGCTGATCTTTGAACCCATCAAGGCGGCCATCCAGGCGCGCGTGGATCGCGTCTTTGATCGCAAGCGCTACGACTATCGCGAGACACTGATTGAGTTCAGCCGCGGCCTCTCCTCGCAGACGGACCTGTCGACCATGTCGAACTCCGTGGTGGAGCGGCTGTCGCAGACGCTGCTGGTCTCGCGCGTCGCTGTCTTCGTCGCATCAGACGACGACAACGGCCGGGTCTTCACGCTGGCGGCATCGCACGGCCTGCCCGATTCTGTACTGCTGGAACTGCCACAGCAGACATCGCGCAACTCCTTCCTCAACTTTGGTCTGCTGTCGCAGGACCACATCTTCTTTGAGAATCCGCAGCAGCTGCCGCACCTGGAGCCCGCGGAGCAGAGCGCCGCCGGCCTGCTGGACCTGAACTACTACCTGCCCTGCCGCGTCTCCGGCCGCAACGGCCACAACTCCCGCACCATTGCGGTCATTGGACTGGGCCGCACACAGGAGGGTGACTTCCTCTCGTCGGAAGATATGGAGCTGCTTGGATCGCTGGCCGGTTACATCGGCATCGCGATTCAGAACGCGCAGCTGTTCAGCCGCCTTGAGCAGCAGATGGGCGAGTTTGAGCGGCTGAAGGAGTTCAACGAGAACATCGTGGAATCCATCAAGGTGGGCATCTTCACGCTGGATCTGAATGCCTGCGTCGAGAGCTGGAATGCCGAGATGGAAGTGATGTATGCGCTGCCGCGTGCAGAGGCCATTGGCCGCCCAGTTTCGGAAATCTTCCCGGAGAGCTTCCTGCAGCCTTTTCTTGAGGCACACAATCAGCCGGGCACGCACCAGCTGGCAAAGCTGAAGTTGGACCTGCGCACGGGTGAGAGCCGCACCGCCAACATAGCGATTGCACCGCTGCTGACGCGTGATTTTGTCTCGGTCGGTTCCATCGTCATGATTGAAGACATCACCGACCGCACGCGGCTTGAAGGTCAGCTGACGCAGGCGGAGAAACTGTCGTCGATCGGCCTGCTGGCCGCGGGTGTCGCGCATGAGGTGAACACGCCGCTTGCCGTGATCTCGTCGTACGCGCAGATGCTGCAGAAGCACACACGTGATGATCCAAGGTTGCAGCCGGTGCTTGAGAAGATCACGCAGCAGACCTTCCGCGCGTCAGAGATTGTGAATGGCCTGCTGAACTTTTCGCGGACCAGCTCTACTGTCTTTACGTCGCTGGATTTGAATGCTGTGCTGCGCGAGACGCTCACTCTGATTGACCACCAGCTGCGCACGGCGCGCGTGAATGTGGAAGCAGATCTGCAGGCAACGTTGCCGCGCATCTATGGCTCGCAGGGCAAGCTGCAGCAGGTCTTTCTGAATCTGCTGCTGAACGCCAAGGACGCGATGGCCGACAACGGCGGAACGCTGCGCCTCACCAGCTTTGCCACTCCGAAGAATGTCGTGCTGCGCGTGACGGACACCGGTGGCGGCATTGATCCGGAACACCTGCACCGCATCTACGATCCGTTCTTCACCACCAAAAACGCGCCGCGCCAGGGCCAGCACAAGGGCACCGGGCTGGGGCTGTCCGTCTCGTACGGCATTGTGCAGGAGCATAACGGCCGCATCCACGTGGACAGTACACTGGGTGTGGGAACGACGTTTACGATGGAGTTCCCCATCGAGCAGACCACGGCAGCGTCAGAGCCGAACGCAGATGCATCCGAACGAGTGGAAACAGGGACAGTGAATGCCTGAGGCAACACCGAACACTTCATCCGCCGCAGGCGCACGCATCCTCATCATCGACGACGAAGCCGGTATCCGCGACTCTTTGGAGGCGCTGCTCACGCTGGAAGGCTTCACGGTTGAGATGGCGACGGAGGGCGTCTCTGGCCTTGAGCTGCTGAGCAGCAATGAGTACGATCTGCTGCTGCTGGACCTCTCCATGCCCGGCGATAGCGGCATCGATCTGCTGCCGCGCATCAAGCAAATGCGGCCGGAGCTGCCGGTCATTATGATCACCGCCTACGGCACTGTAGGCAACGTGGTGGACGCGCTGCGCGCGGGCGCGGACAACTTCGTCCAGAAGCCCTGGGACAACGAGAAGCTGCTGGCGGACATTCGCACCGCCATCGCCAAGCAGCGCTCGCAGCAGGAAGTTGTTCAGCTCAAGAAGACGCTGAAGCAGCGCTACTCCTTTGACAACATCATCGGCAAGGCCGACGTAATGAACAAGCTGCTGGACACGGTGGCGCAGGTTGCGCCGTCGCGATCCACCGTGCTCATCCAGGGCGAAAGCGGCACCGGCAAGGAGCTGATTGCCAAGGCGATTCACACCGCCAGCCCGCGCCGCGACAAACCATTCGTCGCCATCAATACCGGAGCTGTACCCACGGACCTGCTTGAGTCCACGCTCTTCGGCCACACCAAGGGCGCATTCACCTCTGCAGTTGCCGCGAAAAAGGGCCTGTTTGAGGCTGCGGACGGCGGCACGCTCTTCCTCGACGAGATTGGCACCATGCCCATTGAGACGCAGGCAAAGGTGCTGCGTGCGCTGCAGGAACGGCGCTTTTTGCCCGTGGGCAGCACGACAGAAGTTGCCGTGGACGTGCGCATCGTCGCCGCCACCAACGTGAATCTGCTGGGCGCTGTGAAGGAGGGCCGCTTCCGCGAAGACCTCTACTATCGCCTGTCGGTCATCAACCTCGACCTGCCGCCGCTGCGTCAGCGCAAGGAAGACATTCCCCTGCTGGCCGCGCACTTTCTCAAGCGCTACAGCGATGAGAATGGCTTTGAGCTGCGCACACTTGCGCCGGACGCTCTGCGATCGATGATGGATTATGAGTGGCCGGGCAACGTCCGCGAGCTGGAGAATGCTATGGAGCGCGGCGTGGTGCTGTCCACCGAACCGCTCATCACGCTGGACCTGCTGCCGCAGCAGCTGAGCGGCACGGTGTACACAGCAAGCGTGCTTGACCACAAGACGGACGCATCGCTGTTCGACATTATGGAAGAGATTGAGCGCCGCATCCTGGCTGACCGGCTGGAGCGCTGCAACTGGAACCAGACAGAGGCCGCGGAGTTCCTGAAGATTCCGCTGAGCACGCTGAACCAGAAGATCAAGCGCCTGAACGTCGAGATCAAAAAGCGCCACCGCGACTAGCGCATCCCTCATTGCAGACACCCCTGGCGCGACGAAAACCATCCCTCATCGAAAGGCTTATGATGACGGACGGGCGATTGCCCACGGATGGGCGAACACAAAGCATGAGTGATGAAAACGCAGTTGCCGCAGCAAACTTTTACGCACAGGCCATGAGCAGCCCGCGGGCGCTGGCCGCCACGCTGGACCACACACTCCTGAAGGCAGACGCCACCCGCGCGCAGGTGCTGCAGGTGTGTTCGGAGGCGGCGCAGTACCACTTTGCCTGCGCCATGGTGAACCCCTTCTGGGTGAGCACCGCGGCCGCAGCGCTGGCCGGAACAGGCGTGCCGGTGGGCGTGGTCATCGGCTTTCCTCTGGGTGCTTCCCTCAGCGAGAGCAAGGTCGACGAGGCCAAGCGCGTCATTGCCCTGGGTGCGCATGACATTGACATGGTCATTAATATTGGAGCGCTGAAGGGCGGCGAGTACGACACGGTAGCCAGCGACATCACCAACATTGTGGAAGTTGCGCACGCGCATGGAGCCATCGTGAAGGTCATCCTGGAGACAGCTCTGCTGAACTTTGAGGAGAAGTTGCGCGCCAGTGAGATTGCCGTGAATGCCGGTGCGGACTTCATCAAGACCAGCACGGGATTCTCCACCGGCGGCGCCACCGTGGACGACATTGCGCAGATGCGCGGCGTGGCGGGGTCGCTCTGCGGCGTAAAGGCGTCAGGCGGCATACGCACGCTGACCGACGCCCAGGCCATGCTGCAGGCCGGTGCGACCCGCATTGGCGCCAGTGCCAGCGTCCGCATTGTGGGCGAGCTGACCGGTGCCGTGGATACCCGGCCAGCAGCCACCGGGTACTAATCCGTAACCCACAAATTCGTACAACGACCACCGGGAAGCCGTAGTCTGCTAGTTGACGTCCTAATCTGCTAAGGACATTGCAGTTCTGCTACAAAGGCAAGCACACACGCATGAGCACGGAACAGACCACCGACCGACCCGCAGAAGCAGCTACCAGCACGCGCGAGCGCAAGCCGTCGCTGAAGGTTGCTTCGCGATCGCGTGCGTCGGAGGCGTCTGAGGTGCGGCTGGACGGCGCGGACGAGGCTGCCGTGCTGAGCGAGCAGTTTGAGGGCGACTACCGCCCCAGCCCCGATGCGCAGGCCGGCGGCATTCGGGTGGACATTCCAGAGGGCCACATCACCAGTGGCTCCGTCTACGCCCGCAACGAGGGCATGGACATTGCGCCCACCTCCCCTGCCCACCCGGAGAATCGCGTTCGCGTCTCCAGCGAGCATGTGGATTTTTTGCTTCGCCTGGCAGAGGCGCTGAACAACACGCTGGACCTGCAGACGCTGATGCTGCGCGTGGCAGAGCTGGTGCGCGCCGTGGTGGACTATCGCATCTTCGCCATCCTGCTGATCAACGACCGCACGCAGGAGCTGTGGATGCGATTCCAGGTGGGCCACACGCCTGAGATTGAGCGCATGCGCATCAAGCTGGGGCACGGCATTGTGGGTCTGTCCGCGGCAACGCGCACCTCCGTCCTCATAGACGACGTGCAGCATGCGCCGCAATACATCAGCGCCAACCCTGCCGTGCAAAGTGAGCTGGCGGTACCGCTGATTGTGAAGAACCGCGTCATCGGCGTGATCGACATTGAAAGCGAGCAGCTTGGCGCCTTCACCCCGGACCAGCAGCGGCTGCTGGAGCTGGTGGCGTCGCGCATGGCCGTGGCCATTGAAAATGCGCGGCTGTATACGCGGCTGGCGCGGCAGGCACAGACGCTGACCGTGCTGAACGAGATCAGCCTTGCGCTTACCAGCATCCTTGATCTGGACACGCTGCTGGAGCGCATTGGCGTGCAGCTGAAGCGCGTTGTCGACTTCCAGATGTTTTCCGTTCTGGTGTGGAGCGATAGCCGTCAACTGTTTGTGCATCGCCTCTCCACACGCTTTGGCGAGCGTGTGCAGCGCGAACGCAACGCCATCATGGGTGAGGGAATCTTCGGCATCGCAGCAGAGACGCAGCAGCCCATCCTGGTGGCCGATGTACGGAAGGATGCGCGCTACCTGGGCGACAGCACCGCTCCACGCGAACGCGGCAGCGACACGCGCGAGGTGCGGTCGATGCTGACCGTGCCGCTGATCTTCAACGAGAAAGTTGTGGGTGTGATTGCGCTGGAGCATACGCGCGTCAACTACTACAACGACGACCATCAGAAAACGCTGACCACGCTTGCGGGCCAGATCGCCATTGCCATCACGAATGCGAAGCTGTACGAACGCATCTTCGAAGAAGAAAAGCGCATGGAGCGCGACCTGCAGATGGCGCGCGAGGTGCAAATGCGTCTGCTTCCGCCTCCTCCGCAACCGCTGCCGCATGCGGAGTTTGCCGCACGCTTTCTGCCTGCGCGCTCCATTGGCGGCGACGTCTATGACTTCATCAAATATGGAGACGACAGCGTTGCCATTGCCGTGGGCGATGTCAGCGGCAAGGCCGCGCCCGCCGCGTTGTATGCCGCGCTGGTCAGCGGCATTCTGCGGTCGCTTGCAGCGCAAAATCTGCAGCCTGCTGCCATGCTTGCTTCGCTGAATGATCAGCTGCAGGAGCGCAAGCTGGATTCGCAGTACGTGACCATGCTCTTCGCCGTGTGGAACGACAACGACCGCACGCTGCAGATTGCCAATGCCGGATCCGTCCAGCCCATGCTGGTTGCCTGCGATGGCGACCACATGCGCGCCCGCGTCATCAAGGCAGAGGGCTTCCCTCTTGGCCTGTTCCCCAACGCGGAGTATGAGGAGTTCACCATCTCCACCCAGCCG
>JAMFTB010000185.1 GCA_026225595.1 Terriglobus sp. | reverse complement strand
TCCGCCGCACCGGCCGCCGCCGGCGCCTCTGTCACCCTGAGCGGCGCCGAAATGGTGATCCAGGCGCTGCGCGACCAGGGCGTCACCCATATTTTCGGTTATCCCGGCGGCGCGGTGCTGCCCATCTACGATGCGCTGCGCAACTTCCCCACCATCCACCACGTGCTTACGCGGCACGAGCAGGGCGCGGCGCACATGGCAGACGGTTATGCGCGCGCCAGCGGCAAGGTGGGTGTGTGCATTGCCACCAGCGGACCGGGCGCGACGAATCTTGTCACTGGAATTGCAACCGCCATGCTCGACAGCATTCCCATTGTCGCCATCACCGGCCAGGTGGGCAGCAAGGTGCTCGGCTCGGACGCGTTTCAGGAAGTGGACATCACCGGCATCACGCTGCCCATCACCAAGCACAACATTCTTGTGACCCGCGCGGAAGACATTGCGCCCGCGATGCGCGAGGCCTTCCAGATTGCTCGCAGCGCCCGGCCCGGCCCCGTGCTGGTGGACATTACGAAGGATGCGCAGCAGGCAAGCTGTGCCTTTGATTTTGAGATGTCAAAGCCGCGCGCGTTTCGTCCGCACCCCATGCTGCACGCGGAGTCGGCAGACATGGCCGCCGCGCTGGACCTCATCCAGGCATCGCGCAAGCCACTCATCCTTGCAGGCCACGGCATCATCCATTCTGAGGCGGAGCAGGATGTGCTGCGCTTTGCAGAGCGTCATGGCATCCCCGTTGCCACCACGCTGCTTGGCCTTGGTGCCTTCCCTGCATCGCATCCGTTGGCACTGGGCATGATGGGCATGCATGGTGAGTCGTGGGTGAACCACGCCATTCAAAATGCAGATCTCCTGCTGGCCTTTGGCATGCGCTTTGATGATCGCGTGACCGGCGCACTGGCGCACTACGCGCCCAACGCAAAGAAGATTCACATTGAGATTGATCCCAGCGAGATCAACAAGAATGTGCGGGTTGATGTAGCGCTCATCGGTGATCTGAAGCAGGTGCTCACGCTGATTGAATCAGCGACGGAGATTGCATCGCTTGACCGCACCGTAACTGCTCCGTGGCGCGATGAGATTCGCACCATGAAGGGCGACGCCAGCGTGCGCGACATCATCAACCTGCCCGACAACGGCCACCTTTACGCCGCGCACGTCATCAACGACATCTGGCAGGAGGCGAAGGCTGCAGGCCGTCTTTCGAACACGATCATTGCAACCGATGTGGGCCAGCACCAGATGTGGGAGGCGCAGTACTTCAAGCATGAAGACACGCGCACGCTCATTACCAGCGGCGGCCTGGGCACCATGGGCTTTGCACTGCCCGCGGCCATTGGCGCAAAGATGGCCTGCCCGGAGAAAGATGTGTGGGTCATCGTGGGCGATGGCGGCTTCCAGATGACCGCGTCTGAGCTCTCCACCATTCAACAGGAGGGCCTGCATATCAACATTGCCATCATCAACAACGGCTTCCTGGGCATGGTGCGGCAGTGGCAGGAGGCGTTCTATGACAAGAATTACTCGTGCTCACCCATCCTGTCGCCGGACTTTGTGAAGCTGGCCGACGCGCATGGCATCCCCGGCGCACACGTCACCAAACGCAGCGACGTGCTGCCCGCGGTAACCAAGGCGCGCGCCGGATCGTTAGCTTACCTAATCAATTTTTCCGTGGAGAAGGAAGACGGCGTGTACCCGATGATTGCGCCCGGCGCTGCACTGCACGAGATGGTCCGCCGCCCCAACCCGCTGATCGAAACGAGCGAGAGCGAGAATTGAAGCTACTTCCACACAAAGCGTTCGTCGAAGCCGGCGTCGTACTTGGCATACATGGCTCGCATCTCCGCCTTGAAGTCGCGCGTGCGGTGGATGACGTCCTGCGTCTGGACGTACTGCATAAGGGCGTCGCGGTCAGCGGGGCTCACGGAAAACACACTGAACCCCTGCTGCCACTTGAAGCTTTCGTGCGCGGCGCCCTGCCGGATGATCCATTGCGTTGCAGCTTTCTTCAACCGCTCCACCAGCTTGTTGACGGTCATCTTGCGCGAGAGATAGACGGCAACATGCACATGGTCCGCGGTGCTGCCGATAGCGACCAGGATGTTCTCCGAATGACTCATGTCTTCAGCCATGCGCGCGCATGCCTCCGCGCGAATGGCGTCGGTCAGCGTGGGCCGCTGGTTCTTTGTGCTGAAGATCACGTGCAGCAGCACATGGTCGATCACTTGCATGGTGCAGCGAGTATAGCGCCCACCCAAACAGAAATCTCATGGCGAAAGGCTGCCTGACATGCTCCATACCTTTATTGCACTTGTCGACAACCGTCCTGGCGTTCTGACGCGCGTGGCGTCGCTGTTTCGTCGTTTGAATATCAACATTGTGTCGCTGACCGTGGGCGAGGCGGAGCACGAAGACGTTTCGCGCATGACCATCGTCTGCGATGCGCCGGACAACTCTGCGCATCGCATTCGCGCGTCGCTCTACAAGCTTGAAATCACGCGCGACGTGGACGAGGTCAACCGCACCGACGCCGTCGTGCGCGAACTCTGTCTCATCAAGGTTGCGGCAGGCCCCAGCGTGCCGCATGGCCTGCAGTCTCGCTCGCAGATATTTGAACTGGCGCAGGTCTTCCGCGCACGCGTTGTCGATCTTGCTCCAGACTCCGTGATGCTCGAGATGACTGGATCGGCCTCAAAAATTGAGGGATTGATTCAGGTGCTGCGCGAAAGCGCGTACGAGATTCTTGAGGTCAGCCGTACTGGCCGCATGGCCATGCGCCGCGGCGCACACAGCGGCAAGGTGATGAAGGCGCTTGGCAGCAAGGCGCACCAGACTGTCTTCGACAGCAACGATCCAGACGCGCTCGACCCAATGGACGCGCTACCCAACACTTTTGCGGAGCACGACGCATAGCTCCGATCGCAGTTCCTTTTGAGTTGTCATCCCGCAGCGCAGCGAAGGGATCTGCATTCCCTTCGCATAACGATGACCTCTTAACACGCCAACGAAAATGCAGATCCCTCCGCTACACTGCGGGATGACAGACCAGAACAGTTCGAGACAAAGGAAGAAGAAAGCACAATGGCAAAGACTTATCACGACAACGACGCAGACCTTTCACTCATCCAGGCGAAGAAGGTCGCCATCATCGGCTATGGCTCGCAGGGCCATGCACACGCGCTTAACCTGAAGGACAGCGGCGTGGATGTGAAGGTTGGCCTGCGCGCGGGCAGTAAGGGCGCGGCGAAGGCACAGTCCTCCGGCCTGGAAGTTCTCTCCGTTCCGGATGCAGCGAAGTGGGCTGACGTGATCATGGTGCTGGTTCCAGACCAGACCGCAGCGGCTGTCTACAAGGAGATTGAGCCCGGCCTTGCCAAGGGCAAGACGCTGATGTTTGCGCACGGCTTCAACATCCGTTTCCGCACCATTACGCCGCCCGCTGATGTTGACGTGTCACTGGTTGCGCCCAAGTCGCCGGGCCATCGTGTGCGCGAAGTCTTCACCGAGGGTGGCGGCGTCCCTGGCCTTGTCGCCGTGGAGCAGGATGCCAGCGGCAACGCTCTGGCGCTCGCTCTGTCTTACGCCAAGGGCATTGGCTGCACACGCGCAGGCGTGCTGCAGACCACCTTCACGGAAGAGACTGAGACCGATCTGTTCGGCGAGCAGGCTGTTCTGTGCGGCGGCACTACCGCGCTTGTGAAGGCAGGCTTTGAGACGCTCGTTGAAGCAGGCTACCAGCCTGAGCTTGCATACTTTGAAGTGCTGCATGAGCTGAAGCTGATCGTGGATCTGATGTACCGCGGCGGGCTGGAGTACATGCGTCATTCCATCAGCGACACCGCGGAGTGGGGCGACTACGTTACCGGCCCGCGCATTGTTACGCCCGCTGTGAAGGCTGCTATGAAGGAAGTCCTCAACGACATCCAGAGCGGCGCATTTGCAGAGCGCTTCATCAAGGACCAGAACACCGGCCGCAAGGAGTTTGAGGCATTCCGCCAGCAGGATCGCGAACACCTGATTGAGAAGGTGGGTGCAGACCTGCGCAAGGGCATGCCTTTCCTCGATCCGGTCAAGGTTGAGAACGGCACAGTCGTCAAGGCATAACGCACTTCAATCGAAAAGAAAAACGCAGCGGCCACGGTCGCTGCGTTTTTTCATCACGATCATGAATCATTCGATATCGAAGTACATCTAGTCTAATGTAGCGGCAGAACAATGCCCGCGAAGATTCGCAAGAGGAGCTACACCATGAAGATCGTTTTGTACGGAGCAACCGGCAAGTCCGGCAAGGTAATTCTGAAGGAACTCGTCGACCGCGGACACACCGTACTCGCCATCGCGCGCAACCCGGAGAACGTGGACAAGCTGAACAACGTAACCACCGCGCAGGACGACCTGACCGATGTCGCGAAGACCGCGCAGCTCATCGCCGGCGCCAATGCAGACGCAGTCGTCTCGGCACTCGGTCCGCCGCAGGACAACACGGACGCACTGCTCCCCATCGCAGCAAACCTCGTTGCAGCGATTAAGCAGAATGGCGCGCCTCGCCTGCTTATCGTCGGCGGCGCGGGCGGTCTGTTCGTCGCTCCGGGCGTCACGCTGCGCGACTCCGGCTATCTGCCTGCAGAATGGCTGCCCATCGTGGACACGCACATCGCGCTCTACAACAGCCTGAAGACCAGCGGCATCGACTGGACCTACTTCGCACCCGCAGGCTTCTTTGAGCCCGGCGAGCGCACAGGCAAGTTCCGGCTCGACACCGACAACCTCGTCGCAGACGCCACCGGCACCAGCCGCATCTCGTTCCAGGATTATGCCATCGCCCTGGTCGACGAACTGGAAACGCCAAAGCACCACGGTGAACGCTTCACCATCGGCTACTAAGCCTCGGCCGTAGGCACTAAGAACAGAACGCAGCGGAAACGTCGCGATCGCTGCGTTCTTGCTTTTTGCTTTGTGTGCCGCTTTGTCGCATCCTATCTCCCATGCAAGCAACCGCACTGCGACTGACGGGCGACTTCGGCATTGACGCACTCACCCACGACACCTTGGAAGTGCCAGACCCCGGGCCGGGTGAGGTGCTGATGCGCGTCCGCGCCGCGTCGCTGAACCAGCGCGACGTGATGATTGCGCAGGGCACTTACGACCCGAAACAGCCGCGGCCGCGCATCCTTGGCTCTGACGGTGCGGGCGAGGTGCTTGCCGTGGGCACGGGCGTGGACGCCTTCAAGCCCGGCGACCGCGTAGTTGCGGGCTTTTACCGCGACTGGATCGACGACGACCTGCCCTTTGCCGCGGCCAACAACACGCTAGGCGGCGGCGTGGATGGCATGCTGACCACGCACGTGGCCCTGCCGCAGCACGCTCTGGTCCGCATTCCCGATGCACTCACATTTGAAGACGCCGCAACGCTGCCCTGCGCAGGTACCACCGCGTGGCACGCGCTCATCGCCACCGGCAACATCGGTCCGCAGGACACGGTACTGCTCCTCGGCACCGGCGGCGTCAGCATCGTGGGCCTGCAGATTGCAAAGCTGCGCGGCGCACGCGTCATCGTCACCAGCGGCTCTGACGAAAAGCTGGAACGCGCAAAAGCATTGGGCGCGGATGAAACCATCAACTACAAAACCACACCTGCGTGGGACAGGCGTGTCCGCGAACTGACGGACAAGCGCGGCGTAACCCACGTGCTGGAAACGGGTGGCGGAGCCACGCTGCCGCTGTCGCTGCGCAGCTGCGCTCTACACGCGCAGGTCAGCGTGATTGGCCTGATCAGCGGCGTGGAGGCGACGATTGATCTGCGGCAGATCCTGGGCCGCAACCTCCGCGTGCAGGGCATCACCGTTGGCTCTGTGGCAATGCTGCGGCAGCTGGCGGAGACGCTGGCCACAGCAAACATTCATGCCGTCATCGGCCAGACGTTTCCGTTCGACCGCTCCATGGAGGCGTTGAAAGCGTTGAAAGCCGGCGAACACTTTGGCAAGATCGTCATCACGCTGCCCTAGGCTGCTTTCTCCAACGAAAAGACGGGAGCGTAGAAAGCGCAGAGCCAAACGGGAACTTACCGCCCGCAGCCTGCGTATCCCCACTCACTGCCGAATCCTGCCGCTCACCGCAATCCACTGGTGCTGCTCGGCTTATCGGCTACCATGTGAAGGAACGGAGCGGCAACGATGGGATCGACACTCGTCACCAACCCGGCAGACGGCGGCCTCACAGAGGACGAACTGATCTTTGCGCAGCTTGCGCCAGACCAGCCCACGGCCCCGTGCGAAATCGTTGAAGCCCTGCACCGCATCAAGCTGCTGGAAAATCTGACAGCCGATGAGTTGCTGTGGCTGGCCCAGCACGGCACCGAGCGCAAGGCGCATGAGGGCACGCTGGTCTTTCACGGCGGCGCGCCCGTCCACCATATGACGATCCTGCTGCGGGGCGAGGTGCATGTGCGCCGCAGTGGTGGACCCGTTTATTTCTTCATTGGCCGCAGCGGCCAGGTTACCGGCAAGCTGCCCTTCAGCCGCATGAAGAGTTTTGGCGGCGATGGCTATGCCGTGGGTGACCTGTGGACGCTGGACTTCGAGGAAAGCATCTTTCCAGAGATGCTGGCAGCCGTTCCGTCGCTCACGCAGATTGTCGTCTCAACCCTGCTGGACCGCACCCGCGAAGTGACCCGCATGGAGCAGCAGGCAGAGAAGCTGAACGCGCTGGGCAAGCTGGCCGCCAACCTGTCGCATGAGCTGAACAATCCCGCGTCTGCCGCGCGCTCTGCTGCAAACAATCTGTGGACGGAGCTGCGCCACTACGGCGACCAGAAGTTCAAGCTGGGTTCGCTCTGCTTCACGCCAGAGGTCAAGCAGGCGTACAGCGCATGGACTGAAACTGTGCGCCACCTGATGCAGCCGGACGGCCGTCCCCACCGCGCAGACGCCATGAACGTGGCCGAGCGTGAGGACCAGTTAACGCGCTGGCTGGAGCAGCACAATGTAGAAGAGGCATGGCGCATTGCGCCGGTGCTGGCAGAGACGCGCGTAGAGACGAAGGATCTTGATTCGCTTGCCAACGTACTGCAGGGTGAGGCGCTGGCCGTCTCGCTGGGCTCGTTCGCCAGCGCGATGCAGGCAGAGCACATGACCGATGCCATCATCGACTCGACACGCCGCATCTTCGACCTCATCTCGGCCATCAAGGACTACTCCTACATGGACCAGACACCCATCCAGGACGTGAATGTGTCGCAGCAGCTGGACAACACGCTGGCCATGCTGGGATCGCGCCTGGGCACCGTGGACGTGGTGCGCGAGTACGGCGACGACGTGCCGCACATCTCTGCCTACGGCGGCGAGCTGAACCAGGTGTGGACCGCACTGGTAGAGAATGCGCTGGATGCCATGGCTCTGTGTGATCACGGCTCCGTGCTTACGCTGCGCACATCTATCAGCGGTCAACTGGTGCTGGTGGAGGTGTGTGACAACGGCCCCGGCATTGACCCGGCAATTCGTTCGCGCATCTTTGAGCCGTTCTTCACCACCAAGCCCGTCGGCCAGGCACTGGGCCTGGGCCTGGATACGGCCACGCGACTGGTGAGCAAGCACAAGGGCCAACTCAGCGTGGAAAGCAGCCACCCAGGCATGACCTGCATCCAGGTGCGCCTGCCCATTGAGCAAGCCGGCGCTTACTAGCGCTTCTTCATCGCTGTCATCCTGAGCAAAGCGAAGGATTCCAACGTATCTTCCCAGGCCGCAAGGGCTGTGTCCTTGCGCTGCACGATCTTCGTGGCAGAAGGCTGCTGATCTTCGGAAGGGCACGGCTTCAGCCGTGCCGAAAATGCTGCGTATAACGGGGCTTTAGCCCCTGAGGTTAGCTTTTTCATGGCAGAGGCAAAGAGCTAAACCTCAGCACCTAAAGCCGCTCATCTGCCAGGACTTATCGGCACAGCTCAAGCTGTGCCCTTCCGAAAACAGAAGCTAGCGTTGAACGGATTCTAGAATAATTTCCAATGACCGCTGCGCATGATGTAGCGGCTCTTTACGCCGTTCAAGACGGCTCAACATCAGCGCGCCTTCCAGCGTGCTGATAATGGTATCTGCAAGCCATGCAGAGTCAGCAGAGCGCCGAATCTCGCGAGCTTCACTTGCCTGCTCAATCACAGCGACCAGGCGGCCACGCCATCCATCAAAGGCCTCACGAGCCAGCTTACGCAGGGCTTCGTTGCCATCGTCCGCGTCGATTGCGGTGTTCATCAGCGGGCAGCCGCCGGGTATTCCGGACTTCGTCTCGACAAACCGCGCGATCATTGCCCGCAGAGTTTCCATCGCAGTTGCGCCCGGCTCCGGTGGCTGTGTCTTGATGCGCAGAGACGTCGCAACGGCGTGGCGAAACGCCGCCTGTGCCAGCTCTTCCTTGCTGCTGAAGTGCCGATACAGTCCGCCCTTCTCCAGCCCGGTAGCTTCCATTACGTCGGCCATGGAGCAGCCGTGAAAGCCGCGCTGATTGAACAGCGGCGCCGCCTTCTCCAGAATCTGCTGCCGTGTTTGCTCGCCCTTGCTCATGCCTGTTCCAAGTATGCCTGAAGCCTGTTCCGAGTTAACCCTAAAGAAAGGTGAACCCTCACCCCTCTTCTACCCATCAGATGCTGCATTGGGACCGTTCGGTCTCTTTTTTGCGACCGTGCGGTCTTTAAAACGCAGCGGATTCAACAGGAGCAGAGCAGAGTGAGTGGAGTCGCCAGGCCGGTTATCAATCC
>JAMFTB010000017.1 GCA_026225595.1 Terriglobus sp. | reverse complement strand
GGCGATGGCGCGGGCCTGCTGGCTGCTGCTGCCCTCATGATCGATTACGTTTTGACAGCGGCTGTTGGCATTTCCGCGGGTGTAACGGCCCTTGTAAGCGCGCTGCCACGCCTGCACCAGCACCAGCTTTCGCTATGCCTGCTGGTGCTTGCCGTGATCGTTCTCATCAATATGCGCGGCGTGAAGGAGTCTGGCCTGGTCTTCATGCTGCCGACGATCTTCTTCGTGGTCACGCTGGTTCTCACGGTCGTCATCGGTGTCTACCATGCACTGCTTGCGCACGGGCATCCCATTGCGATCGCAGCGCCACCACCTGCGTTACCTGCCACGGTGCAGTACCTCACCATCTGGATGCTGTTGAAGGCGTTTGCCAGCGGCTGTGCGGCCATGACCGGCGTTGAGGCTGTTTCAAACGGTGTAACAGCGTTCAAAGAGCCGCGTTCGAAGAATGCAAACCATGCACTCACCATCATCATTGCAATTCTGATTGTGCTGCTGGCCGGCCTGTCTTACGTTGCCAAGGCATATGGCGTTACGGCGATGGACTCCAGTGATCCTGCATATCAAAGTGTCCTGTCCATCCAGGTTGCGGCAGTGTTTGGCCGGGGATGGTTCTACTACCTGACCATGGCAAGTGTGCTGGCTGCGCTGAGCTTTAGCGCGAACACCGCGTTTGCAGATTTCCCGCGGATGGCCCGCGCCATTGCAGCGAAAGATTACATGCCACGTGTTTTTCTGCTGCGTGGCCGTCGCCTGCTGTTCTCGCATGGCATCTACGCGCTTACGGGCTTCACTGCGGTGTTGCTCATCATCTTCAACGGCGTTACAGATCGCCTCATACCGCTCTATGCCATCGGCGCATTTCTCGCGTTCACGCTCAGCCAGGCCGGCATGGTGAAGCATTGGCTGAAAGAGAAGAATGCCAACGGACGTTATCTGAAGATGTTCCTGAACGGACTTGGCGCCGTGGCCACAGGCATCACGCTGGTGGTTGTGCTGGTTGCCAAATTTACGGCCGGTGCATGGATCACGGCGCTGCTTGTGCCCGCAATGATCTGGGTGATGCTCCGGATCAAGAAGCACTATGCGCGCGTGAATCTTGACACTGCGGATCGCGGTGCGATTCGCGTGGATGGGCTTGAGCGCCCCATTGTGGTGATTCCCGTTGCGCGGTGGGACAAGATCAGCGAAAAGGCAATTCGCTTTGGCCTGGTCATGAGTGACGACGTAAAGATTGTCACCGTGCTGACTGATCCAGACGAGGCGACCGACGAGATATGGGAGGAGAAGGTCATGCGGCCCATCCGCAACCAGAACCTGCCAACGCCGGAACTGGTCAAGGTTCACAGCACCTATCGCACCGTGATTTCGCCGTTGATGGGCTACATCCGCAAGCTGGAAGACGACAATCCCACGCGAACGGTTGCTGTTCTTATTCCTGAACTTGTGGTGAAGCACTGGTGGGAAAATCTGCTGCACAACCAGCGCACACAGGTGCTGAAACTGCTGCTGCTGGTGCGTGGCAATGAACGCATCGTGGTCGTAAATATTCCCTGGTATTTGTGATCGTTGTGTCCTGCCGGACGGGCCCCACTGCGCGGAGGGCGGGTGCTCACGCACCTTTTTACTCCTTTAGGTGGGCCTCCCGATGGTCGGCATGAATATTCATCCCGCCCAACGGAAGGGCCATGCGAAGCAGTTGCAAGTCACGAAGTGACCGCCCTCCGCGCAGGAGGCCCGTCCGGCAGGACAGGTCGCCGTTAAACCTGTTGGTCGCTGTTTGCTTCGCCCAGCGTCACCTTCACGTCAGACCGTCGGCGTCCGCGGAAGATGGTCACCGTCACCACGTCGCCGGCTTTGTGCGAGTTCATCACGCTGCTAATGTCCTGCACGTTGGTAATCTCCTGCCCGTCAATGGCCACGATGAGGTCGCCACCCAGCATGACCGGCGTGTTGCCCCAGGCCAGGCGCTGTGTGCCGCCCTTCAGCCCAGCCTTTTCTGCGGCGCCGCCGGGTAGAACACGCTGGATCAGCACGCCGTAGTCTGCAGACAGGCCAGCCTGCTCAGCGAAGTCAGGGCCAATCTCCAGTGGCAGAATCGACAGCGAAGGCCGCCGCACATGGCCGTACTTTGAGAAGTCATCCAGCACCGCGCGCGCGGTGGATATGGGGATGGCAAAGCCAATGCCTGCGCTCTGGTCTGCGCCGTTGTTGGACGCAATCATGGTGTTGATGCCGATAACCTGACCGCGCGAATTCATCAGCGGACCGCCGCTGTTGCCGGGGTTGATTGCCGCGTCTGTCTGGATGGCGTTATCAATTGCGTTGCCAGTCGGACCGCGCACACTGCGAATGGCAGAGATGATGCCGCGCGTCATGGTGCCGGAGAGTCCAAAGGGATTGCCAATGGCGAAGACCTTTTGGCCCACCTGCAACGCGCGCGAATCAGCAAGCTCCACCGGCTGCAGGTTGGGCGCGTTGATCTGCAGCAGCGCCAGGTCATGCGTCTTGTCTACGCCTACGACGGTTGCCTTGTACTTGTGCTTGTCGGCCAGCTGCACTTCCACGCTGCGTGCGTTGTCGCCAATGACGTGGTTGTTGGTCAGGATGTGGCCCTGCTTGTCCAGGATGAAGCCTGATCCCTGGCCCTGCTGCGGTACAGCGCCGTAAAAAAAGTCATACGCAACGGTGGTGGTGGTGATGTTGACCACGCTTGGGGTTACCCGCTTGTAGACGGCAATGTTGTTCTGCTCTTCCGCGTCATATGCGGGCTGCGCGTTGGCCACGTTCAGGTCAAAGGTGCCCAGCGGCCCGTTCGTGGACACAACGGAAGACTCAGCCATGGAAGCCGACGCCGGCACGTAACGCTGCACCAGCGCAGCCACCGTGCCCGCAGGCCACAGGTGCTGCGTCAGAAGATAGAAGCCGGTAACCAGCAACAGAACAAGCAGAACCCTACGCAACTTCATCCACCGCCCTCCGGCGCGCGCCGTCAGAGAAAACCTGCAGAACCAGTTTAGACGGACCCCGTCCGCCTGCTTTGCTACTTCTGCAGCAATGCCGATTCCTGCTGCAGCCGTGCATAGAGCGATACGATGGCACCACGCAAATCGTTCAGCGTGCCGCTGTTTTCAATCACATAGTCCGCCTGCTGCGCTTTTTCTTCATCGGTCCACTGCGCGGCGGCTCGGCGATCAAAATCCGCAACAGCCGCTGCCACGCCTGCATCTTCAGACACGTTTATCCGCCGGATGTAGCGCTGGCGTCGCACTTCAATGGGTGCGGAGACGACAATAATGCGGTCAAAGCGCGTTCGCCACGGCTGGTCGCCCTTACCAGCTGCGGCTCCGTGCTTCGTTTCAAAGATCAAAGCAGATTCCACCACGGCAACGGCCTTTGGATCACGTGCGGCAACCTCATCAAACCACTGTGCCTGCGCCGCAATGACCACTGGATGCACGATAGCGTTCAGCTCCTCCACGCGGCCCTCACCAAAGGCGATGCGTGCCAGTGCTGTGCGATCCAGCTGGCCATCCTGCGTCAGAATCTGCGGGCCGAAGTGCGCAACAATTGCGTTGAAGACAGCCTGGCCGGGCTGCATCAGCAGGCGACCCACTTCGTCAGACTGGGAGATATAAGCACCCAGCTCGCGCAGCATGGCTACCGCGGCAGATTTGCCGCTGCCCACGCCGCCCGTCAGGCCAACGCGCAACATGCGTTACTGCTGCCCGCGGCGCAGCTTGGCGGCCTTAATGGTGTTGTGCATCAGCATGGCAATGGTCAGCGCGCCCACTCCGCCGGGTACAGGCGTGTACGCACTGCTGACGGCAAAGGCTTCCGGAGCAATGTCTCCCATGACGACCGAGCCGCGCTTGGCGAAGGTCTCCGCGCGCTTGGTATCGCCGGGGAAGAAGCGTTCCACATCCGCAGCGTCGCTGACACGGTTGATGCCCACATCGATCAGCACCGCGCCCGGCTTCACCATATCCGCCGTCACAAAGCCTGCCTTGCCAATGGCGACGACAAGGATGTCCGCGCGGCGTGTGTGTTCCGCCAGGTCGCGCGTCTTGCCGTGGCAGATGGTCACCGTGGCGTTTGCCTGCAGCAGCATGGCTGCAACGGGCTTGCCCACAATGTCGCTGCGACCAATCACTACCGCTTCTGCGCCTGCGGTAGCAATGCCGCTGCGCCGCAGAATCTCAATCACTCCCGTAGGCGTGCAGGGCGTCAGGCAGTCTTGCCCGGTCCACAGCTTGCCCACGTTTACGGGATGAAAGCCGTCCACATCCTTTGACGGCAGCATTGCCTCCAGAACGCGCTTGGTATCCACCTGTTTGGGCAGCGGCAGCTGCACCAGGATGCCGTCGACGTCGTCGCGGCCATTCAGGTCGTCAATGATGGCCAACAGATCTTCCGTCGTCAGGTTCGCGTCCGGTCGCATCTCCGTGCTGGCAATGCCCAGCTCCTCGCATGCTTTGACCTTGCTGCGCACGTAAATTGACGACGCTGGATCGTCACCGATCAGCACCACGGCCAGCCCGGGCGTAAAGCCAAGCGCGGCCACCTGTTCCTTCAGCTCTGCCCGAATTTCCGCGGCAATCGCTGTTCCGTCCAATACGCGTGCACTCATCCTTTGCAGGATACAGCGAGCCTCTTCGAAGGCGTGAATGTTCCGTGCGCAAATGGCGCGGTCTGCCAAAGTACTCTGCGGCGGTCAGCAACCCATCGGCGACCCGCACGTCTAAACACCTACCAACGGCAGGAGGCTACAAACCATGGACGAAGCACCGAAGAACGCGTTCGACACTGTGGTCCTCAGTACTTTCGCCGCTGAAGGCAAATTCAACGCGGAAGATGTTGCAGACCTGCGCACAGAACTGCTGCAGTCCGGACTGGATAGCTGGCAGGCGGGGGAACTGATCTCCAGTTTCCTATCCGCGCGGGGCTATGGCATATCGACGGACGGCGCACGCAGCGTCGTGACCGGCATGGACACGCAGCACAGCTCGCTGGAATCCATGCATCAGCAGCTGGAACAGCTCGCCTTGGTGATGTAACAGCTTCACTTCAGTCAAACGAAAGAAAACCACATGTCCTGCCGGACGGGGCCCGCTACGCGCGGGGCGGGTGCTTACGCACCTTTTAATTCCTTCGGGTGGCCCTTCCGTTGGTCGGGATAAATATTTGTGCCGCTACCGGCGAAATGCAGGTCCTTCGGCTTCGCTCAGGATGATAATTTCTTGGGTTGGGTTCGTTGCTTAGGAACAGCTTTTTGGGTTGGGTTCTTTGCTTAGGCT
>JAMFTB010000184.1 GCA_026225595.1 Terriglobus sp. | reverse complement strand
GTAAAATCGCAGATGAATGAATATGGCAACCACCGCCAACCCGGCCATCCTGCCACCCGCTCCGGAACCGCTGCCCGCGCCTGAGCCCGTCTACTCCTGCCCAAGTTGCCAGCACTGGATTGCGGATGGCGTACTTGCGTGCCCGGACTGCCAGACGCTGGTGTACTCGCAGCACCTGAACCGCATTGGCGCGGCTGCTGCGCAGGCTGAATCCGAGGGCAGGCTCACAGACGCGCGCGCATTGTGGACTACCGCGCTGGAATGGCTGCCGCCCGATGCATCGCAGGCCGCGCAGATCCGCGCGCATATGGACACGCTGGGCGGACGTCTGCAGACTGCGGAGGAGCGCCAGTCAAAGTGGAAGAAGCGGCTGGGTCCGCTGTTCCCGCTGTTTGTGGCTGCGGCAAAGTTCAAAAGCGCATTGTTCCTGCTCTTTAAGCTGAAATTCTTACTGGGCTTTCTTGGCTACTTCGGCCTGTACTGGGCGCTTTTTGGATGGAAATTTGCGCTCGGATTCACGCTGGCCATCCTGGTGCATGAGCTGGGTCACTACGTTGCGGTGCGGCGGCGCGGGTTGAAGGCTGACCTGCCCATGTTTATGCCGGGGCTGGGCGCGTACGTGCGCTGGTACTCGCAGGGCATGAAGCTGGACGAGCTGGCGTCGATTGCGCTGGCCGGTCCGCTATGGGGGCTGGGTGCGGCGTTTGCCTGCGTTGGTCTCTTCGTGTGGACGCATATGCCGCTGTTTCAGGCGCTGGCTTACACGGGCGCAATGATTAACCTGGTTAACCTTATTCCGGTGCTGGGGCTGGATGGTGCGCAGGCTACCCTTGCGCTCAACCGGCTGGGCCGTGGTCTCATCCTTGCGTCATGCGTTGTGCTCTTCGCGCTCATGCACGAGGGCATCTTCCTGTTCCTGGGCGCGGGTATGACGTGGCGCATGTTCACCAACGACGCGCCGGAAGAGAACAGCGTGGGTACGCTGGCTTACTTCCTCGCGCTGCTCATCGTGCTGGGCGCGTTCCTCTACTTTGTGCCGGACCCGGGCCGCATCGGTCGCTAGGCGTTCATAGACTTGTGTCCTGCCGGACGGGCCTCCTGCGCGGAGGGTGGGTGCTCACGCACCTTTTTACTGCTTCGCGTGGCCTTCCCGTTGGTCAGGATTGAACTTCATGCTGCTGCCGGCGAAATGCAGGTCCTTCGGCTCCGCTCAGGATGACAAGAGTTGTGGTGATGCGTTTGATCCCGACCATCGGGAGGGGCGAGACGAAGCCAGTAAAGAGGCGTGCAAACGCCCGCCCCGCGCGTAGCAGGCCCGTCCGGCAGGACATTGTTTTCTACTACTTCGCGTCGCCTGTGTAGTAGCCGTCGCGCGCTTGCAGGATGACCTTCTTCTGCTTAGGCGTGTCGACGACCAGCTTGTGGTAACCAGCCTCATTGTTTGCAGGCGAGAAGCCCAGGCGGTACTGGCTGCGTAGCTCCTCGGCAATCTGCTTGTAGATGTCGGCCAGCGGCATCTTCTTGCTCACTTCGTAGACGCGGCCGCCGGTCTCGTCGGCCATACGCTGCAGAATCTTCTTGCCGTCGACGTGAGTTTCATTGCCGCCACCACCTCCGCGGCCACCACCACCGCCTCCGCCACCGGGAAAGCCACCACCATGGCCACCGCCGCCGGGGAAGCCACCGCCACGTCCGCCACCATGTCCGCCGGGAAAGCCACCGCCACCGCCGCTGTGCTCTTCGCCCTTGTAATAGATGGCGTAGATGGTGGTGTCCGTACGCTGCGCGGCCTCAATAGATTCCGGCAGCGACTCCTTGCTGCCGCGATCGCCGCCGTCCGTCAGCAGGATGAGCGCCTTGCGCGCCTGTCCGCTGTTCTCCGCGCCCTTTGCCACTGGCGCCTTTTTCAGCACCTCGTCTGAGGAGAGGTAGACGGCGTCGTACAGCACCGTGCCTCCACTGCTGGCGCCGCGACTGTTCCCGCCGCCCCCACCATGACGACCGCCACCGTTGCTGTTGCCGTTCTGTGATCCGTTCTGGGAGTCATCCTGACTGTTGCCGCTGCCGTTATTCGAGCTGCCGTTGCCGAAGCTGGGGCGGTCGTTATCGCCCCCATCAATCTTCTGCAGCGCGGCCTGCAGCTTGGGCACGGACTGCGTAATGTCTGCCAGCAGGTCTGCGGAGTGGCCAAACTGCACCACAAACGCCTGGTCGCGGCCGGGCTTCAGCATGCCGTCCAAAAACGCGGACGAGGCCGAGCGCTCTTCCTCCAGTTGGTTGCGCATGCTGCCGCTCACATCCACCAGCAGGCCCACCGTCAGCGGTGTGTCGTCTGCGCGGTCAAAGTAGCGGATGGTCTGCGGCTTGCCGTCGGCCTCCAAGGTGAAGTCGTCCTTGGTCAGGTTCAGGACGAGGTGTTCCTTGGTGTCGCGGACGGTCACCGGGACGCCGTG
>JAMFTB010000183.1 GCA_026225595.1 Terriglobus sp. | reverse complement strand
GCTTCGTCCATTTTTTGGCGCGGTAGCCGGTCTCTTCAATCAGCTCGCGTTTGGCGGCGGCTAGCACCTTCTCGCCGGGTTCCACGCGGCCTGCGGGCAGCTCCAGCAGGTACTGGTCGGCGGCGTGACGGAACTGTCGCTCAATGACGACAAGAGGGTCTTTAGGATTCGTGGTGTCATCCACAGCCAGCACCACCACCGAACCGTTGTGGCGGACGACGTCGCGCGTAGCCTCCACGCCATTGGGTTCCAACACATGCTCCGTGTAGACATTGAAGACGCGGCCCTTGAAGGCGAGCTTTGACCCAAGCACCAGCGCGTGGTTCTTTGGCAGCTTTTTGGAGGGCACCTTGGCGGTTATCTTTTTGGCTACCGTCCTGGCGGCGGTCTTTGTCGTGGAAGGCTTTGCGACAGGCTTGGGGGTAGCCTTGGTGGTGCCCGCAGACTGATCGGTTTTCTTGCTGGCTGTTCGCGCGATATTGATCTTCCGGGAGGGCGTCTTCGCTGATGTTGCCTTCGTCATAGCAATGAAGCTACCAAAACTGCATCCAACGGTGTGCGGCGGCCATCTATATGCCGTTCAGCTCAACGCGACAGGCAATACGAGTACATGACCGCAGAGTGTCACCCCATAACGGTTCTGCCGCATCTTGCGAAGATCTTTCGCGAGTACGCTGAGTTGCGCACGGCTCCGGCGGATGCGCCGGTTCGCCGCTTTTACCCGTCCAGCCCCTTTGATGCGCGCTGGCAGGCCGGCACCACGCCGCGTCTGCAGCCTGACCGCAACGTGCTGGCCGATGCGCTTATCGCACAAAACCAAACGTTTGGAGCCGGTGAAGCGACCTTTGCCAACATCGCCCGGCTGCGCGAAGGCGCACGTGCCGTGGTTACCGGCCAGCAGGTTGGCCTCTTCGGCGGGCCGCTGCTCACGCTGCTGAAGGCGGCAACCGCCATCCGCAAGGCACAGGTTGCCACGGAGGCAGGCGTACCCACGGTGCCCGTCTTCTGGATGGCAACCGAGGATCACGACCTGGACGAGGTGAACCAGGCGACGGTGCTGGGCACCGGCAGCCAGGGCAAGAACGGCATTGTTACCCTCCGCTCCACCTTTCCGCAACACCGCCAGCAGCCTGTTGGTTCGCTGACGCTTGGTCCGCAGATTGAGCCGTTGCTGGAACAGCTGGAAGAGCTGCTGGCCTACGCGCCCATCACGGAGCTGCTGCGCGCCAGCTACACACCCGCGGATACGCTGGGTTCCGCCTTCGGCAAATTTCTGGCAGGTGTTTACCGTGAGCACGGCCTCATCGTGGTGGACGCCAGCACGCGCGAATTTCACGCCATGGGCGCGCCCGCGCTGCAGTACGCCATTGAGCATGCGGACGAACTACACGCAGCGCTGACCGCGCGAACGCACGAGCTTGAGGCCGCAAGCTATGCCGCGCAGGTGCTGGTCAACGACGACAGCAGCCTGCTCTTCCTCATTGACGAAGACGGCCAGCGCCTGCCGCTGAAGCGGCCCGCCGATGCCGACGGCCACCGCGCATGGCATGCGGGCAGCCGCACCTATACGAACGAAGACCTGCTCGCGATTCTTGCAGTCACGCCCGAGCGCCTGAGCCCAAATGCTCTTCTGCGACCGGTCTTTCAGGACAGCATATTCCCCACCTCTGCCTACATTGGCGGACCGGCGGAGATTGCGTACTTCGCGCAGCTGCAGCCGGTTTCGCAGGCCATTCTGGGTACGGCAACGCCGGTGCTGCCGCGGCTTTCCGCCACGCTCATTCCTGCGCCCATCCGCTCCGTGATGGATCAGCACGAACTGAGCCTGAGCGATGCCATGACCAGTGCAGACGAACTTGCGCAGCGCCTGGCAGCACGCGCCATGCCCATTGAAGGCAAGCGCAAGATTGCCGCTGCCGGCAACGCTTTGGATACCGAACTGAACGAAGTGGAACACTGGATGACCACGCTGGACGCCAACCTTGGCAAGTCTGCAAGCGTGGCCGCCAGCAAGATGCGTTACCAGATGAATCGCCTGCGCCGCCTTGCCGCCAACTGGCAGCTGGAGCGCGAGACACACCTGCGCAAACACGCGGACGCCATGACCCGCACCATCTTCCCCGATGGGCACGTGCAGGAACGGCTGATGAACGGCATCGTGCTGCTGGCACAAAGCATCGTAGACCTGCCGGCCATGCTGGTAGAAAACGCCGAGCAGGAATGCCCAGGCCACCGCGTCTTCGACATTTAAAAAGCAAGAAAGATCAGAACGCCGGATCGCTGCGTTCTGATCTTGCTCTCTCGAGCGTAGAATTCTTCCCGTATGGCGAAGAAGCAAACCAAAGAGATTGGCTTTGAGGTGTTCTGCCCGGAGTGTGGCGGCACGCTGCGCATCGACCCGGTAACGCAGACGGTGAGTGCGCACACACCCGCTCCGCGTAAGCGCACCTTTGAGGACCTGGGCACAGCAGCCAAGGCAGCGCGCGAGCAGGATGCGCGCCGCGACAGCATCTTCGCGCAGTCCATTGAGGCGCAGAAGAATCGCGACAGCATTCTGAACGCTAAGTTCGAAGAAGCCTTCCGCAAGGCAAAGGAATCTCCGGACACAGGCAAGCCGCTTCGCGAGTTTGATCTCGACTAGCTTCCAGGGAACAGACTTTTCCTTTAGCGGCCTTCGCGTAGTCTTTGCGCCCTTCGCGTTCTGCTTTACGTTGAACGGGCGCTAAAGCTTTATGGAGACCAAACCCTGCTTGGGCAAGCGATCAAGGCCAAGCTGCTGGCGGGCTGCTGCGGTCATTAACTCCACTGTCCATGCGGGTTCCCACACAATTTCAACTTCACTGCGGCTGACTTCGCGCATGCCTGCAAGCCGATTCTTCACCTGGCCCACCAGCATCGCCTCGCGCTCGTCGTTGGGCGCGCGCATGGTCAGTGTTACGCCCACGCAGTAGCGCGGCTCATAGCCCGGAGCATCGTAATCGCGCGTGACGATGACGCCATAGACAAGACCCAGGTCGACGATGTTCACGGCCAGCTCTGGGTCAAAGCAGACGCGGAGCGCCTCGCGGATATCGTCCTTGGTGAGCGTCGTTTCCATGATGATCAAGTGTGCGGCAATAAACTTAGTGCGTGCGTTCCACAAGCGAGCGGGCCACAGCCTTCAGAGCATCGGCGCGATCACCAAACTGCTCCAGCTCCGCCAGCGCATCGCGCAGCAGCTCTGCCGCCGTCTCGCGTGAGGCCTCAATGCCGAAGACTGCGGGCCATGTAGCCTTTTCCGTCGCGGTGTCTTTGCCTGCGGTCTTGCCCAGCTGTTCGCTGCTCTGGGTGACATCCAGAATGTCATCCACAATCTGAAATGCAAGGCCGGATTTTTGCCCGAAGCGGCGCAGGTGCGCAACTTCGTCCGCAGTTGCGCCTGCAATAAGGCCACCTGCAACGATCGACACGGTGATGAGCGCGCCGGTCTTTGCGCGATGAATCGCTTCGACGACCGCGGCGGTTGGCTTGGTGCCTTCGCCTTCAATGTCCATTACCTGGCCGCCGATCATGCCAGGAGGGAGACTGCCGGGAAGGTCTCGGCCGACGCCGGTGCCGATGGCGAAGGAGAATTCGCGGAGGATTTCGATGAGGATGGAGGCGGATGCGGGGATTTGCGAGATGGTTTGGAAGGCGAGAGTTTGGAGGGCATCGCCGGCGAGGATGGCGATGGCTTCGCCGAAGACTACGTGGCAGGTGGGCTGGCCGCGGCGGAGATCGTCGTTGTCGAGGGCGGGGAGGTCGTCGTGGATAAGGCTATAGGTATGAACCATTTCGAGCGCGGCACCTAGTTCGGCTGCGCCTTCGGGGAGGGTTCCTGCGACCATGCGCGCGGCTTCCATGCAG
>JAMFTB010000182.1 GCA_026225595.1 Terriglobus sp. | reverse complement strand
GGTCCCGCAGAAACGGCCAGTTCCGCCGCGTATCTTCCAGCAACTTCAGATCGATCTCAGCAGTCAGAATCTCTTCCTTGTCATGCGAGCCCTGCGCAATCACACGCCCAAACGGATCGGCAATAAAACTGCCGCCCCAGAACTCAAGCCCCGCGCCCTCAGGCCCGGGCATGTTCACACCGTTGTGGACCACGTCGCCATGCTCAAAGCCAACGCGGTTGACGGAGCAGACCCACACGCCATTTGAAATTGCATGAGCCCGCTGCGTTGTCTGCCACGCGTCGTACTGCGCTTCGCCGTACTCTTCCTTCTCGCTGGGATGCCAGCCGATGGCAGTCGGGAAGAAGAGCGTCTCCGCACCCTTCAGAGCGGTGATGCGCGCGCCTTCTGGATACCACTGATCCCAGCAGACCAGAGTGCCAATGTTGCCCGCGGTCGACTCCACTGCGCGGAAGCCAAGGTCGCCGGGCGTGAAGTAGAACTTCTCGTAGTAGAGCGGATCGTCGGGGATGTGCATCTTGCGATACACGTCAGCGATGCTGCCGTCACGCTCCAGCGTGACCGCAGTGTTGTGGTACAGGCCAGGTGCGCGGCGCTCAAACAGGGACGCAACGATAACGACCTTGTTGTCCTTCGCGACTTTCGATAGGCGTTCTGTAGATGGCCCCGGAATGCTCTCAGCCGTGGCGAAGAGTGCGTGATCCTCACGCTGGCAGAAGTATTGCGCGCGGAAGAGCTCCGGCAGGCAGATCAGCTCTGCGCCGTTCTTCGCGGCCTCTTCAATCCGCGCCGCAGCCTTGTCCAGGTTCTTCTGCGTATCGGGCTCGCAGCTCATCTGGATCAGCGCAACCTGTGTCTTCTTCATCGCTCTTTCCTTTTCTTAACCAGCAATGCCGTAGAACTGCAGACAGACTCCTGACGGCACAATCATGTGAAATTCGCGGCGGCCCCAGAACTTGACCTCAAGCCGCCCCATGGCAACACCACGGTGCTGATACTCCGCGTGCAAAGCATCCAGATCGGCCACGCCAATGCTGAAGCTTGAGTTGTCTGCCCACTCGCGGTTATTGCTCACCTGCAGCAGAAAGCTGACAGAATCCCGCTGGATGACCGCGCCGCCATCCCACTGCCGCGCCACCTTGAAGCCCAGCATCTCCGTGTAAAACACAATGGCCTCTTCCAGAGAGTTACCAGTTGGTATGAGCGGCATAACAGAGTGAAATGTGGTCATTGTTTACCCCATGATCTCGCGGATGTCGTTGGCCAGCTGGTCGACGCGGGCGGGGTCTGTGTCCCACGCGAACATGAAGCGCGCGCCGCCGCCAATGAACGTATAGAAGCGCCAGCCGCGTGTGCGCAGCTGCTCCAGGTGATCTTCACTGGCCACCAGGAAGACGGCGTTCGCCTCAACCGGAAACATGATGCTGGCGTGTGGCACACCTTCAATGGCACCGCTCAGCCGCTGTGCCATGGCGTTGGCGTGTTGTGCGTTGCGCAGCCATGCACCGCTCTGGATCATGCCGATCCACGGCGAGGTAAGGAAGCGCATCTTGGATGCGAGCTGGCCCGCCTGCTTGCAGCGATAGTCAAAGTCCTGCGCCAGCGCCTGGTCGAAGAAGACGATGGCCTCACCAACGGCCATGCCGTTCTTGGTTCCACCAAAGCACAGAACTTCTACGCCAGACTTCCACGTCATCTCCGCCGGCGTGCAGCCTGCGCTGGCCATGGCGTTGCTGAAGCGTGCGCCGTCCATGTGCAGGTGCAGCTTCAGGTCGCGGCAGGTGGCACTCAGAGCGCGCACTTCGTCCACGCTGTAGACGCGGCCCGTCTCTGTGGACTGCGTGATGGTGACGGCCTTCGACTTGGGGAAGTGGATGTCGCCGCGCGAGGTTGCAAGTGCGCGGATGGACTCCGGGGTCATCTTGCCGTCAATGGTTTGCGCGGTAAGCAGCTTGCTGCCGTTGGAGAAGAACTCCGGCGCGCCGCACTCGTCGGTTTCAACGTGGGCGCTGCTGGCGCAGATGACGGAGTGGTAGCTCTGGCACAGCGATGCAAGCGCCATGGAGTTGGCCGCGGTGCCGTTGAAGGCAAAGAAGACTTCGCACTCCGTCTCAAAGAAATCGCGAAAAAGATTGGAGGCGCGTGCCGTCCATGGGTCGTCGCCGTACGCGGTGGCATGGCCGTGGTTGGCTTCTGCCATGGCCTCCCACGCCTCCGGGCAAATGCCGGAGTAGTTGTCGCTGGCGAACTGCTGCGAATTGTCCGTGCTGATGTGATCCATAGTTCTCATTATTCGATGATGCGGAGAGTTAGACGATGCTCCGGGTCAAAAGCCCTCCGGGCAAAGCAAGAGCGCTGGCCGATTCGCCAGCGCCCCATGCAAGTAACAGTGATCGACTGCGTTCTACTTGTCTTCGTCGTCAAAGATGAGGATGGCGGCTGCGATGGTGGTCGTCCACAGACCCTTCTTGTCGCCCACGGCGCTCTGCGTCACGTTTGCCGTGCGGACGATCTTGTTGGAGATGCGGTAGATCTCCTTCTTCTCGTCCCAGCTCGTGTCCGGATCAAAGTCCACGTCCAGGGTGGTGGCCAGCATCTCTGCCGCCAGCTCCTCGGCGTAGTCGCCTGCCTGATCTTCCGTCTCGCCAAAGCTGTGGTGCTCGCTCAGGTAGCCGTAGGTGTTGCGGTCCGTGGGGATGGCCACGCCGATGGACGACACCACCAGGCGGTGCGCCTCGCGTGTGCTGTTCTCCGCAACCACGGCAAAAACCACTTCGCCCGGGTTCAGGTACTTCAAACCTTCCTTGCGGGTGATCATCTTGCACTTGGGCGGAAAGATGGAAGAGACGCGCACCAGGTTCTGCGCGGCGATGCCGGCGTCACGCAGTGCCATTTCGAACGACGTAAGCCGCTCCTTGTGCCGACCAACGCCCTTGGTGAAAAACAGGCGCTTGGGAACCATATTCATGCCCAACTTAGAACCCTCCAGAATGGTGAAACGCTGTGCCGGTGCGGTTGCTAGCGGCTGCGTGCGGATGAGTGGTGCGGCGGCAGGAGACGCCAAAAGATGGTGCCGCAAACATGCGTTAGCCGCCGGTTGACACCCATGTGAAAGTATCACATTCTGCCGCGCCGCCTGCTGCCCGCCAATGTGAAAAGAAGATGCATACATGCGGACGCGGAAAGCTACCTGTTTTCTGTTATTTTTTAGCAAAGAGGCGGCGTCGGCCAGCTCTTGTATTTCTGCTTCCCAGCACCACCCAATCCAGGATTTTTTGAACCGCGCGCGCAGGTGCCATGCGCCGCCGCGCATCTTGATAAGGAGCCGTAGATGTCGGGCAATTACCGCGATTTTCTCGAACTGTCGTATGAAGAGCTGGAAGAGCTGAACCTTGCCGCGAAGGACCAGCGCAAGAAGCGCGTGTCGATCGACAAGATCCAGGAAGAACGGCTCAAGTACCTGACCGACACCAAGGGCATCAAGGCCGTTACGGTCGTCTTCAGCGATCTGGAAGGCCGCCTGCACATGCTGGATTACGACAAAAAGTTTCTCGTAAACAGCTATGACAACCTGACCTTTGACGGCTCGTCCATCCGCGGCTTTACGGCGCAGAAGGAATCGGACCTGCGCCTGGGCCTGGACTGGAATGCCTTCTACTGGACGCCCGCCGATGTCTTCGGCAGCGGCAAGGTCATGGTCTTTGGCGAAGTCATCGACAAGACCGGCGGCCCCTACAGCGCTGACCTGCGCGGCATCCTGAAGCAGTACGCCAACAAGATGTACGACGAGAAGGGCTACACGCTGAACGCCGCCAACGAAGTGGAAGGCTTCCTCTTCGAGGGCGTGGACGCGGAGCGTTCCTTCCACAAGACCGGCAGCTTTGAGTACGTGAACGGCGGCGGCTACTACAACTCGCTGCCCGGCGATCCTCTGCGCGAATTCATTGACACCGCTGCAGAAGTGCAGCGCGCCATGGGCTTTGAAAACGAGAAGGATCACCCGGAAGTGGCACCCTCGCAGTTTGAGATCAACTACACCTACGGTGATGTGGTGTCGGCTGCCGACCAGATTCAGCTGTACAAGCTGATCTGTCGCCAGGTAGCCACGCAGATGGGCATGACCGCATCGTTCCTGCCCAAGCCGGTAACCGGCGTCAACGGCAGCGGCATGCACACCAACGTGTCCATCACCAAGAACAAGAAGAACCTGTTCTACGACAAGGCCGGTGAAGAGGGCATGTCGAAGCTGGCATGGAACTTCATCGACAAGATTCTGACGCACGGCAATGACATCTGCCTGCTGCTGAACTCGTCGGTCAACGCCTACCGCCGTCTCGATCCGCACTTCGAAGCTCCGAACCAGATCAAGGCTTCGGCGACGGATCGTGGTTCGATGGTTCGTATCCCCATCGGCAACGAGAAGTCGGCGCGTGTTGAGGTTCGTTCGGTTGGTCCGGATGCGAACCCCTACGCGGTGCTCTACTCGGTCTTCAAAACGGGCCTTGATGGCCAGGTCAGCAAGATCAAAAACCTACGCCAGGCCGCTCGTTACCTGCCCGACAACGTCTACACGGCAATCGAAGACTTCCGCGGCGCAGAGTGGACCACCGAGCTGCTGGGTGCAGACGTGAAGGAGCGCTTTGCAGAGCTGAAGCAGGCTTCGGCAGATCGTTGCCCTCGTCTCCTGGGCTCCGTCGTCAAGGGACCGGAAGTGCAGTTCCACCACGAGATCTACAACCAGCTCCTGTGGGGCCAGTTCTAATACTTCGTACCGTTCTCGACGTCGCTCTCGCGACGTGATCCTTGCAGCAAACAGCAGTATGGGAAGCCCGGCCTCGCGCCGGGCTTTTCTGCGTTTGTGGTCCAAACCAATGTTGTCATCCTGAGCAGAGCACGAAGTGCGGAGTCGAAGAGCCTGTCCTGAGCTTGTCGAAGGAATCTGCATTCTGCTCCACCCGCCACAAACAAATATGCTGGGACGTCGCGTAACTTTCAATCCCGCAGCGAAGCGAAGGATTTATTCCTTTCACATTTGTGGCACCGCCGGCCAAATGCAGGTTCCTTCGACTTCGCTGCGCTCCGTTCAGGATGACAAATTTCGTGGGAATCTTTGCGGCCTTAGCGTTCTGCTTTTAGCGTGCTGACGGCAGACCAACGTGGAAGACGATGCCGCCGCCGATACGCAGGTTTCGCTGGCGATCGCCCGCGCCGTTGGGCAGATTGGTCTGCAGCATATCCACCTGTACAGCGCGCAGGCTTAGCGCGTGGGTCAGCGGCATCTCTACGAATCCGCCCAGCGCCATGGCGAATGCAGTCGCGGTCTGCGCGTGTGCTGAGCCGGTGAAGAAGTCGGCGTCAAAGCCATGCACAGCGCCAAACAGAGCCTGCCCTGCGACGGACACGCGCCCCCCTGACACACGACCCAGCGGCAGCGTGTAACGCGGTCCGGCAAGCAATGTAATTTCGCTGAGACCGCGCGTCGTGTCGGGCACATTGGCCGCGGTTTCGCCGCCTACCTCTACAGCGGCAGAGAGCCGCGGCAGCAGCGGAATCGTCGTGTCTGCGGCGCCTCCGGACAGCCAGAAGCAGCCACAGCTGCCCGGCGGAGCGTTCGCTTCCAGCGCAGAAAAGCGCAGGGCAACGGGGATTTTGGTGGACCGCGCAGACGCTGCCTGCTGCGCTTTTGCCGGGTCTATGCAAAGCACGAGCAGGAGGACAGTCAGCAGGAAAATGATGCGTCTAATCACGGTGTCACGACCAGGTTGAAGGATGCGGTATGGACCAGCGCATCGCCGGTGATCCCGGTAGTGGTCGCGGTGACGACAGCTGTGTAGTTGTAGGTGGATGGCGTTCCTCCGTTGCCACTGCTGCCGGTTGAAGTAGCACGGAAGCCACCGCATCCGCCTGCAGCCGTCAACGAAAGCAACAAAAGCAGCAGTACAGCAGGACGCCTTCTACGCGCTACACACACGCAGAGCAGGCATGCGGTCGCGATCCACGGAAAAGGGAAAATG
>JAMFTB010000181.1 GCA_026225595.1 Terriglobus sp. | reverse complement strand
GGCTTCGTTCTGAAGTTGTTCCTTCACAAACTCCCATTCAGCTTCCAAATTCATCGAAGCACGTTTTGCCGCAGTCTTTATATCTTCTGTGGGTGAGCCGATGCTCTCCATAGCAGTTAGGTTTAACTTTTTACGAGAAAAGGCACGAGACGCCTCTGAGAATTTAGTGGAGGTTTCATTGGCTCGAGCTCGTGCTTCTTCAAGTTTTTGAAGATGGGCTCTCCGTCTCTCATCGAAAGAAAGAAAATCGTGCAGGATATTGAGGTCGGTGTTCCGCGAGCGAAGCGCGGCTTCCACTTCCGGGAGATTTGCCCGGACATAGGCGAGGTCAAGCATGATCCCTATGGTATCGAAGGAATCGAACCGTCGTCCCTGCGACGAGTCAAAAGCAACAAACAAACCGTTAAATCAGGTATTCGTCTAGCGAGCCGGTGCCGAAATGCCCCCACTTCCTGCTCTGAGATGCCCCCACCGCATTAGCATGGAAGGTATGAGCGAACAGGCCAGAGCGTCCAACGGCAAGCCGCAGATGGCTGTGACCGTTGCCGGCGTGGAGATGCGGTCGCCGGTGATGGCTGCCAGCGGCACCTTTGCCTATGGCGTGGAGTTTGAGGAGATTCTGTCGCTCCACCGGATTGGTGCGTTTGTGACCAAGGGCTTGTCGCTGCTGCCGATGGATGGCAACAAGGCTCCGCGCATTGTGGAGACGGCCAGCGGCATGATCAATGCGATTGGCCTGCAGAACATTGGCGTGGATGCGTTTATCGCGGACAAGCTGCCGGGGATTCGGCGCATGACGGGCACCGTGTGCATTGCCAATGTCTTTGGCTTCACCATTGAGGATTGCATTGGCGTGATCCAGCGGCTGAACGATGCCGACGGCATTGCCATGTATGAGCTGAATGCAAGCTGCCCGAACACTCGGCATGGCGGCATGGTCTTTGGTACGGACCCGAACTCACTGGGTGAGCTGGTGGAGCGGACGAAGGCTGTGAGCAGGCGGCCGCTGATGGTGAAGCTGTCGCCCAATGTGACGAACATCAGCGGTATGGCGCGCGTGGCGGAGAGTGCGGGCGCGGATGCGGTGTCGCTGGTGAATACGTTTGTGTCGCTGGCGATTGATACGGAGACACGGCGGCCGCGGATTGCCAACGTGACCGGCGGCCTCAGCGGACCCGCGATTAAACCCATCGCCGTGCGCATGGTGTGGGAGACTGCGCGATCCGTGCGCATTCCGGTGGTGGGGCTGGGCGGCATCGCGCGGCCAGAGGATGCGGTGGAGTTTATGCTGGCCGGCGCAACCGCCGTGCAGGTGGGCACCGCCAGCTATGCCGATCCGCGCGCGGTGGAGAAGATTGCCAGTGGGCTGCAGCGCTGGTGCGGCGCGCACAATGTGGCGAAAGTCAGCGATCTGACGGGTGATTTGAGACTGTAGTCGCAACACGCCGCGCGGAAAACACCTGCGGGCTGCGCTAAACTTTGCTTGACTGGCCCGTGCGAATGACGCACGGGCATGAAGAAAATAGTGGCAAACCTTCGCGCATCCCCATCGCGCAGAAACGCCCGAAACATAGATGAGATTGGCAGGGAAATGAGCAAAGTTACGCGGGCGCTTTTGAGTGTTACGGATAAGGCTGGTTTGCTGGAGTTTGCGCAGCGGCTGCATGCGCTGGGTGTGGAGCTGGTATCGACCGGCGGTACGGCGAAGGCGCTGCGCGATGGCGGCCTGCCGGTGCGCGACATCAGCGACCTTACCGGCTTTCCGGAGATGCTGGACGGTCGCGTGAAGACGCTGCACCCCAAGGTGCATGGCGGCATTCTGCACATTCGCGGCAATGCGGAACATGTTGCAGCAGTAACCGAGCATGAGATTCAGCCCATCGACATGGTGGTGGTGAACCTGTACGCGTTTGAGAAGACGGCGTCGAAGCCCGGCGTGAAGTTTGCGGAGATTGTCGAGAACATCGACATCGGCGGCCCCAGCATGGTGCGCTCTGCTGCCAAGAACTTTGCGGATGTTGCCATCGTCACCAATGTGGCCGACTACGAGACCATTGCAGCCGAGATGGAGGCGAATGGCGGTGCTTTGTCGCTCGCTACACGCTGGCGGCTGGCGCAGGCGGCATTTGCTACCACGGCGGCATACGACACCGCGATTGCGAATGCGTTGGAGCGTTTGCCGGAGCCGGATGGCACGCACGAGCAGCCGGCTCTCTTTGCCGATGCAGCCGCGCCCTCTGCTCTGCGGCTGAATCTGCCGCTGAAGCAGACGCTTCGATACGGCGAGAATCCGCACCAGGCTGCGGCCGTCTACACAGACGGCACAACGACAGGCGTTGCGAACGCGAAGCAGCACCAGGGCAAGGAACTGTCGTTCAACAATCTGGTTGACCTGGAAGCCTGCTGGGAGCTGGTGAGCGAGTTTACGGAGACTGTGGTCGCCATCATCAAGCACACCAACCCCTGCGGTGTGGCCACGGGCGATACTGTGCTGGCGGCCTACACCAGCGCGCTTGCGGCTGATCCGGTCTCGGCATTTGGTGGCGTCATCGGCATCAACCGCGTGGTGGATGGAGCGGCTGCGGAGGAGATTGCCAAGCTGTTTGTGGAGGCGATTGTCGCTCCCGGCTACACGGCAGAGGCGCTGGAGCGCTTTGCTGCGAAGAAGAATCTGCGCCTGCTTGAGATTCAGCCGGCGCACAGCACGCGGGCTCTCAAGCAGATCTCCGGCGGCATGCTGCTGCAGGATGCGGACCGTGGATCGCTGGCGTCAGTTGAGTTAAAGGTCGTTACCGAGCGTCAGCCCACGGACGCCGAGATGACCGCGCTACGCTTTGCCTGGACGGTGTGCAAGCACGTCAAATCCAACGCAATCGTCTATGCACGAACCCATGAAGGCCACGGCCAGAGCGTGGGCATGGGCGCCGGGCAGATGAGCCGCGTGGATGCAGCGCGCTTTGGCGCGATGAAGGCAGTGCTGCCGCTGGCGGGTACTGTCGTGGCTTCAGACGCTTTCTTTCCGTTCCCTGACGGACTGGAGACGGTGGCCGCTGCGGGCGCAACGGCGGTGATCCAACCGGGCGGCAGTGTGAAGGACGTGGATGTGATTGCGGCGGCAAACCGGCTGGGAATTGCCATGGTTTTCACCGGGATGCGACACTTTCGACACGGGTAAAAGCAGCCTGGACGCAGATCGGCATCCACACGGGTGCCATCATCGTCTAACCTTGAGCACACACTTGTGAGCCTGGTCGCGCAAGCGAGCGGACACCGGGCAGAAGGAATGGTTCTTCTGATGATTGGTCCGCACAGCGCAGTCGGTATTTCGTCTTCACGGGTATTATTTCGGCGCGCCCCAGTTCGCGGTTTTATTGCGAGCGCGGGCTTCGCTGCCATGCTTTTTGCCTCCGCTGCACGGCCAGCCGCCGCGCAGAAGGACAAGGCGAACTACCCGGCACCACTGCCTCCGCAGGCGGTTGCGCCCACCACGGGTGGCCCCGGCGCGGCGTATTACCACTACGGCCTGGCCCATATCTATGAGGAAATGGCCACCACGCAGGGCCGCAGCGACTACGCTACCCAGGCGATTGAGCAGTACAAGCTGGCGCTGGACGCTGATCCCACCTCGACCTACCTGCAGGATGGCCTTGCGGCGCTGTACTTCAAGCTGGGCCGCATCCGCGAATCGGTGCAGTCGGCGCAGGACCAGGTCAAGAAGAATCCAAACGACATTGAGGCGCATCGTCTGCTGGGGCGCATCTACTACCGTTCGCTGGGCGACGTGCAGAATGGCGCTGAGTCGCAGATGCTGCAGCTGGCCACGCAGGAGTACGAGACGCTGGTAAGGCTGGAGCCGGATGTGGCAGAGAACCACCTGCTGCTGGGTCAGTTGTACGAGGTGAATCACGACTCCACCAAGGCTGAGGCGCAGTTCAAGGCGGCGCAGGGCCTGGACAATGGATCAGAAGAATCGCTGCTGAACCTGGCGCGGCTGTACAGCGAACAGGGAGATATGCAGCGTGTGGTCGGAACGCTGACGGCGCTGCCGGAGCAGGACCGCTCTGTGCGTATTGAGCTTGCCATTGGCGCCAGCTATGACCAGATGCACAAGCCCAAGGAGGCTGCTGCAGCCTATCAGCGTGCGCTTGAGATTGAGGGCGACAACACAGACGCTCAGCGTGGCCTGGCGAATGCGCTGCTGAATAACGACAAGCTGGACGATGCACTGAAGGTGTACGCAGCCATTGTGGCCGCGGAGCCGCAGGACGCGCAGAGCTACATCAAAATTTCGGAGATTCAGCGCCGGCAGGGCCACTATGATCTTGCCCTGGCGACGCTGAAGAAGGCCAAGACGATGGTTCCGGATTCTGAGGAACTGATCTTCAACGAGGCGTTGCTGTATGACGCACTGGGCCACTACTCTGACGCGGAGACCACGCTGAAGGGCGTGCTCACCTCCACGGCAAAGACCGATGGCTCCTACACCGAGGGCGAGCGCAACAACCGCGCCATCTTCCTGGAGCGGCTGGCCCTGCTGTATCGCGAAGAGAACAAGATTGACCAGGCCATTGACGCCTACAAGCAGATGGAAGCCCTGGGCGGCGAGATGAAGGCGCGCGCCGCAGCCGGTGAAGTGGATGCTTACCGCGATGGCCACCAGTGGGACAAGGCAACCGCAGTGGCCGCGGCATCTGCAAAGGCTGCTCCCGAGGACCACGAGGCGCAGATTCTGTACGCAGGGCAGCTTGCCGATACCGGCAAGGTGGATGAAGGCATCGCCCTGCTGAAGAAGCAGCTGAACGGCAAAGGGCCGGATGACCGCGCAACGTGGCTGTCGCTGGCGCAGGCGTATATCCGGCTGCGTCGTTATGACGATGCGAATGCTGCGCTGGACAAGGCTGAGGTTTTCTCGCAGAAGACCGACGACAAGATTTACCTCTACTTCCTGCGTGGAACGGTGGACGACAAGGAAGGCAAGAAGGACGAGGCTGAGACGTGGATGCGCAAGGTGCTGGAGATTGATCCAGCCAACGCGCAGACGCTGAACTACATGGCGTACATGTATGCGGAGCGTGGCGTAAAGCTGCCGGAAGCTCTGGTCATGATCAAGAAGGCCGTGGAGCTGGATCCGCAGAACTACGCCTACCTGGACACCGAGGGCTGGGTCTACTTCAAGATGGGCGAGTATGCCATGGCAGAGGATTACCTGTCGAAGGCCGTTGAGCGCAGCTCCACCGACCCGACCGTGCATGACCATCTTGGCCAGGCTCTGGAGAAGCAGAACAAGCTGAAGCAGGCAGTGGCGCAGTGGGAGCGCGCGGTGACGCAGTACGGTGACTCGCTGCAGGCGGATATTGAGCCGGCAGACGTGACCGCCCTGCACAAGCGGCTGGACTCTGCACGCGTGAAGCTGTCGAAGAACGCCGCCGGAAACACTGCCGGCACCAAGGTGACTCCGTAAGCGCTCAGGCACCAATCGATCCCATGTTTGATCTGCGGGAATGCAGCGTACGCGGAGAGGATGAACGCATCCTCTCCGCACGCCTTTGGCATGAGCCCGCAGACCGCGGCAGTGCACGCGGGGGAGCACGCGCAGAAGCTGCGCCGGGATTTGAACGCGATCGCGAACGCATTGTGCAGGCACGTGCCTTTCGTCGACTTGCAGGCAAGACACAGGTCTTCACCAGCCGCGAGTCAGACCACTTCCGTTCACGCCTGACGCACACCATTGAGGTCGTGCAGATTGCGCGGGTGGTTGCGCGTGCGCTGGGCCTGAATGAAGAGCTGGTGGAGGCGCTGGCGCTGGTGCATGACATTGGGCATCCGCCCTTTGGTCACGCGGGTGAGCGCGCTCTGGATCGTTGCCTGCAGGGGCATGGTCTGCGCTTTGATCACAACCTGCACGCCCTGCGCATAGTGGAGCACTTTGAGGATTGGTATGCAGCGCATCGCGGCCTGAACCTGACGCTGGGTGTGCGCGAAGGCATCATCAAACACTCGCGCGACTACACGGAAGCGGCGCATCCGCAGCTGGCTGCGTACCTGCTGGAGCTGCGGCCGCCGCTGGAAGCTCAGCTGATTGATCTGGCTGACGAGATAGCGTATCTCACAGCAGATCTGGATGACGGCGTGGAGTCGGGCCTGTTGGAGATCGATCACATCTGCGCCAACATCGGCATCATGGGCCGCTCCTACGACCAGGTGCGGCAGGAGCATCCGGACGTGGAGCAGAAGTTTCTCTTCCATGAAGCGCTGCAGCTGATGCAGAGCGACCTGACACGTGACCTGATTGAAACCACAGCAAGCAAGGTGGCGCAGCACGGCCTGCGTACGCTGGACGATGTACGCGCCTGCCCGCACCGCGTGGCGACCTTTAGCGAGGCCATGGAAGCGGAGCGCCGCGAAGAGAAGGCTTACCTCTATCGCGTGCTCTATACCTGCGACTTCCTCGAGGCTGAGCACAGCAAGGCAGAGAACGTAGTGACCACGCTGTTTGACTTCTTCATCCGGCATCCGGAGCAGTTGCCCGCGGGCTACGTGGAAGAGAGCAAGGCGGACGGTCTGCCGCGCGTGATTGCGGACTACATTGCGGGCATGACGGACAACTACATCCTGCAGCAGTTCTGGATCGCCTCAAAGTTCATCCGCTAAATCTTTCTCACTAAAAAGTGCGCTCGCAAAGACGATTGCGATGGGGAAGAACTCCAGCGTGTAGCGTTGTTCCGTGTTGTCCAGCGTCAGCAGCAGCAGGCATCGCAGCACCACGTAGCCAGCCATGGACCACGCCAGCGTGCGGGCCGCACGCTGCATTCGCGGCCAGCCCGCCACGGCCATCGCCATGTAGGCGAAGCTCCACAGCGCATACAGCAGCGCAAAGATTGTCTTGGCCGGATGCAGCCGGTACTGCCACCATCGCTCCGGCGAATTCAGCATCTCCGTTCGTGGATGCAGCAACATGTTTGCCAGCCGCGCTGCCGGTAGCGCGGCGTAATACCGCACGGGGTGCGCGTGGATGCGGCGTTCCGCTAGCTGCTCGAAGTGCGCTTCAATCGCCGGGTCCAGCTTGCCTAGGAAGCCTGCGCGCTCCAACAGCGCCTTGGTCTCTGCGCGTTCGGCAGGGGAGTCGAAGGCGCGCGCAGGCAGGTCGTCCACGTTGATGGGGTCGTCTGGGTAGTTCCAGTAGGCATCTTCGGACGCACTGAAGTCGACGCCCCATGTGCGGAACCAGCGCTCAAAGCCCAGCGGAGCGGCCTCGCCGGGGTCAGTAGCCTGCTTGGGCGCCAGTGGCTGGATTACGCCGAAGACGTGACCGTTGCGCGCGGTCCACGGGACGAAGGGCACGGCGGCGAGTACGGCGCAGAGTAGCAGCGGCCGCCAGCGTCCTTTGAAATAGATTGCAGGCAGAATTG
>JAMFTB010000180.1 GCA_026225595.1 Terriglobus sp. | reverse complement strand
GGTGAAGCATGGCACGTTGAATGTGCCGGTGATTGGCGTGGCGAAGGCTGGGTGGAATCTGGACCAGCTCAAGGAGCGCGCGCACGACAGCCTGGAGAAGCATGGCGGCGTGGATGAGGCGGCGTGGGCCAAGCTGAGCGGGCTGCTGAAGTACGTTGACGGTGACTACAGTGACGACGCCACCTTCAAGGCCGTGCGCGATGCTCTGGGGGGAGCGAAGAATCCCGCACACTACCTTGCCATACCGCCGGCGCTGTTCCCCATGGTGGTTGAGCAGCTGGTGAAGTCCGGCTCCGCAGAGGGCGCCCGCATGATTGTGGAGAAGCCCTTTGGTCACGATCTGGCTTCGGCGCAGGAGCTGAACCGCGTGCTGCACTCGGCGTTTGATGAGTCTGCGATCTACCGCATCGACCATTACCTGGCGAAGAACTCCGTGCTCAACATGGTGTCGTTTCGCTTCGCCAATCCGTTTCTTGAGGCGATGTGGAATCGCGAATACATCGAGAGCGTGCAGATCACCATGGGCGAAAACTTTGGTGTGCAGGGCCGCGGCTCATTTTACGACGCAACGGGCGCTATCCGCGACGTGATCCAGAACCACATCTTCCAGGTGATGTCGAACCTGACGATGGAGCCGCCGCCGCGCGGTGACAGCGAAAGCCTGCGCGACGAAAAGGTGAAGGTTCTGAAGGCGATTCCGCCAATTGAGCCGCAGAGCCTGGTGCGCGGGCAGTTCGATGGCTACCTGAAGGAGCCGGGCGTTGCTCCGGACTCAAAGGTGGAGACGTTTGCCGCCATGAAGCTTGAGCTGAATTCGTGGCGCTGGTCGGGCGTGCCGTTCTACATTCGCGCGGGTAAGAACCTGCCGGTGACGTGCCTTGAGATCATCGCGCGGCTGCGCAAGCCGCCGCTGACCAACATGACACCTGCGGACCTTCCGCAGAATTACATCCGCTTCCGCCTGAGCCCGGAGATTGCCATTGCCATCTCCGTCTCAGTTACGCCTCCAGACCACAGCACGGTGCGTCCGCTGGCGGAGTTGGTGGCCAGCCGCCACGCACGCCCGGACGAGATGGAAGCCTATGAGCGTGTGCTAACCGACGCCATGGCGGGAGACGCGACGCTATTTGCACGGCAGGATTACGTGGAAGAGGCATGGCGCATTGTGGACCCCGTGCTGAGGGCGGACACGCCGGTCTATACCTATGAGCAGCAGACGTGGGGACCAACCTGCGTGGACGGCACCGTGTGCCCTCCGGGTGGCTGGTACACGCCGCAGGCTGACGAGCCGGACGACCTGCACATGGTGAATGACGGGGTCACGCACACGTCCATGCGCGAGGTGGAAAAGCAGGGTTAAAGCACGTTCTGCGGTCGCTTTTTAGGAGGCGCGCTCAAGCTGGCGCGACGTCAGGCGGTACAGGTTTTTGCCCACCTTCTCCACAAACGCGCAGCGTTCCATGGTGTACAGCAGGCGAAAAACCATGGATTTTGGCAGGTTGCAGCGAGCCACCACCTGCTTCAGCGACAGCTCCTCCCCTTCCATGTGGAAGGCGGAGAGGATTACCGATGCATGCACCACAGACTTCACCAGGTAGGGGTCCCGTGGCGTGAGTGCATCGCTTGTCGGTGCCGTCTGCAACTGCTCTTCCATGGACCATCCATCGCTCGCGTACTTGTTGCATTTCCCCAAATTGAGTGCGGGAGAAGGTGCAAATCTATGAGCGCCCGAAGTTTACGGTGGCGACTGGGAAAGATGCAAGCGTTATCCATAGTAAGCATCAAGCTGCAAAAGCAACGGCAGCGCCGGATGAATTTCCAGCACTGCCGTTAGCGTTTTACCTGTTCGTAATGTTTACGGTTTGGGCAGCTGCGTTGCGTTCCATCCGCCGCCCAGCGCCTTGATCAGCCGCACGGTGTCATCCAGCCGCCGACGCTGAATGTCAATGTCGTTCCGCTGGTTTTGCAGCAGCGCCGTCTGCGATGTGACCACCTGTAGATATGTATCCACGCCGCCCTCGTAGCGAACGTTGAACAGGTCCAGCGACTGCTGTGCCGCAGCTGTGGCCTCGCGTTGCTGGCCTTCCTCAATCTCCAGCTGATGCAGCGCGGCCAGGTTGTCTTCAACCTCGCCGAATGCAGTCAGCGCCGTCTGCTGATAGTTGGCTACGGTCGAGTCGTACTGGTTGCGCGCCACGCTAGATACGGAGCTGCGACGGCCGTGGTCATACAGCGTTTGCGAAATGGTGCCGCCCAGCGCGAAGAAGCGTGCGGGCCAAGAGAACCAGTTGACTGCAGACGTACCCAGAAAGCCTGCGGTGGCGCTGATGCTGAGGGCAGGATAGAAGGCAGCCTGGGCAATGCCAATCTGTTCGTTGGCCGCGGCCATGCGACGCTCTGCACCGGCAATGTCCGGTCGGCGTTCAAGCAGTGCAGCGGGCAATAGGCCCGGCACCACCGGCAGTGACGGCGGATTGACCGTGACCGGCGTGCGTGGCAGCGTAAGGTTTGCCGGCGCCTGTCCCGTCAGGATGGCGATGGCATGTTCCAGGTGCGCGCGCTCCACGTCCACATCCGTCTCAGCGACCAATGCAGCCTGCAGCTGCGTGCGTGCCTGTGACACGTCCGACAGAGGAGCGGCTCCGCCGTCGTAACGATCCTGAGTTAGCTGCAGTGCGTGCTGAAAGGCGACGACGGTGTCTGCCAACAGCTTCTGCTGGCCATCTGCGGCGCGCAGATCAAAGTAGTCCATCGCCATCTCCGCATGCAGTGACAGCCGCATGTTTTCGCGGTCTGCTGCGGAGGCCTGCGCCTGCTCGCCAGCCTGCACAATGGTGCGGTGGATGCGGCCCCACAGGTCGACCTCGTAGTTCACGTTGAAGGGCAGAGAAAGGTCGCCCACGCCGTTGGGGTTGACGGTGTTCTGGTTGAAGTAGGGCTCGTTCGTCGATTCGCGCTGGGCCCCGAGGAACGGTGCAACGCCCACGGTTGGAGCACGGTTGGCGCGGTAGATACCCACCTGCGCGCGCGCTGCCTGGTAGTTGGCTTCGGCGGCCTTCAGGCTCTGGTTGGCGGTGTCTACCTGCGCTTCCAGTGCGTTGAGCTGGGCATCGTTAAAGCTGGTCCACCAGTTGCCCTTCAATTCTGCGTCGGCAGGCTGAGCTGTGCGCCAGCCGCTGTCCTCACCAAAGTTCTTTGGCAGCTCTTCTTTGAAGGCCGGTGGTGCAGGCGCCGCTGGCTTCTGGTACACAGGCCCCACATGGCAGCCGGTAAGCAGCACCGCGGTCAACGGCAATCCGGTAACAGCTTTTAGTCCCGTTGTAATGGTTCTGTTCATCGTGCTTCCTGTGGCTTTGCTGCGCCTGCGCCCTGCACGCGAACCTCGGCACCGTCTGCCAGGGAGTCCGCCGGATCAGAGATGATGGC
>JAMFTB010000016.1 GCA_026225595.1 Terriglobus sp. | reverse complement strand
GTGCTGCGGGCGGCTCTTCCGGTGCCAGCCGGTCCCAGACAAAACCAACGTCATACCCGTGATAAGAATGGCCCTTGTACTGGCCGCTGACTCCCTCTTCATCCAGCCTGTAGAACCACGCGCTTCCGCCTCCCTTGAGCAGCGCCTCCGCAACCCGGATGCTGGGCACCCAGTACTCTTCGGCTGTTACGGCGCGGATGTTGAGTTCAGCAGGTGTCATCTGGGGGTAGAGCGCACGATAACGCTCCAGCACTGTGCGGAACTGGGTAGCGGTCGCGGTGGCCAGGTATTGCTGCGTGACCGGCTCCGGCGCATGCTCACGCAGAAAGACGATACTCTCGTCGCGGTTTGTGCCGATCAGCAGCCGCTTGCCGCGAGAGCTGCCGCCCGCGATAGCCGCCACCGCACGGCGCGGCAGCAGCGCGCCACCGGTTTGCGGACGCAGGGGAAAGTCCCCGGGCCACGCCTGAATCATTGCGTTTTGCGCCTTCAGCAGAATCTCAGGGGACACTGTGAGCGCATCCGCGCTAATGTCGGCGATGCCGTGCATTTGTTCTGCAAACGCATTCGTCACTGCCTTGGAATGTTCGTAGTCGTTGATCCGTTCCGCACCGCCACTCTCCGAGATGGCTGCCCGGAAGAGGGGTCGAGCATCTTCAATGCCCAGCAATATGTCCGTTAGCTTTGCACCGGCAGATTCACCACCGATCGTGACCTGCGATGGATCACCGCCAAAGGTCTTGATGTTCGACTGCACCCACTGCAGCGCACAGACAAGATCGCGCAGGCCGTTGTTGGCGCTGTCTGCATAGGCCGCACCCAGCAGCGGCGACCAGTCCATAAAGCCGAAGACACCGAGCCTGTACGCAACGGTGACGATAACAATGCCCTGCTTCGCAAAGACCGACCCGTCAAAGAGCGGCTCGTTGGGGCTGCCGCCGGTGAAGCCGCCACCATGAATCCACACAAAGACGGGGAACGGACCTTTGCCCTGCGTCGCGGGGTCGGGCGCGAAGACATTCAGATAGAGGCAGTCTTCACTCACATCCTTGCGCCCAGTCTGCATGGCGCTTTCTGCATAGCGGCCCAGAGCGGGCGTGCCCGCAGGCACCGCAACCGGCGCGCGAAAGCGCAACGGACCCACGGGCGGCTTCGCGTACGGTATGCCCAGGGACTGCACCGTGCCGTTGCGCACCGCGCCCTGGGCTACAGTGCGGTTGGAATTCTGTGCGCGTAATGCCGCCGCGGCGGTGACCATGGCCGCGCTGCCGAGGAACGAACGTCGTGTCCAATGTGTTTGGCTCATCGCACACCACTGTACATCGCCAAGCTGCGCATTTCAGGTGGTCTGACCTCTGCCGTAGACAGGCTGCCGACGCTGCGGATAAGTTGGTGTCGCGCCGTAATGCTTTCGAGCCTTGATGCTCAGGAGATCGCACACATGTCGATGAACCGCCGCCGCCTCATCCAGAACGCCTTTGCCGGAGGCGCTGCCGCTGCATTGACAGGACTGCCCGGCGGTCTGCACGCACAGTTTCTGAACGCACCGCGCCACGGCCTGCCGGGCACGCTGCAGGATCGTTACGCCAAGCTGGACGCGGAACTGAAGCGCCCCGTCTTCCGCCGGGAGCTCTTCAAAGACCCCGTCATCATTGAGACCGTTGAGCTGCTGAACTACAAGGATTCGTGGATTGGCCGTGTGCGCGCGAAGGGTGGCGCAGAGGGCATCTGCATCTCAAATTCGCTGCAGATTGATTCGGTCTACCCGGTGATGACGCGGCGGCTTGCGCCCTTCTTCATCGGTAAAGACGCACGCGACCTGGACGACCTGCTGGAGCAGGCCTACGTCTACGACAGCAACTACAAGATGCAGAGCCTGGCGCTGTGGGTGCCGCTGGCGACCATTGAATTCGCCATCCTGGACATGTTCGGCAAGATGGCAAACCTGCCCATGGGCTTGCTGATCAGCGACAAGATTTACAACAAGGAAGTGTTCGTCTACCAGGCGAACGGCGAGCGCGACAACAGCGCAGAAGAAGTCATCGAACATCTGCAGCGTGACCTTGCACTGAGCAAGGCAAAGGCCATCAAGTTCAAGCTGGGCGGCCGCATGAGCCATGAAGAAACGCCCGCAGGACGCAGCGAAAAACTCATCCCGCTGGTACGCAAAACCTTTGGCGACAAGATGATCCTGAGCGCGGACGCGAACGGCAGCTACGACGTGAAAGAAGCCATCAAGATTGGCAAGATCATGCAGGAGTACAAGTACGCCTTCTACGAAGAGCCCGTGCCCTTCGACTGGTATGAAGAAACGAAGCAGGTTGCCGACGCGCTGGAGATTCCCATTGCCGGCGGCGAGCAGGAGGCCAGCATGCACAACTTCCGCTGGCTGGTCGCGAACGGCGCGCTGAGCATCACACAGCAGGACATGTTCTATTACGGCGGCATGGTGCGCAGCATGCGTGTGGCGCGCATGGCGCATGCGCTGGGCAAGCAGACCATTCCGCACATCAGCGCGCAGGGGCTGGGTTACCTCTACATGATGCACTTCGTGTCGGCCATTCCCAACAGCGGGCCGTACCATGAGTTCAAAGAGTTCAACAACACGCTGCAGTTCAAGTGCCCCACCAGCACCATGCATCCGGATGATCGCGGAGCGGTGAAGGTGCCAACCGGCCCCGGCCTGGGCATTGAAGTGGACCCGGCGTACATTGCGCTCCATAAAGTTGTTAAGGGATGACCCGATGAAGCACGCTGCTGCACTTGTGTTGAGGGGAATGGCGATGATGATGGCTGCAACTGCAGCCTTGAGCGCTATGACTTCAGCCGCTCAGGTTGTGCCTGCGCTTCCGCCTGACATCAACCCGCCTGCATCCTCTGTTCCATCACCGTCTGCGCCGAAAGCTTCAGCAGCATCGCTTGCCACATCCAAAGCGACCATGCCGCTGCCTGAGGGTGTGGTGCTGTGGCCGCGTGGCGTGCCTCCTGGCGGGCCATCGCAGAAGGTGGACCTGATCGACCACATCCTCAGCATTGCCAGCCACAACGGCAAGCCCGGCACCGCAGAGGCGCATGACGAGAAGGACGACATCTTCTACATCCAGAGCGGCACGTCTGACTTTCTGGTGGGCGGCACCTTCACCGGCAAGCACTCCATTGGCCCCGGCGAGGTACAGGGCACAGGCATTGACGGCGCAACGCTGGTGCATCTGCAGGCGGGCGATGTCATCACCATTCCTGCAGGCATGCCGCATCGCTACCTGACGAAGCCGGATGAGAAGGTCAACTACTTCATTGTGAAGATTGTGAAGCACCCGCCCATCGCGCCGCCCACGCAGCAGATGGAGGGCATGCCGCCCGGCGTTCTGGTGTGGCACAACGGCACGCCGCCTGAAGGGCTGGACCACAAGGCAAACTTTGGCGACCACATCCTCTACGGCTACCACCGCGCAAAGAGCGGAGCCATTGAATATCACGAGGCGATGGACGACGTCTTCATTGTGGAAGATGGCGGGTCCGACTTCCTCGTCGGCGGCACCGGCGTGGGCATGCACGTTACCGGCAAGGGCGAGCAGCAGGGCACGGCCATTAACGGCGCAACCCGCGTGCACCTCTCAAAGGGAGACATCATCACCATCCCCGCAAAAATGCCGCACCAGTTTGTGCTGGCAGAGGGCCAGACGCTGGACTACTTCATCATCAAGGTTCTGAAGTAGCAAAGCAGCCTATCTTTAAGCCGCAATCCAAATGTTTTGAAAGCCGTAATCCGAATGTTTTGAAGGGGACGGGCTTCAGCCCGTCCATAAGTGGCACGACGATGAAGGGGCTTAGCCCCTGAGGAGAAAGCAGGGGACTTCAGGCCCCTGAATCGCCGGCTCCCGTAGCGCAGATATCGCGTAAAGGGCAGCGACGGCACTGCGTCTGCCGCAGCGTACACAGGCTTTGCCCCAGCTTCTTCACCAGCCTGTGGTGATCGTCCAGCGTAAGCGGCGTCCAACCTGCGGGCACCAGCGGCATCAGCGCTTCCTCCACCTGCCGCGCGGTCGCGTTCTGCGGCGCAGCGCCCAGCCGGATGGCGATGCGCTGATGATGGCCATCAATCGCCATGGCCGCACGCCGCAGTGATGAGAAGTTGACCACGGCTGCGCTGGCCTTCACTCCAGCGCCGGGCAGCTGCTCAATCCATGTGCGAATCTTTTCCGTCCGGTACTTTGACAGGAATGAAAGTGACAGCGCACCGGTGCGTTCCGTAATGCTTTGGAGCGTGCGCTTCAGCTGCACGGCCTTGCGGTCTGGGAAGGTTGCCAGGCGAATGGTGTCTTCAATCTCCGCAACGGACGCATCGCGCAGAAGCTCCCACCGCACCTCGTCATAAGAATTGGGACCAATAGGCCAGCCGTTGTACCGTTCGCGCAGCGCCAGCATTACCGCGTGCGACTCCGCATCCTTTGTGCGCGACGAACAGATGGAGTAGATCAGCTGCGTCAGCGGATCCCACACCTCGCGTGGCTCAAGCGGCCCATGCCACCGCTGGAGCCTGTCCTGCACCGCCTGCAGATCGCGAAATAGCAGTTTCGGCGTACTGGTGAGCACACCGGGAAACAGCTCATTCTGCGCAAACGGAACTGGCATGACTTAAGGCTAAATCAAAGGCGAATCTTAAGCGAAGACCACGCTACGGAAATCTTGACCGCCTACGCGTTACTGGCCTGAAATGTTGATGCTGCCGTTGCCCGATTGCAGCTTGATCGTAGGACCGCCGCCGTTCAGGCTGCCGTGCAGGCTGTTGCGGCCGACCGCAGTGGTAAGAAGCGGCAGGCTGTTGTGGATGCCGCCATTGCCGGTGAATGCCTGCACATCTGCCTTCAGGTCGCGCGGCAGCTGCAGTGAGATGCTGCTGTTGCCCGTGGTGATGTGCGAGCTGGCAGCCAGCACTGATCCGGGTAGCAGCGTAAGGTGCAGCGTGCCGTTGCCGGTGTGCGACTCAAACTGCGAGAAGCGGCCCTCCGCAGTGATGGTTCCATTGCCGCCGCTGATCGAAAGCGTACCCTCCGCGCGCCGGATGCTTAGCGTGCCGTTGCCCATCGCGGTGCGCAGCTCGCCGCTTACATCCTCCAGCTGCACCGTGCCGTTGCCACTGCGCACATCCACGCCACCGTGTAGCCCCACTACGTTTGTACTGCCATTGCCCGCGTGCAGCTGCAGCATTGTCTGCTGCGGCGTTTCAATCACCACCTCAGGGCTGGAGTTACCGCCCCTGTGGAACCAGTTGTTCGCGCCGTCAACACGCTTCATCGAAAACGTGATGCCGTTGCCGCCCTGCATCTCCGTAATGTGCCAGCGTGAAAGATCCTGCCCTCGGCCGTCCACGCGGATGTGTACGGTGCGACAGTTGCCGCAGCTCTGTACGCGTGTGCTCGCATCATCAATGCCCACCTGCAGCGAGGGGGTGCCGCTGACGTTGTAGCTCTTGTCCCATGTGTTTTGGGCAACAGCGGTGGAGGCAAGCAACGAAAGTGCAAGAGCGATGGCGTGGGCTGTGCGCATGGGCGTGATCCTCATCCTGCTATACGCAGCACAGGGGCTTGACGTTCATTTCTTTTCAGGAAAAATCACCGGCGCTTGTCCTCGCAAAAAAAATGGCTTGTCATCCCGCAGCGAAGCGGAGGGATCTGCATTTCGCACCATCCGCAATCAATACCCCTGCGACTGGATGAACGTCTGCGGGGTGCCGTCCGCCGGGTTCACAAAGTGAACATCCTCCGGTGGGCGGCGGGGCGTGTCGATCGCCAGGAAGACGAACGGATGCTCCAGAATCTCTGGCGTGCCGTGCACCACGCGCACCTTGAAGTGGACCAGCTCCCCCGGTCCTACCTCGCGCACCTCATCCTCAATCTGGATGCGGCCGCGGCCCTGCAGGCAGTAGAGATACTCGTCACACGAGGTGTGGAAGTGCAGCGGCGCCGGCCGGTAGATGCGAAAGATGCGGCAGCTGGCAGCAGTCTCGTCCGTCAGGCGAATGTCGCGCAGCATGGTCTCTGCGGTCGCTGGCAGCGTGGCCGCCAGCGCGCGGATGTCGAAGAAGTGCTCCGTCGCGTCAGCCATTGGTGCGCACGTGCAGCCAGCAGTTGACGGCGAAGCGGGAGTCCGCGAACTCCTGCGATGGGCACTGCACCGGCATGACCTGGTGCGGAGCAAACGAGGGGAAGACCGCAAGCGTATTCTGCGCAGGCTCAACCGCTGCAAAGACCTTGTCCGCGCCTTCGCTGTCCATGGAATAGATCCGCAACTGGCCGCCGGTAAACGCCTTCGGCTCGCGATAGAAGTAATACACGGCGCTCAAAGCCCGGTGCGTGCCGTTTGCCGGCCTGACTGTCTGGTTGTCAATGTGCCGATGAAAGTGCGCGCCATCATTGTGCGCAGCCAGCTCCAGTTCGATGCCCGCAACCTCAAACGGCGGCAGGTTCATCGCAGCAATCCAGCCCTTGTACTGCTTGCTGGCGAGCGAGGCCAACAGCATCTTGAAAGGTCCTATGTCGCTCAGCACCAGCGCGCGACGCCGTTCTTCATCCACACCCGTGTACACGCGCGCAGCCACAAACGCAGCCTGATTCTCCAACGTCCACTGCAGCAGAGACGCATGAACATCCGCCGTCAAAAAGTCAGGCACGATCACGTGAGGCGCAGGAACTGGCGGCATGTCGACTCTCTCGGGTATGGGCGATCAGGAGGAACGCGAACAGCGTAATTATCGCGCACCCACGGCGATGCCCCAAAAGACATCTCAAAAAGAAAAGGCCGCGCTTTCGCGCGGCCCTTTCTATCCTGCTAACGACTTAGTATTCCTTCACGCCGTCGACGAATGCCTTCAGCTTGCGGCTGCGGCTGGGGTGGCGCAGCTTGCGGAGAGCCTTGGCCTCTATCTGGCGGATGCGCTCACGCGTTACCTGGAAGCTCTGCCCCACCTCTTCCAGCGTGTGTTCGCTGCCGTCTTCCAGGCCAAAGCGCATTTTGATGACGCGCTCTTCGCGCGGCGTCAGCGTGCGCAGAACCTGCGACGTGTACTCCTTCAGGTTGACGGCGATCACAGCATCAGAAGGCGAAACAGCCATACGGTCTTCGATGAAGTCGCCAAGATGCGAATCTTCCTCTTCACCGATGGGCGTCTCCAGCGAGATGGGCTCCTGCGCGATCTTGAGGACCTTGCGGACCTTCGCGACAGGAATATCCATGCGCTTGGCGATCTCTTCTGAAGATGCTTCGCGGCCAAGCTCCTGCACCAGCTGACGGCTGGTACGGATGAGCTTGTTGAT
>JAMFTB010000179.1 GCA_026225595.1 Terriglobus sp. | reverse complement strand
CGAAGGACCTGCATTTCGCTGGCACCAGCACAAAACTTCATGCCGACCAACGGGAGGCCCACCCGAAGGAGTAAAAAGGCGTGCAAACGCCCGCCCTCCGCGCAGGAGGCCGTCCGGAAGGACATGAAATTCACATCTCGAAATTGATCGTAGGGCGTTTTTCCGCATGCGACGCAAAATTGTATTCATTAGCAGGCCAATGTGCGTTACCGTGCAACCATGCCTTCCATTACTCCGAAGCCTCGCCTGCCGCGGGCGTACGCTGCTGCCGTATGCGCTCTTGCCGTGTTGTTTGCCGTGCCCACCGCTGCCCGCGCGCAAACAGCCGAGGCAAAAGTGCAGGCGCTGAGCACAAAGTTCTGGACGTGGCGCGCCACCGAACAGCCCGTCACCAACGATGACATCCCGCGTATCGAACGGCCCGTTGGCTGGGTCTCGCATTGGTCCGCGAAGGACGTTGCGGGCTATCAGAAGCAGATCACCGCGTTTGAGAAAGAGTGGCGCGCGCTGGATGTGAAGTCTGAGCCGGTGAACGTGCAGGTGGACTACCGCCTCATCGGCTCTGCCATCGCGCGCGTCTACTGGGAGCTGCAGGTTATCCCTGACTGGAAGCGCAACCCCTTCTTCTACGTCGACCAGGGCCTGACCGCGGTACAGCTGACGATGCTGATACACGAGCCCTTCACGCCGGAGCGCCAGCGCGAGACGATCCTGCGGATGAACAGTGTGCCGCGCCTGCTGGACGAGGGCCGCGCCAACCTGACCGACATGCGCCAGCCCTACGCCATCATTGCCATGGGCGACCTGGCCCGCGTTGAGCAGCGCTTTCAGCGCTTCCACGACGCGATTCACAGCCAGGCCAACTTTGCGCCGGACCAGCTGGCGCAGCTGGATGCCGCGTCAGACGCAGCGCTGAAGTCGCTGGTGGCCTACCGCGAGTGGCTGAAGCCGCAGGTAGACGGACTGAAGAAGGAGACGGCGGTGGGCCGCGAGGGCTACCTCTACTTCCTGCGTAATGTGGCCCTGCTGTCGTACACGCCGGAGCAGATTCTGCAGGACGGCCAGATTGAATTCCAGCGCGCCGTTGGCTTTGAAGCTCTGCAGCAGGCAGCGAACAAAGGCATCCCGGAGATTCCGGCGTACGCCTCGCAGAAGGCGCAGATCGATGACGAGATCAAGCAGGAAGATGCCATGCGCAAGTACCTTACCGCGCACGGCATTCTGAACGGCGACCCCGAAGGTGTGAAGCACTACATCTACGTGGCTACGCCGCCGTTTCTTGCGCTGGGCGGCGCGCAGGGCGACGACCTGACCGGCCCCTCGCGACTGGATGAAAACGGCTCCAGCTACGTTGGCCGGCCATCACTGGGCGGTGGCTTCTGGAGCAACATCACCTCACGGGATGTACGTCCGCTGACCAATCATGAGGGCATGCCCGGCCACTACTTCCAAATGGCGTGGAGCTGGCACAACCCTGACCCCGTCCGCCGCTGGTACTACGACTCAGAGACGCAGGAAGGCATTGGCTTTTATGCGGAAGAGATGATGATGATCGGCGGCCTGTATGAAGACAAGCCAAAGATGAAGGAGTTCATCTACGCGCTCAACCGGCTGCGCACACTGCGCGTCACGGTCGACGTAAAGCTGGCGCTGGGCGAGTTCACACTGCAGCAGGCGCAGGACTATCTACACACCACCGTCCCCATGGATGAAGGCACCGCGCGCAGCGAGGCCTTCATGTTCGCGTCCACGCCGGGCCAGGCGATCACCTACCAGATCGGAAAAATGGACATCCTGAAGGGACTGACGATGGCCAAACTGCAGCAGGGTGACAAGTTCAACCTGCAGAAGTACCAGGACTACGTGTGGCTGAACGGCAGCGTGCCCTTCAGCCTGCAGCGGTGGGAACTGCTGGGTGACAAGACAGACGTACCGGCAATCCCGGCAACGTTTGCATGGACGCCTCACGCTGCTTCCGCGGCAAAGAAGTAGGCGCTTCGAATCAAAGAGCAGAACGCAGCGAACGCCACGCTTCCGCAGCGATCGCGGCGG
>JAMFTB010000178.1 GCA_026225595.1 Terriglobus sp. | reverse complement strand
CTTCGCTCAGGATGACAAGAGTTGTGGTGATGCGTTTGATCCCGACCAACGGGAGGGGCGAGGGCGAAGCCAGTAAAAAGGTGCGTAAGCACCCGCCCCGCGCGCAGCGGGCCCGTCCGGCAGGACACATGCTGTTTTAACGCCCGGCCTGAGATACTGGAGAGGTGAGAACGGTTCTGGTTACTGGCGCGGCGGGCTTTATTGGATCGCACCTGGTGGATGCCCTGGTGGCGCGCGGCGACCGCGTGCGTGGTCTGGATAACTTTGCAACCGGGCGTGCGGCAAACATTGCGCACATCCGCGACCGCATTGATTTCGTCGCCGCATCGCTGCTGGACCGCGACATGCTGGCCCGCGTGGTTGAGGGTGTGGATGTGATCTTCCACCAGGCCGCTCTGCCCAGTGTGCCGCGCAGCGTGAAGGACCCGCGCACCAGCCATGTGGCCAACATTGACGGCACGTTTGAGCTGCTGGAGGCTGCGCGTGCAGCCGGTGTAAAGCGCGTCGTCTATGCGGCGTCCAGTTCGGCATACGGCAACCAGCCGGGCTTCCCGCGTGTGGAGACGATGGTGCCCATGCCCATTGCGCCCTATCCGGTGCAAAAGCTGGCGGGCGAGTTCTACATGAAGAGCTACTGGCAGGTTTATGGCATGGAGACGGTCTGCCTGCGTTACTTCAACATCTTTGGCCCGCGGCAGGTGCCGGATTCGCCCTACTCCGGCGTGATGGCCAGGTTCATCCTGCAGCTGCAGCGGGGTGAGCGGCCGGTGATCTTTGGAGACGGCGAGCAGGGCCGCGACTTTACCTACATTGCCAACGCGGTGCACGCCAACCTGCTGGCCAGCGAGGCGCACAGCGGCAATGTTGCAGGCCGCGTCTTCAACGTGGCCTGCGGCGAGCGGCATACGCTGAATGAAACCTATGGGGTTATCGCCGGTCTGCTCCGTTCGGGCGTCCAACCAGAGTACGGACCGGAGCGCGCAGGCGACGTGAAGGACTCGCTGGCCAGCATTCAGGCCGCGCATGACGCCTTTGGCTACTCGCCCGTAGTGGGCTTTGAAGAGGGGTTGCAGCGTACTGTGGACTGGTATCAGGAACAGTTTGCCGCTTCGCCCCAGGAATGACCGCAAGCCCGCAGGAATAACCGCAAGACTCGGTCCTGCATCAGATAGCCATGAGTAAGCGTCAGACGGGGGCCATGGCCTTCGGTGTTACGGGATGCTTGCCGATGGCAGGATTTGGCGGCCAAAGGGCCTGGAACTTCACCCCTCTGCGGGCGTCCAATTTCGTGAACATGCGGTGAACAGTGACCCCGCAAATCAAGGAACGGAGCTGCCTTCCATTCGGAAGCAGCTACGTGAAAGAGGAAGTAGTGGCTGCTGGCGAAATCGCAATCGGAGATTTGAATGAGGGTGGTTCCATCTCCGGTGGGGCAGGTGTTGTCCCTGCCAAGAATGCGTCCACGCAGAATCCCCGCGCCGTAGCCACCAACCTGGCCCAGTGGCGGGAGCGTGTGCGCCTGCGACAGGCGCGTGTCGGCATCATTGGCCTGGGCTATGTGGGCCTGCCGCTTACTCTGCTTTTCTCTGGCGAAGGCTTTCGCGTTACCGGCTTTGATATTGACGCGCACAAGGTTTCCACGCTGAACCGGGGCGAAAGCTACATGTGGCGCATTGAGCCGGAGCACATTACCGCTGCGCAGGCGAAGGGCTTCACGGCGACCAGTGACTTTGAACAGATCGCTGAGATGGACGCAGTGCTCATCTGCGTACCCACGCCGCTTACGGATCATCACGCGCCCGACCTCAGCTACGTGGAAGCCACGGTACACGCCATTGCGCCGCATGTGCGCGAGGGCCAGTTGATTGTGCTGGAAAGCACCACATATCCCGGAACAACAGAAGAAATCGTCGTCCGCATCCTGATGGAGGCCGGCGCAGAGCGCGGTGTTTCCGTGCAGATTGCGTCGGGCCAGTCGGAGATGATTGACGGTGTGCTGGTGGCCTTCTCGCCAGAGCGCGAGGACCCGGGCAACATGATTACGCCACGCCGCGAGATCCCAAAGGTTGTGGGCGGCATGGACTGGACGGCGACACAGGCCGCGTCCGCTCTCTACGGATCCATCTTTACGCGCACGGTGCCGGTCAGCTCGCCCGCAACGGCGGAAATGACCAAGCTGCTGGAGAACATCTATCGCAGCGTGAACATCGCGCTTGTGAACGAGATGAAGCAGCTGTGCATGAAGATGGGCGTCGACATCTGGGAGGTGGTGGATGCTGCCGCCACCAAGCCCTTTGGCTTCCAGCCGTTTTATCCCGGCCCCGGCATCGGCGGCCACTGCATCCCGGTTGACCCGTTCTATCTGACGTGGAAGGCGAAGGAGTACGGCTTCACCACGCGCTTTATCCAACTGGCAGGCGAAGTGAATGAAGGCATGCCCGGCTTTGTGGTGGAGCAAGTAGCGCGCGCGCTGAACGAGCGCGGCATCGCCATGAAGGGTGCGCGCGTGCTGGTGCTGGGCGTGGCCTACAAGCCGGATGTAGATGACCTGCGCGAGTCGCCATCGCTGGTGATCCTGGAACTGTTGCAGGGCCTGGGCTGCCTGGTGGAGTACAACGATCCCTTCTTTCCCTTTGTGGGACACGGCCGCAAATACGCGCTGAACATGCAATCCACGCCGCTGGACAAGGTGGGCGAGTTTGACTGCGTTGTGGTCGCCACGGACCACTCGGCATATGAGATGGAACGCATTGTTGAGGCTGCAAAGCTGGTGGTAGACTCGCGGAACGCCACGCGGGACATCCAATCGCCGAAGATTGTGCGCTGCTGATCTGCGCATGAACTCCCGGCCCGCGTGTCTATAGCGGCCGGTAGAGTCGCGATTGCAGTGCCTTCACCCTCAGGCGTGTCACGGCGGTGCCCTCGACAAGTTTGAGAGATTTCTCACAGGATCCTTCTGGGTTGCGGCCATTGGCATGCACCGTGTAGAGCTGCGCGCGGCGTCCGTCAGGGCAATGCGTGTGTTAGCCCAGCGCGCTTCGCTGAAGCGCACAAAGGATTCCAAGTGCCGCCGCGCTCCGTCACAGCCCAGCATCCGCCCCGCGGCAGCACCTTCGCGTGCTCGCGAGGCCGCCGTGCTGCAGTTCTGTTGCTTGCTGTAACTGGTGGTTTTTGGGGCATGTTCGTCGCATTGCAGGCACAGGTTGCAGGGGATTCACACGCGAACGCTGCGCGTGTACAGGGTGCAGTAGCAAAGCGGAGGGCGCAATCGTTTCTTCGTGGCCGAATGCCAACCGATCCAACCGCCGCCGTGCACGCGGTGAGTGCCGCTGCAGTCAAAGCTTCTACAGCTCCTCCGCTGGAGGCTGCGCGCGCGCAGCATCTTCTATTAGCGCAGTCTCAGAATGTGTTCGCGCAGGCGTCTGCGATGACGGCGGCGTGGACGCCTGTGGGGCCGGTGGCTGTGCAGACGTCTGCCTATGGAGCCGTGACAGGCCGCGTGACTGCGGTTGTCATCGACCCGGCGGACACCACCGGCAACACGGTGTATGTGGGCACATCGGGCGGCGGCGTGTGGAAGAGCACTGGCGCTGCAGGTGCGGCGGCTTCCGTCAGCTTCTCCCCGCTTACGGACGCACTGGCGGTCTTCTCACCCAGTGCCAACACACCGGTCATCCCATCGCTTTCCATCGGCGCGCTCACGGTCCAGCCGGGCGGCACCGGCGTGGTGCTGGCCGGTACGGGCGACCCAAACGACGCAGCCGACAGCTACTATGGCGCGGGCCTGCTGCGCTCCGCAGATAACGGCGCTACGTGGCCGCTTATTCAGAACACTGGCTTTACCGGCGAGGGTTTCGCAGGTTTTGCGTGGAGCACCGTCTCACCAAACTTTGTGGTGGCGGCGGTTTCGTCGGCGGCAGAGTCCGTCACTGTGGGGGACAGCAAGTACCCATCCCAGCGCGGCCTCTACTACTCCACCAACAGCGGCGTCACGTGGACGATTGCAAAAATCATGGACGGCTCCACCGTCATCCAGACCAGCAGCTCCAACACCACCACCTTTCGCGGCAACGCCATTACCGCCGTGGTGTGGAACCCCGTGCGCCAAAAATTTTATGCGGCCGTTCGCTATCACGGCTATTACGAATCTGCAGACGGCATCACCTACACACGCATGGCAAACCAGCCGGGCAGCGGCCTGACCACCGCGAACTGCCCCGCGCAGGCGGGAGCTTATGGCCTGCTCAGCTGCCCCATCTTTCGCGGCGCGCTGGCGGTGCAGCCCGTCACTGGCGACCTGTTTGCGTTGACGGTGGATAGCAGCAACGTCGACCAGGGGCTGTGGCAGGACAGCTGTTCGCTCACCGGCAGCGCCTGCGCTTCTTCCACGGTTACGTGGGCCACTCAGATCGACACAACACCCATGGACGACGCAGGCAGCATCGATCAGGGCGACTACAACCTGGTGCTGGCGGCAGTACCAGCGTCCACGGCGGCAAGCACGACGGACACGCTGCTGTTTGCCGGTGCGGGAGATTTATATCGCTGCTCATTGAGCGGTGGCTGCATGCTGCGCAACACCACCAACGCCACCACCGGCTGCGCTGCTCCAGCAGGCGTGGCTCCGGCGCAGCACGCCATTGCATGGCAGGTGAACCTGTCCAACGCAGCCACGCCGCGCATGTTCTTTGGCAACGATGGTGGCCTGTGGCGTTCACTGGATGGCGTGCGGCAGCAGGCTGCTGTGTGCTCTGCCGATGACGCCACGCACTTCGACAACCTGAACAGCGGCATCGGTTCGCTAGCAGAGGTGGTGGCCTTTGCCTCGCACCCAACGGACGCAAATACGTTGTTAGTCGCGCTGGGTGGACTTGGCTCTGCGGCCAGCAGCAGCGCAACGCAGGCGCAGGGAGCAGGCGCGTGGACGCAGCTGGGTAACGGCGAAAGCGGCGTGG
>JAMFTB010000177.1 GCA_026225595.1 Terriglobus sp. | reverse complement strand
GCCGATGGTGCCGACGACCACACCAACCACCGCGCCCGTCAGCAGGATGAGCGACCAGTGCATGTCGATGTTCATCGTGTAAACCTGACGACGATTTCTGTGCCCGGGGGCACCATCGTTCCGGCCGCGGGAAACTGCTCGCGCGCAAGTCCGCTGCCCACTGGCTGCACGCGAAGCCCAGCTGTTGCAGCCTGCTGAATCACCATACGCAGCCCTCCCTCAAGCACCGGCACGGCTACTTTTGCGCCTGCGTCCACAACCACAGCACCATCGGGACGGTTGACGTGATCTGCAGCAATTGGACGCGGTAGCGGTTTCAGCTCCGCAGCTTCGTCGCTCATCCAGGACGATCCACCATGATCGCGAAAGGCCTGCAACATTTTGGCCGGCAGCGCTGCAAAAATTCCCTTGTGCCCCACCAATGCAAGCTGCATCGGCGCCGGGCTGGCCGCGGCAGACACGATTGCTGCATCGCTCTTCTGCCTCAAAGGATCGTCCGCAGGCAGCGAGTTGATTTCGTCATACAACGCGTTCAGGTCGCCGCTCTCCTCGCTGGGAGAGTCGCCCTCGGCAATCAGCGCTTTGGGCACGTTGTTATCTTTTTTCACCGGCTTCAGTGGCTGGTCATGCGGCACGCCAAGGTACTCCAGCACCTGCTGCGCAACCTCTGCAAACACGGGCGCGCTGGTCTCTGCGCCGTAACGTGAACCCACCGTGGGCGTATCAATAACTACCGCGATTGAGATCGCCGGATTATTTACCGGCGCAATACCTGCAAAACTCGCGACTAACTTCGTGTGCGAGTAAGTATGTGTCACCGGGTCAACTTTATTTGCTGTGCCGGTCTTACCGCCAGCACTGTAACCATTCAAGGCGGCCAGCTTACCTGTGCCTTCTTCCACCACGCCCTGCATGATGTTCCGCATCTTGGCCGCCGTACCTTCGGTAATTACGCGGTGCGCTCCATCCGGCAATGTATCCGGCAGGCGTACGCCTGGCTTAAATGCTGCGGGCTGCAGCTTGCCATCACCCTTCACCTGCTCCGTTTCCGATAACACCACGTGCGGTGGAAGATAAGTACCACCATTTGCAAGCGTAGAAACCATGGTGACCAGCTGAATGGGTGTTACACCAACTTCCTGACCAATCGCGATGGACAAAATACTGGGAGCGTCCCACTTCTTGGGCGTGCGCAGCAGACCACGCGTCTCGCTGGGCAACTCAATGCCAGACCGCTCTCCAAAACCAAATGCACGAATGTAATCGTAGAAGCGCTGGTTACCCAGCTTCATCGCCATCTTTGCCGCGCCCACATCGCTGGAATGCTCAAGGGCATACTTCACGGTAACTTTGCCGAAGTGATCTGTCTTATCGTCATGCAACGTGCGGCCAAACAGCGTCATGGCGCCACCCTGGCAATCCACAATGTCCGTGGGCTCCACGCCTGCGCCGTCAATGGCAGAGGCATAAGTGAGTAACTTAAACGTGCTGCCAGGTTCGTACACATCACTTACTGCAAGGTTCTTCAGGATGCTTGGATCCTGGTGCCGCAGATCATTCGGGTTGTAGCGTGGCGAGATGGCAAGCGCAAGAATCTGGCCGGTGTGCGGGTCCTGCACTACCACGGTGCCATGCTCGGCCTTCATCTTGGCCATCTGCGCATCCAGCGCGCGCTCTGCCATGTACTGAATATTCGTATCGATGGAGAGCACCAGGTTTTCACCCGGCATCGGCTCGCGCTCCTCGCTGTTCAGCGCGTGACGCTTCGCGTCCACAGCAGTCAATACGTGACCGGGTGCGCCGTGCAGATCATCTTCAAACTCACGCTCCATGCCGCCCAGGCCCACGTCGTCGATGCCCACATAACCCAGCACCTGCGCCGCCAAATCCGTATTCGGATAGAAGCGTTTGAACTCCTTCTGAAGGTAAACACCCTTCAGGTTCAGTTCACGAACGCGCTGCGCCTGTTCCGGTGTCAGCTTGCGAGCAACCCATGCGAAGTTACGCGAAGCATTCAGACGCGCCAAGATAGCAGGCTGCGAAGTGAAATTATCCGTGGGGTCAGAGTGGACGATGCCGGAGATAAGTTCTGACACATTTTCGCGGTTGTCACCCAGCTCGCTTGGCACCGCATACACAGACTCCGCAAGCACTGTCACTGCAAGCTCGCGCAGGTTGCGGTCATACAGCACGCCGCGCCGGGGAGCTACCTCAAACGTGCGCTGCTGTTGCCTGTTTGCACGATCAACCCACTCACGATGGCGCACTACCTGCAGCCAGAAAAGCCGCCCGCTGATAACACACGTCCACACCACAAAAAACAGCGCCACATACGCAAAGCGTATGCGGCGAATGGGCGCGGTAAGTGTTTGACGGGGCGGGTTCATCCTTGCGCAACCTTCGTATTTGGGGAGACTAAAACGGCATCCACCGCTCTCTCAACTATCGCAGCAAGACTGACTTATTCACTTACCTAATGACTACTGAAGAACCGCCGAAGGTACGTTCGACTCCGCAAGGACAGGGCCATTGTTTGTAAAGGACCCATCCGGACGAACGACCTGCCCAGGCTGCGGCGTATCCAGACCCAGCTGCCTGGCAATCTTGTCGATGCGGTCCGGGTCAGATAGCTGCGCTTCTGTCAGGCGAAGCTGGCGATTCTCTTCGCGCAGATGCTCCACCTGCTGCTTCTGCGACTCAATGGAGTAACCCATCTCAATGGATGAGAAATGCTGCCATACATACGTCATCACCAGTAAAAACAGCAGGCTCATGGCAATGGTGAATGAGCGCATCTCGCGTCGGTGCACTGGGTCATCCGCTTTAACGATGCGGCTGTTATCAATGTGCTTGGTAAAGAATATCTCCGGAGTGGGCCCGCGGCGCGCGCGGCGCTGCTGCTCAAAGACAGTGCGATTGTGGTCACGGAAAGACTCTGCACGCTCACGCTGAGCGCGTCCCGCCATCATTCCAACTACCGCCATCGCCTGTTCCATCGCTCGCTCCACTTATTGACTTACTTGTTGCTCTAACTTGCCCTGCGCGACTTATGCACATCTTCCACAGAGTTATCCACATTTACTACTAAGAACGTCGCCCCCTGGTACTTCCGCCCTCAGGAGGTATCTTCCTTGTAACTTGCGGAAGCTTCCTGATTCGTTCAGCAACGCGTAACTTCGCACTTCGTGACCGCGGATTACGATCTGTTTCTACTTCGCCGGCAGTTACCGGCTTCCGCGTCACTAACTCCCACACACCATGCTGCACGCCCTCGCGGAATGCATCCTTTGCCAGCCGGTCCTCCAGCGAATGAAAGCTGATGACCGCTAACCGTCCACCGAACTTCAATAGAGAAGGCGCGCTTTTTAGCAGCGACCGTATCTCACCCAGTTCGTCATTTACTCGAATCCGGAGCGCCTGAAAGGTTTTTGTCGCGGGATGAATCTTGTCGCCTTTCATTGTTGGGGCAGCGGCCGAAACGACTCTGGCTAATTCCGCCGTCGTTGTTATCGGCCGTGCCCTCACAATGGCTCTGGCGATTCTCCGCGACCTCCTTTCTTCTCCGAATTCGTAAATCAGGTTGGCGAGATCTTCTTCGTCTGCCTGATTTACCACTTGCCCGGCCGTCTCTCCGCTGCGCGTATCCATGCGCATATCCAGCGGAGCATCGTGCCGAAAACTAAATCCCCGGTGCGCCTCATCCAGCTGCAGGCTGCTGACGCCAAAGTCGGCGAGCAGCCCATCCAGCGATGCCGGCTCAAGCTCTTCTGCCGCGGCGGAGAAAGCTCTCGGAATCAACCGCACCTGCGGCATCTCCGTTCCAAGCTCCTCGCGCAGCGCGTCGAGCCTTGCGGTTGCCAGCGCCATGGCCTGCGGGTCGCGATCGAAACCGATCAGCGCTCCCTGCGGCCCCAGCCTGCGGGCAATTGCACTTGCGTGCCCGGCCAGTCCCAGCGTGGCGTCAACATACGTGCCACCCACGCGCACCTTAAGAAGGTCCAGTACTTCATCCAAAAGAACCGGCACATGTTGCGGACCGCTCACTCTCCGCCTCCATGCGTGCCCACTGGGGGCAGTCGAACCAAATCTCTAAAGACCCAGATCCGCGAGAGCGGCCATATCGGCCTCGTTCAGCGGATCGCTGTCCAGCTTTGCCTTGAAGTCGTCATGGTTCACAACTTCCAGGTACGTCTGCGAACCCAGCACCACCACCTCGGCGGTGACCTTTGCGCTCTCACGCAAAATCTGCGGCAACAACAGGCGGCCCTGGCTATCCAACTCCGCCATCTGGCCGTAGTAGTTCGTCACGTCCAGAAACTTCTTCTTCGCCGGATTCATGTTGGGAATCTTCGCCAACTGCTCTTCCAGCTTTTCCCACTCGCGGAGGGGGTAAATCTCCGCGCGCTTGCCGTCCTTGCTGGTGATGTAGAACTGCGGCCCGTACGCCTCGTCCGCGCGGCGCTTAAACTCCGCGGGCAGTTTCAGCCTGCCCTTGTCGTCTACCCGCGCTGGATGATTGCCGCGAAACATGCCCTAAAACCGCCCTTTACTTGTGCTGCCGTACCGTTCGTGGTGCCCTTTTGCTTCCCTTGGGCGCCGGATCGGCCTACTATTTGCTTGAAGAGCGAAGGATTTATCCCTTTTGCTCCACTTTAATCCACCACGATCCACATCTTCGCCTGACTGAGCCCCCAACACAAGAGTGAATTTCGGTATGTTTTGCAGTGGGGTACCACCCAATGTGGAAAACACTACCCGCAGGATGGGAATGCCTGAAATCCACTACAGATAGTGTTTGCTGGAATGGTTCGAGTACGCCGGTTGCTACTTGTGCTGCAGCGGAATTGCCTGATAGGCGAATGCAAGGCGAATAGTTTCGGACGCGACTCTAATCTTGCCCGTCAAACGCATTGGTTTTGGGGTGCAGGTTGGCTTTATGCCCGGGAACTGGATGGTGCTGGCGCCTCGCCGGATGTAGCTGCGCCCTGCCGCTTGGTCTTCATCCGGCGCAGCATCCACACCAGGTAGGCCACCACCAGCGCGTTCATCAGCAGAATGCCCACATGCCACACGCTGGGCCGGCGAATCAGCTCAAACAGCTCCCAGGGAATGAACGACAGGCTGAGCCACAGCGTAACGAACTCCGCCCAGACCCGGCGGCGCAGCAGGCCGTAGGCCTCCAGCGTGCACAACCCCGCGTAGAGAAAGGTGCCCAGGCTAATGAAGCGGAGCTGGTGATGCGTGATCAGAGACGATTTATCAAGCAGCAGGTCGACCAGGCGGCTTTCCGGGTCAAAGTGCAGTTCGCGGATGACCCGTTCGACTGTTCCGGGGAGGTCGTGATGGATGAAGTGCAGCGCGCCCAGGCTCACGCCCAGGAAGAAGATGGCCTTGGACAGTTTGAACAGGCCAATCAGGAACAGGCCGGAGTCGCGCGCCTCAATATGGGAACGGTGGTGCTCGGAGCCCTGCTGGGCTGTTCCGTCGTTCCCCTGTTTGGCTGCCGATGAACTCACGAACACCCCTGTAGTTTTGAAGCAGCGACGCCGCTTGTCAATAGACGCGGATTACGGAATCCCCGCCGCATCTTACGGAATCTCAGCAGCTTCCATTCTCAGCATGAAGCCTTCTCCGTAAGACGCAGCCCGCGGGCAAAAACAAAACTCTTACAAATTCAAATCCGATTGTGCGCCTCCCCCGTTACATCTATGCAGGATCGAAGTACCGCCGGCCGGTGGAACTGAGCAAACGAAATTCACGCAGTCAACGAACAACCAAATTCGCAGTAACGGAGAAGGTCTCATGAAGAAGTTCGCAAAGGTAATTTTCGGCATTGCATTGCTGGCCGGCAGCGTTTCCGCAGTTGCACAGAAGGATCCGGATGTTGGCGGCGCAGCGATGTACCCCAGCAAGACCATCGTGGCGAATGCAGTGAATTCGCCCATCCACAAGACGCTGGTTGCAGCGGTAAAGGCTGCAGGCCTGGTGGATACGCTGAACAGCCCCGGCCCGTTCACCGTGTTTGCTCCCACCGATGACGCGTTTGCCAAGCTGCCTGCGGGCACAGTGGACACGCTGGTAAAGCCGGAGAACAAGGCAACGCTGGTCAAGATTCTGACCTACCACGTTGTCGCCGGCAAGATCAGCTCCAAGGACCTGGCCAAGATGATCAAGAAGGGCCACGGCACCGCAACCATGAAGACCGTTGAAGGCGGCACGCTGACGGCGAAGATGTCCGGCTCCATCATCATGCTGACCGATGAAAAGAGCGGCTCTGCAGCCATCACCACAGCAGACGTCTTCCAGAGCAACGGTGTGATCCACGTAATCGACACCGTTCTGATGCCCAACTAACTCACCCTCCCTCTTCCCCATGTCGTAGCAAAGGCGCCCGGTATCCCCGGGCGCCTTTGTTTTGTCCTGCCGGACGGGCCCGCTACGCGCGGAGCGGGCGTTTGCACGCCTCTTAACTC
>JAMFTB010000176.1 GCA_026225595.1 Terriglobus sp. | reverse complement strand
CTTCGCTCAGGATGACAAGAGTTGTGGTGATGCGTTTGATCCCGACCAACGGGAGGGGCGAGGGCGAAGCCAGTAAAAAGGTGCGTAAGCACCCGCCCCGCGCGCAGCGGGCCCGTCCGGCAGGACATGAAGTTCATTTGTTTGACCTGACCCTCTTCGCAGCCTAGACTCAGCCCTTGGCAGATGCTTTTTGCGTCGTCATTCCGGATACGTCATCCGCTGAGGTTCGTCGAACAACCGTGCGTCTCCCTGGCCAACTCACGCTCTCTCTTGCAGCACTTCTGGTGTTGCCCCCCGTTGCTGCGCTTAACGCCGCAGCGCAGCAGTCGCAGCGTTCATCGTCCTCTTCAGAAAACCCCACGCAGGAGTCCGAGCCGCCATCGTCCACGGTGGTGTCGCGCCACGGGGTTGAGCGGACGGGTTCTGCCGTCACGCTTGAGACCAGCGAGACGCTGTTTGATATTGCCGCGGCGCTGAACACCTGCGGATATGACAACGGCCTTGAGAGTTCATTGCCGGTGCGCGCGGCTGTGCGTGCGGAGATGAATGAGGCTATTGCCGCATCACCTGCTGTAAGTGCAAGCCGTCAGCGGCTGTGTGGCTTTATCCGCAGCCACCAGCAGGGCGGCGCGCAAAACCTGGCGCAGTACATTTCGCTGGCGCTGTTCATGGGACCGCCGCCGGAGCTGCAGTTGTCAGTCTCTGAAACCGATATGCCGCCGGATGCCATGCAGGTGGTTACCGTGTTGCCGCTGTTACGCGACTTTGCAGAGAAGGTGCAGCTGCATGGCATCTACATCCACAACCGCGCGGGTATGGAGGCGGCGGTAACGCAGGTGCATGACAGCATGACGCGCCTGCTGCTTGAGACCAACCAGTATCTGCAGCAGCCTGTCTCCAGCTATGACGGCCGCCGCTTCCTGGTGCTGCTCGAGCCCATGCTGAGTCCGCAGGCGGTGAACGCGCGCATCTACGGGTCTGACTATTTCGTGGTGACATCCCCAGCGGCGATTGATCCCGCAAATCCGGATCGCGTCTCGCCCGGTTCCCGCATGACGGTGGGCGTACGCGCCGGTGGTCTGCAGATGGATCAGGTGCGCCACCTGTACCTGCTCTACAACGTGGACCCCATCATTTACGCGCACGCGTCTGCCACCAACCGCCTGCTGCCGATTTTGAAGACCGTGTCGGATGCGCCCATCGACTTCAACTACAAGAACGATGTTGTCGCGCTGACCACGGAGTGCGTCATCAAGGCGATTGAGGCGCGCACCATGGACGTTGGCATCGCCAAGCCTGCGAAGCCGCGTGACGTAAGGGCACGTGCTGAGATTGATGACTATAACCGCGCCATCATCGACTACGACCGCAAGGCAGAGGCAGTGCGCCGCCACCAGGTCACGCTCGACATGGAGTCGGGCTGGGTCATGACGCAGTCATTCTACGAGACGCTGGCCCACGAAGATCACGATGGCATTAACCTGCGCGACCTCATCGGCCCTATGGTCTACGGCCTTGATGTGCAGATGGAGGTGGATCACGACAAGAAGATTCCATTCTTTGCGGCCACCAGCAACAACATTGTGGCGGGCGGCGAGGTAAGCCGAGCGCGCGCGCCACGGCAGCCGCAGCAGCTTTCCAACATCGACAAGGCAGAGCTGGCGCTGCAGAAGAATGACAAGGGCACTGCAGAAGACATTGCCGAGAAAGAGCTGACGGCCAATCCTAAGTCGACCCCGGCGTTGTACGTGATGGCACGCGCCAAGTTGATGGAAGGCGATGCGCAGGCAGCGTACGACAACTTCCAGCAGATTGTTGGCTACGGCACAGCGGGCGGCGACACGCGCGCGCTGGCGTGGAGCCACATCTACCTGGGCCGTTTGTATGACGCGCAGCAGCAGCCTGACCGCGCAAAGGCAGTGGCAGAGTACAAGGCTGCGCTGGCTACTCCAAGCGCCACGGCAGACGTGCAGGCAGCGGCGAATGCAGGCATCCAAAAGCCCTTTGCAGCGCCCAAACGCACCGGCTTTACCAATGACGGGCCGCAGGACGACGAAGAGCTGGACCCCACCGGCAAGAGGCAGAAAGAAAGCTACAAGCCGGGCGAAGCTCCGCAGAAGTAGTATTCGTCGCATTGTCCTGCCGGACGGGCCCGCTACGCGCGGGGCGGGTGCTCACGCACCTTTTCACTGGCTTCGCCCAGCTCCTCAAAGATTTGTCATCCTGAGCGGAGCGTAGCGAAGTCTAAGGACCTGCATTTCGCAGGCAGCAGCATGAATGTTGATCCCGACCAACGGAAGGGCCACCCGATAGGAGTAAAAAGGCGTGCGAACGCCCGCCCTCCGCGTAGGAGGCCTTGTCCGGCAGGACACATCTTTCACTGCGCTCAGAATGATGGATGATAGAGGAACGATGAAGCTCGCAACGCTGCTTACGGAGACACGCAACCCCGCCTCAGAGCACATTGACGCCGTGCCCACGGAGGAGATGCTGCGCATTATCAACGATGCAGACGCAACCGTTGCGGAGCGCGTGCGCGAGCAGATTCCGCAGATTGCAAAGGCCATCGACGAAGCGTATTACCGCATGCAGAAGGGTGGCCGTTTGTTCTACGCCGGCGCAGGCACCAGCGGCCGGCTGGGTGTGCTGGACGCAAGCGAGTGCCCGCCAACCTATGGCGTGCCGCGCGATCTGGTGTGGGGCTTTCTTGCGGGCGGTGATCCGGCGCTGCGCGTGAGTGCAGAGGGTGCGGAGGACAGCCGCGAACAGGGCGGCATCGATCTTATCGCGAACGGCTTCAATCAATCGCAAGGGCGGGATGTGCTTGTGGGCATCGCCGCCAGCGGCCGCACGCCTTACGTGTTGGGTGCAATGGAGCAGGCGCGGCAGCACGGCTGCCTGGTCATCGGCCTGTCGTGCGTGCCGGGTTCGCCGGTTGAGGCGGCGGCAGACATCGCGATCACACCCGCTACGGGCGCAGAAGTCGTCACCGGATCGACCCGCATGAAGGCTGGCACCGCGACCAAGCTGGTGCTCAACATGCTCTCCACCGGGTTGATGGTTCGGCTGGGCTACGTCTACGGCAACCTGATGGTGAATGTGCAGCCGACGAACGAAAAGCTGGTAGACCGCGCAGAACGCATCATCGCGCAGGCCACCGGCGCATCTGCAGAGCAGGCGGCGATGCTGCTGCAGCAGGCCGGAACCGTGCCTGTGGCCATCCTGATGCATCGCCGCGGCCTTTCGCGCGTCGACGCGGAGCAGGCGCTGCAGGCAGCGGGCGGCAGTGTCCGTTCCGCACTGGGCGAATAAATCCGCAATACACAGAGATTCATGCGCAACCCATAAACTAGATACATGAGTGAAGTTCGGCCTCAGGCAAAACCCCACGCGCATCTGGCCTTTCTGGGGCTGTGTTGCGGCGTGGGTGTATCCACTATTTACCTGTGCCAGCCGCTGCTGCCGGAGATGGGCGCGACCTTTGGCGCGAATGCGGCCGCCGCAGGCCAGGTGGGCGTGGCCACGCAGGTGGGCTACGCGCTGGGCATGCTGTCGTTTGTACCCATGGGCGACACACGCGAGCGCCGCGGCCTCATCCTGAAGATGTTTGCCGCGGTCTCCGTCGCGCTGCTGCTGGAGGCGTGTGCACCCACGCTGACGATGTTGCTCATCCTCAGCGCAGTCTCAGGCGCGATGGCCGCCGTCACGCACATTGTGCTGCCCATTGCGCCTGACCTTGCGGAGCCGCACGAACGCGGCCGCGCCGTTGGCATTGTGATGACGGGTCTGCTGCTGGGTGTGCTGCTGGCGCGTACGTTCGCGGGCTGGGTGGCAGATCTGGCTGCGCACCTGACCACGCGTGTGGCCAGCTGGCGCGTGGTCTTTGCGGTTGCCGCATTGTTTTCAGCGGCGCTGCTGCCTGCCATCCGCAAGCTCATGCCGGTGCTGCCGCCCAAGCAGCACATGACCTATCCAGACGCGATGCGGTCGCTGTGGGTGCTGCTTAAAACGGAGCCACTGCTGCGCGAAAGCTGCGCAGTGGGTGCGCTGGCTTTTGGCACCTTCTCCGCCTTTTGGAACACGCTTGCCTTTGTGCTGCAGGTACACGGCCTGGGCGCGGGCGTAACCGGATCGTTTGGCCTTGTGGGCGCTGCTGGCGCGCTCATTGCAACGTACGCGGGCAAACTTTCTGATAAGCGCGGCCCGCGCCTGGTGATCACGCTTGCGCTGGTGGCGCTGGCGCTGTCGTTCGCCGGCATCTACGTTACGGAGCGTGTGGCCGCAGGCGCACAGGCTGCCGGTCACTTTGCAGCATGGCCTTACCTGCTCACGCTGGCGGCCATGGTGGTGCTGCTGGACATTGGCATGCAGGGCGTGCAGCTTGGCAATCAGACGCGCATCTTCGCTCTGCAGCCGGCAGCGCGTTCGCGCATCAACACGCTCTACATGACGTTTTATTTTGTGGGCGGAGCAATCGCGTCCGCGCTGTCGCCGGTGCTGTGGCAGCACTTCGGCATTGCAGGCGTCACCGCGCTTGAGGTCGCTCTGGTCGCGCTGGCTATCCTGCGGCACGTAACCGGCCTGCGCGTAGAACGCACTGTGCATGACGACACAGCAGAGCCAATGGCCCACGTCTAAATTCGCGGGCAAAGTGAAGAGGCCACCGTTATGGTGGCCTCTTTCGTTTAGCGAGAAATCATTCGTTCCTGGTTAGAGCGCCGACTTGTTTCCCGTAATCAGTCGAACGACGAAGGTGAGGATCACCGCTCCAACAATAGCAATTGCGATGCTCATAATAAGGCCATGCTCACCAACTCCGCCCAGACCCATGTGCGATGAAAGAAAGCCGCCGATGAAGGCGCCAATGAGCCCGATGACCATGTCCATGAGTGCTCCGAAACCAGAGCCCTTCATGATCTTGCCGGTGATGAAGCCTGCGACGATTCCAATGATGATCCAGGCGATAATTCCGTGTCCCATAGATTCTCCTCGTACCAATTGGCCCTGCAACGTGGTGGCGCATGCCGCATGACTGAATGCGACGATAAGCTCAAACTTTATTTGTGACTAGCCATTTCATGCGGGAGAGGCAGTTTGACTTTGCCTTCAAAGAGAGATGGGATACCGCGTCCGTACGGCTCTGCCCGTATGTCCGCTTCGATCACGCTGGTCAATAACGCGCGAAGTAACTGACCCTGTTGTGGATAAGCCCCATGAGGCAAGGAGTGGTGAACCAGGCAGGACTCGAACCTGCGACCCTCTGCTTAGAAGGCAGATGCTCTATCCGGGCTGAGCTACTGGTTCCCACCTCTAGATTACCGCTGGTGACGCGGTCGCGCATTGAATTTTGAGGGATCGGAACGCGGGGAGGCACTGGGCCTCAGGAAAGTTCTTTTGAGCGGAAGAGCAGTGCGATGGCGCGGAGAGCGGCGTCCCAGCGTTCGTCTGCTTCCTGCTCGTCCACGCCGACGGCCTTGACGTACAGTGTGACGGCGAAGCCCTCGGCCACGGAGCCATCCACGTCTGCAACCGCGGGGCGCAGTGTGCACTCCAGCGACGCCATGCTGAAGGGCAGATCGGCCACCAGCCGGTCCATGCGGTACAGCATCTGTTCCATGCGATGGCGCGATGTGAAGACCGAACGCTCGCGCCACAGCACATCAATGTAGCTGGCAATGCCGGTTGTGGCGACCTCTTCGTCCAGCATCAGGTTGTAACGCACCGCTTCCAGCTCGTCCGCATCCATGGGCCACACATCGCACTTGGCGGTGAATACGGGCGAGCGCGGGCCGTTGAGCGCACGCAGCGCAGCCAGCAGAGCGGGGTGCTCATCTGCCTCGTGGATCGCGTCCAGCGCGTCCGGGTTGTCGCGCAGGTCAACCCAGCGCAGTGCGCCGTTGGGCGAGCTCCACGGCACCACCAGCACGGGGTCGTCAGCGCCACACTCGGCGCTCCACTCACTCAGCATGACGGCCCTCCGGTGTGGAGAAAAGATTGATTAGCACAGCGGCACCTGCTCCCGTGCGGTCGCGGCGGCGCATGCCTTGGTGAACTGCAGCAGCTGCAGCTCCGCCCAGTAGCCGTCGTATGCGGGCTTGCCGTTTGCAGCAGGCGTTGGGTCTTCCAGAAAGGCGCAGTGGCCGCCGTTGGCTGGCTCCAGCAGAGTTACGTGCGGGTTCGTTTGCAGCACGTAACGCGTTGTATCGGTCAGCCTTATGAAGGGATCGTCACACGCGTGCAGCAGCAACGTTGGCACCGCAATGCGGTCCACCACGCGTGCGGCCGCGGCGCGGGCGTAGTAGTCGCTGGCGCCGGCAAAGCCGCAGTGGGGCGTCATCACAAGCTCATCAAAGTCACGTAGCGAGCGGACATTCTCCATTCGCACGCGGTCAAAGATCGCGGGATACAGCTGCACCTTGCGGCGATAGCGCCGCAGCAGTGCAGTGAGAAAACGCCGCTCGTAGAGTCGGTTTTGCGGCAGGTGCAAAGCGTCGGCGCTCTCGGCTAAATCTACTGGAGGCGAGACGGCGGCGCAGCCAATCAGCTGCGGCGGCGCATCCGCACCCAGCTCGCCCACTGCTTTCATCACCAGGTTGCCGCCCATGCTGTAACCGGCCAGCACCACGCGGCTGCATCCGCGCACAACCAGCCACCGCAACACCGCGGTCACATCGCTGCTCATGCCGGAGTGGTACAGCGTTGGCGAAAGCGCATCCGTCGCGCCGCAGTTGCGCATGTTCATGCGAACCACGTTGCAGCCCGCGGCAAACAGTTTGTTCGCGTTGCCCACCACGTATTGCGAGTAGGAAGAACCCTCAAGCCCATGCACCAGCACCACCGTCACGGCCGCGTTCGCGTTCGCGTCGGGCTGCCAGTGGCAGTGGCACAGCACACGGCTGGGCAACTGGCGGTCCAGCGCTACTGCTTCCGGCAGCGACTGCATCTCCGGCGGCAACGGCACGGCGACCAGCTCTGTAACGGCGGGCGGCAGTCGATCCACGCGCGGCAGAAAATTGCCCACGATGGTTTGCAGGTGGCCGTTGGAGAGCCAGCGCCGCGGTTGAAATGGAGCAGAGGAAATCAAGGTGATCTTCTATTCGATCACACTTCGTGCCGAACGCAATAACCCCGTCTAGCTTGTGGCAGCGACGATGCCTGCCTTTACCAGGACAAAGATCAGCCACGCCGCAAGCACCATCACCACGCCGCTCTTTACCTTTACGCGAGCCACAATGGCGCCGCCAATGCCCATGAGCAGCAGTATCCACAATGCAAAGATATCCACGGAACCCAGCAGCGTCTTCAGGAAGACGGAGCTGTCTGCACCCATGTAAAAGCCGGGATTGGTGCCAACGGGATCGTTCAGGTTAAAGCTATCGGGATCACCTGCAAACACCATCACCGTGCCCAGCAGTGACCGGAAGCACCCCGGCAAAAAGCTGAACATCGTCACGGCGAACATGCCGTAGTACGTGGTCTTGCCGCCCAGCAAAAAGTTGAACCCCATCCACAACAGACCCGCGCCTATGGCTGCGAATACCAGCAGAAAGACTGGCGTTACATACAGCGACCACTGAATGATAGTGGCGGTAATTGCCATCGTCTGCGCGCGTTGTTCCGGGGATGCATTCTGCATGCGCTCGTTTTGCGTGGGATTGTTGCGTATGGAGCTTTCTGCCAGGCCGCGTGGGCCAATGTGCGTAAGCCCGGCGACGGCGAAGATGTAGCCACACACCACCATCAACACGAACGGCAGCCACCACGACGTGCTGCGGCGCAGGTCTGCAAAGGTTTTGGTGGGCGCCACGAAGGTGTTGGTCACGCGCTCCACTGCGGTGAGTGGCGGTTGCGAATCGTACGCGTCTGACGGCCCGGTGTAGGGCATGGGGGTGATGGCTGGCTCCGGCATAGTTCGCGGCTCCTTTGTGCGGTTGGCGCCTGTTGTGCGGGCGGTGCGTGGATGGCAGCAATTCTACTGCTGCCTCCAATGGTTCGCTGATGTTTTTTGGCGACTTGTTCCTGTTTTTAGAAGCACAGCCGTGGGCGATCTTCGGCCCCTCTTCGATCACTCTCTGCCGCTGATGCTGTACATTCATTGGCGTGAGCGGCAAACAGACAGGTCGACTGCATTGGCTGTGGCGCGGTGTTGCCGCGTCGCTGCTGGTGCTGCTGCTTGGCCTCATGTCCGCGCCCATCGCGATGGCGCAGGGCAGCGAGGACGATTCGCTGCCGGCCTGCTGCCGTGGCATGCATGGCTGCAGCATGCGCATGCACCACGCGCTGCAGGATGCGGCGAATGGCGGCAGGCAGTTTGCCACGCTTACACCGCACTGCCCGTGCACGCCCATGGCCCCGGCCAGCGCCGCCGCGCATGACACGCTGGCGCTATTGCCCGCGCACATCGGCTTTGTATTGGCCGCAGAACGTACCGCTGCGGCTCAATCCATTGCCGCACATCGCAGCGCTGCATTGCAGTGCGACCATGCTCGAGGACCTCCCACAACTCCGCTGGCCTGATACTTCCTGCCGCGTGTAACGCGGGCATTCCTGCCTGCTTTGCTGTTGCTCTTACGCGGCTCTTCCAGGCATTTCAGCATCCCTTCGGCTACTCAAGCTGGCTGGGTCCGGGCGTACGCCCGTGGAGTGAAACACCATGTCATGCACCTGCATGCGCGGCTGCTGCCATTGCAGCCGTACCCGCACCCTCGTCGCTATAGCCGCGATCTGTGTCTGCACGTCAGCACACGCGCAGCAAAGCATCAGCGCCGCCAGCATCGCCGGCGATGTTCTTGATCCGCAGCACGCCGCCATTCCGCACGCCACTGTCGCCGCTACAAACGACGCGACCGGCGTGGCCACACGTATCGCCTCTGACGCAGAGGGCCGCTTCCGATTTTCATTGCTGCCTGCCGGTGACTATGCCATTACTGCAACTGCGCCGGGCTTCGCCGCGTCTGCGTATCGTTTGCACCTGGAGCCGGGCGGAGCGTATCGCCTGCAGGTAGCCATGCGTGTTGGAGATGTGGCCAGCGCAGCCAGCGTGACGACGGAGCCGCCCGCGGTGGAGACCGCGCGCACGCAGGTGGCGCAGACGGTCATGCCGCAGGAGGCGCAGCAACTGCCCTTCAACGGCCGCAACTACCTTGACCTTGCGCTGCTGCTGCCCGGTGTGTCGCAGACCAACACCGCGTCAAACCAGGTGTTTGCAGAGACCAGCGCGGTGCTTGGGCAAGGCTACTCCGTCAACAGCCAGCGGAATTTTTCCAACAGCTTTGTCATCGACGGCCTCTCCGCCAACGATGATGCTGCGGGCCTTGCAGGCAACGTGCTGGGCATGGATACCGTTGCGGAGTTCCAGGTGGTCACCAGCGGCGGGCAGGCGGAGTATGGCCGCGCGCTTGGCGGCTACTTTAACGTGGTCACGCGCTCTGGCACAGACACGTTGCGTGGCAGCATCTACGGCTACCTGCGCAACCAGCGGCTGAATGCGACGAATGCGCTGAGCCGCAGCACGCTGCCGCTGACGCAGGGGCAGTTCGGTGCAAGTGTGGGCGGGCCGCTCAAGCTGCGTCATACGTTTTTCTTCACGAACTACGAGGGCCGCCGTCTCAACACGGACGGCATCATCACCATCGCGCCTGCATCTGCTGCGGCCATCAACACGCGGCTGACGGCAACGGGGTATGGAGGTCCGCTGCTCACGGTTGGCACTGGAGCGGCGACGCTCTACCCAACGACGGTGCATACAGACAATCTGTTTGGCCGCATTGATGCGCGAAGCGGCCAACGCGACAGCTTTACCGTGCGCTACAGCCTGTACCGTTTGAATGCGGTGAATGCACGCGGCGTTGGCGGCCTGGCTGCCGTTAGCGATGGCACCGCGGTTCGCGACCTGAACAACAACATCGCCTTCAGCAACGTGTTTGCGGCAACGCAATCTGTGTTGAGCGAAACGCGCGCGCAGCTGACCTTTGACAATCTGGACGCGCCGCCGAATGACAGTGTGGGACCAACCGTTGCGATCGCAGGCGTGGCCACGTTTGGACGCTTCTCCTCCTCGCCCATAGCGCGGCGCAACCTACTGGGTGAGGTTGCAGAGAACGTAACCGTTGAGCGCGGCACGCACACACCACGCGTTGGCGCAGACTTCCTATTCAACTCCACCACGATTACGTTTCCCATGCAGTCGCGCGGCTCGTACACGTTTGCATCGCTGGCTGCGTTCAATGCTGGCGCGTACAACACGCAGGGCTATACGCAAACATTTGGCCCGCCAACCACGACGCTGCACAACCCTAACCTTGGCATCTACCTGCAGGATGAGTGGCGGCCATTCAAACGGCTGACGGTGAACGCGGGCCTGCGTTACGACGTGGCGGGTCTGCCCACCGTCGCGGCAGACACGAACAACGTATCGCCGCGGCTGGGCGTGGCTTTTGCCCCAAGCGACAGTACGGTTGTGCGTGCATCCGTCGGTTACTTTTATGACCGCGTTGAGTTGCGGCCGCTGGCGAATGCGCTGCTCTCAGCAAACAACACCACAGACCCAACGAAGGCCGTGCTGGCCAGCTATACCTTCTCGCCCGGCGGCGCGGGCGCGCCCACATTTCCTGCAGTCGCAGCGGCTGCGCCAACGGGTGCGCTGCTCAACTTCAGCACCATGGATCCGCACCTGCCCAACTCATCGTCACTGCAGGCAAGCGCAGAGCTGGAGCAGGCGTTGGGTCCGCGCACCACGGTGGATGTGAGCTACCAGCATGTACACGGTCTGCATCTGCTGGCGTCCATCAACCTCAACATCAATCCTGATGGCACGCGGCCAAACCCCGCGCTGGGCAATGTGAAGCAGTACTTCGGCGCGGCCGATTCGCAGTATGACGGCCTCGCCGTATCTGTGGTGCAGCGGCCTGTGTCGTGGGGATCGGCGCGGCTGTCGTACACGTGGTCGCGAGCGATTGATGACGTGAGCGAGTTCTTCTTTTCTGCGCCGGTCAACAACTTCCGCATCGGCGATGATCGCGCCCGCTCAGACGATGACCAGCGGCATCGTGTGAGTTTTGATGCAACGCTGCATTCCACGGTGAAGCCCGGCGGCGCACGCGGCGCGTTGCTTGGTGGATGGCAGCTTGGCGGCATTCTGCAGTACACATCCCGGTTGCCCTTCAACATCACCAGCGGCACCACCAGCCTGCAGGGAACCACGCTGCGGCCATGCCTTGCAGAAACGTTGACCACTGCATGCAGGCAAGCACAGAGCGGATCGCTGCTGGGGCGCAACGCGGGTGTTGGTTTTGATTTCTTCACCGTCAGTGCGCGTCTCAGCCGCAGCTTCAGAATGGGTGATCGCTGGTCTGCAGAGGCAATGGCTGAGGCCTTCAACGTACTGAATCACCGCAACGACATGGTGCCCAATGGCACCTTCGGCAGCGGCGTGTATCCCACAACGCCGGCAGCGGGTTTTGGAGCGGCCACTGCAGTCGGCGACCCACGCAGCATTCAACTTGCATTGCGACTGCGCTTCTAAAAGCGACAACGAAAAGGAAAACGGCAGGGCTATGAAAAGCCCTGCCGTTGCAAACTTAATCCAGGGCAGTCGCCAGAGTCTAGCGAAGACCCGTTGCAAGAATTGCCGTTGGCAGGTGGTGCTTCTTGCCTGCAGTTACAGGCTGCGGAGCGGGCGTTTCCTTTGCCTGCAGTGTGCGCGCCGCTGCGGCCTTGCGCGTGGGCACGCCCAGGTAGCGGCGATAGACGCTGATGTGGAAGCACGCCTGCTGGAACTCTTCTTCCACGTCAATCTTGCCTTCGCCCTCAACCGGCGTCAGGTAGGCGCGCATCCATGCAATTTCTGTGATGCTCATGCCGTGCTTGGCAATGTCCAGCGCCTGTCCATAAAGATGCGGTGATGCGACCTCACCCGTTGGCGGCGCGGCGTTGCCGTTGGTCAGCATCAGCCGGCGCTGAAAGGCCACGGTGCGCACAGCCGATGTAATGACCAGCGGCGTGTGGAAGCGCGCGTAGTGCGCACGGCCCATGTCGTTCAAAAACTTTACCGACCACGGCCGCGCATAGCGACGGTCTGCGGGCAGCCGCTCATCCACTTCAATGGCGTCGTTGTCGGGTAGCGCCACCAGCAGCTTCAGCCTGCGCATATCCAGCAGCTGATCTTCGTCTTCAATGCGATCCAGGCCATCGGCCAGCGCCATCTGGTTCTGGTGCACAAGAATTTCGTGCGTTCCCTTCATGGGCGGAATCATCACCAGGTGCCCGCGATTGTCATACAGGTTCACGTTGACGGTAGGACCGCTTGCATTCAGGTTCCTATCGTCGGCGGCGGTGTCCAACGCAGGGCGAGCAACAGGGTCGGCTTTGGCCGTCCGTGAGGTCACGACCACGGCAGCGTGAGCGGTCTGCGCGGGTGTGTCGTCGCTTTCAAATGTCTCGTCCGTCATGGCGTCAACTACCGCCGGGTCAAGCGGAGCGCGCTTCACAGCGACGATGGCGGGCGCGGGAGCAATGCGCACAACGGACGCGGGCTTTAATCCCTGCGGACGCAGTGCCTGCGACGCCGCAAGGTTTGCGGCGGAGATGTTTGCCGGTGCAGCTGCCGTTGTTGCTGCTGTCGCGGGCGCAACCGCTGCGCTCTCGGGGCGATAGCTCAGGAAGTCTGAGTTTGTTGCGGATGAACCCATGGCGCGAGATGCGGTGGGAGCGGATGCCGCAGCAGCTGCCATTGCCACTGGAGCCAGTAGATCGCCATGGGCAAACGGCGCTGCCACGCGTTCCGTGGGCGCAGTGCTTGGAATGTGGCTCTGCGCGGCTTCTGCTGCGTCGTCATCGTCGGTGTTGGTGCGCGCCTGCTCTGCCTGAACAGTGCGTATCGTCTGCGACCGCTGCTGCACTGCGCGATCAAAGTCCTCAACGGTGGCTTTGCGCGCTACGGTCGACAGATCAGGCTGCGGGGTGGTGGCCTTCTGCGCGGGCTTTGGAACGACGCGGACAATAGGAGAGCCCAGGGTGCTGTCGGCGGCAAGTGCAACTGCGTCGGCTTCGCGGGGCGAGCCATTGCCCGTGGCCTGTGCCAGTGTGCCGGAGGCTCCAGACATGCTGCGTGCCTTGTACCAGGCGTGGACACGGTCCTGTGTGGCGCGATCGGCTGCGCGGTCGGTGAAGTCGGACGATGCAGCCGTCATCACCGGTATCGGGTGCGTTGCAGGTGCGGCGTGTGCTTTTGGAGTCTGCGTGCGGGCTGTTTCGGCTGCCGCTTCATGTGTCTTTCTATGCGCGCCTTCACCAGCTCCGCGCAGGCGTTCTGCCTTGGCGGCCAGCGCAGCCTGTGCTGCCCGGGCACGCACCGTTTCAGATGAGGAAGCGGTCCCGTGCTTTGAGATGGTTGCGTGTGCAGTGGGAACAGTGTGCGCAGCGGGCTTGTGTTTCGGCGTGGTGGCGAAGGCAGGCAGCGCCATCAGCAGCGGCAGGGCCACGAACGGCAAGGCCACCAGGCGCACAGCCGCTATCGCCAACTTTGCAGAGGGAAGCGAGAGAGAACGCGCGAACAATCCGTGCAAGGATGCGGACATGGGGTGGTCCGGTCGCGAAGAATCAAACATCAGAGCCCTTTCAGCGTAGGCGGTAAAACGCTTCCTCAAAAGTGACCAGCCGGAGTCGTAACTGATCGGTTACGGGTCGCCTTTCGGCGTGCACCCTGTCCAACTGCATGCGTTATGCCAACATTGCAGCCGCAGGTAAGGTGGTTCTCAAGGAACGGATGAGGCCGCTCTAAGGCATTCGTCCCGGTTGTCGTACCTTGGGAGTGGCATGTCCTATCCCCGAATCAGCGCAAATCAAAGTGTCCGGATGTTGCTGGCCGTAGTTGCCGCAGGCGTCCTGCTGGCCACGACCGGCTGCGGCCCTGAGCCTGAACCGCCGCCCACCTTCCACCCCTCCACACCGCAGCAGGCGGCAGCGCTCACCTACTTCAACACCGCTGTGAAGCCAGTGTTTCGGCAGAATTGCTATCGCTGCCACTTCGGCATGAATCACAAAGGGAATTTCAATCTCAGCACGCGCGAACAGCTGCTGAAGGGCGGCAAAAACGGGGTCGACGTCATCCCTGGCGACCCCGAACACAGCACACTGGTGCAGGCGGTGCGGCACGCAGGCCCCGGCGACCACCCCATGCCCATGCCACCCAAAGACAAGCTCTCAGACAGCGACATTGCAGCGATAGTGAAATGGATCGCCGACGGCGCCATCATGGACCGCTAGCGCTTCGTGTTCCTATAACCTGTCCATCCCCGACCGGAGCGAAGCAAGTGGAGGGACCTGCTTCTCCCGCTCCCACAAATTCTTGTCATCCTGAGCGAAGCGCAGCGAAGTCGAAGGACCTGCATTCCGCTGGTGGCGGCTAGAACGTCCCGTGTGGCAAGAATCGTAAGGGCACGGCTTCAGCCGTGCCGCAAGCCACTCTCATGAAGAAAGGGGCTTTAGCCCCTGAGGGATGGCCGCCGCAAATCCGCACGCTGGCCAACGGAAGACCCACGGCGAAGCCAGCTAAAAGGTGCGTGAGCACCCGCCCCGCGCGCAGCGGGCCCATCCGGCAGGACAGGAGGCTTTCAGAGGCCGGTTTCAAACCCCAGCAGGCCGTTGGATTCTGCGTCCAGCGCGTCCAAAAAGGCCTGCAGAGCGACGATTCGCGGCGCTGCCAGCTCCTTGGTCTTCACCAGACGGATGTGTGGCGGCACCGTCTCCAGCGCGTGGCGCAGCGACCGTACCGCGTCTGCAAAGGTGATGAAGCGGGTGTCCTGCGCAATCTTCGCGACGGTGCGCATCACTGCCACGGAACCCAACTGCTCCAGCAGATCAGCATCGCGCATGATGATGCCCTCCGGCGTGGTGGGTTCGTACTGAGCCTCATGCGTGCGGATGCATTCGATCACCGCAGGCAGCTTCTCCGCGGGGAAGCCACACTGCAGCAGTAGCGGACCTGCCGCCGTCAGCGTGTAGGCGGTGGAGTTCCACTGCTTCAATTGCTCGGGGTCTTCTGGACGATGACCCACGAAGACGCCCAAGTCGTGCGACCACGCTGCGGCAAACAATATATCGTCGTCCACGGCGGGGCCGGCTGCGGCAATCTGCACAGTCAGCGCATACAGCCGCGCCTGGTGCGAAAACTTCTCCGGCGGCAACGCCTCCACGCGGATGCGCGCGATCAGCGCCTCGCGCCACGGTGTGGGTGGGGTGTTCGATTCAGAGTTCATCTGTAGAGCAGCATAGCGTCTGCATCTGATGCTGCGCGAGCAGGTCTACCGCGCAGCGATCTGGGTAAAGCCATGCGGAGCAGCCACGCAGGCCGCACCATTCACCGGTCGCCACGTTGTCCCGTCCGCATAGCTCACGCTCCGGATCGACGCACTTTCAACGCCCGCCATGGTGTCCAGCAGCTCGAGATCGCCGGTCAGCGGACCCTTGGCGGCGATGCCATTAAGAGTCCGGCCCTGCGACAGGTGATAGGTCTTCGTCACCAGGGCGGGCTCCGCAGTCTGCCCAAAAATAACCTTCGCCGGCGTCGCACGGTTTGAGATTCGCGGCGCATACAGGGTAATGGTTGCGTCCGAGATGACCTTGCCATCCCGCGCGCTCAGTGTGGCCTGTACAGATCGCTTTGCAGTCGCTTCGCTGCTTTGCCGGTCGGTTAGCACAGGACTCGGGCCAGCGCGCTGCACAGGGCTCACAGCGCCGTTGTGGCTGTTCTTCTCAAGGGAGAAATCAACCGGGCAGTCCTGGTTTGCGGCGCTCATGTTCAGCACGCCCTGCTGGGCAGGCAGGCTGATTGAGGCAATGGAAAGGAACATCAAAAGGGATGAAACGGAAACGGTACGCATGTGGTCCCTCCGGCATCTGCAGAAAATACGCAGAGCACAGACGGCGCGAATGCAAAAGTTTTGAGGGATTGAGGAAAGGATGGTCGGGGCGGAGAGATTCGAACTCCCGACCCTCTGCTCCCAAAGCAGATGCGCTACCAGGCTGCGCTACGCCCCGACTCTCTCTATTTTACGACGTGAAAGCGAAATCCTGTTCTAAGTGTCCTGCCGGACGGGCCCGCTACGCGCGGGGCGGGCGTTTGCACGCCTTTTTACGGCTTCGTGTGGCCTTCCCGTTGGTCAGGATCAGATGCTCATGCCGACCATCGGGAGGCGCGAGGCGAAGCCAATAAAAAGGTGCGCGAGCACCCGCCCTCCGCGAAGGAGGCCCGTCCGGCAGGACATCGTTCCTTTCAAAAGATGTAGCTATGCGTTTTTCGCTGCGGCCAGCTCTCCAATGGCGCTGACGAAGCGGTCAAGATCGGCGATGGAGGTGTAGACGTGCGGCGTCACGCGGAGGCATTTGAGGTCGTCCATGTTGATGGGTACGACGTGGATCTTGTACTGCTTGAACAGTGCCTGTGACAGTTCGGACGGCGTGTAGCCTTCCATGCTGACGGTGCCAATGGCGCAGGAATACTCCGGCTTGGCGGAGGTGTGCAGCTTGACGCCCTTCATCTTTTCCACGCGGCTGGTCCAGTACGTCTTCAGGTAGAAGAGACGTTCCTGCTTGCGGCTGCGGCCAATCGCTTCATGAAAATTCAGTGCTTCGCCAATGCCTTGCTCCAGCGGGAAGCTGCGTGTGCCAATCTCTTCAAACTTGCGGATGTTGGGGCTGTGCGGCGTGCCGGATGAGAACAGCGGCCATACCTGCGCGATCTTGTCGCGCTTGATCCACATCATGCCGGTGCCGATGGGTGCGGATAGAAATTTGTGCAGGCTGGTGCCAAAGTAGTCGCAGTGCAGGTCGGGGATTTTGAAGTCCATAAGGCCAAAGGAGTGTGCGCCGTCGACGATCACTTCCGCACCGCGCGCATGCGCCATGTCGGCGATCTGCTGCACCGGCATGATCTGCCCCTGCAGGTTGATGACGTGGGTGATGTGCACCAGCTTGGTCTTGGGTGTCATGGCCTGCTCATAGGCCTTCACGATGGCATCGGGATCGTCCATTGGAAATTTGGGGAAATTGAGGTTGATCTGCTTGTAGACGATGCCCTCGCGCAACTGGCGCTGCTGGTATGCCTGAATCATGTGGCCGTAGTCATAGGTCGTTCCCAAAACTTCATCGCCTGCCTTCAGCGGCACGCCAAAGATGATGGTGTTCAGAGCTTCCGTCGCGTTGCGGTCAATGGCAATCTCTTCCGGCGAGGTGCCGGCCAGGTGCGCCAGCTTTGCGCGCAGCGGCTCGCGACCCTCATCCAGGATCTGCCACATGTAGTACGACGGGCCTTCGTTGGTCAGCTCGTTGTAGCGGGTGACCGCCTCCTGCACGACGATGGGCGCGGGCGAGACGCCGCCGTTGTTCAGGTTCAGCACCAGCGGGCTGACCGAGTAGCCGCGCTGGATCACGCTCCAGTAGTCCTCGTTCTGCGCGACCTCATTCAGCGGCAGATGCGACACGTTGCGCGTCGCCGCCTCCCACTCCTCGGCGTGCGCCTGGCGAAAGAGGCTGTTGGTCGAAAAGGCGCCGGCAAGGGCCGATAGCTTCAGGAAGGAACGGCGATTCTGGGGCATACGGCCACTGTACGGCGCGGACACGCTGCTCGCCAATAGAAATGCGCCTGAAAGCAGGAAAAATGGTTAGGTTTGCTACGCAAAGGCTCTATGCGTGGTGCGCGCCCATGGCGAAGAACCTGCCCGCAAGCCATGCCAGCAGCACCAGTGGAATGGCCAGCAGCAGCAACATCCCCATGAACAGCCAGAAGAGAAACATCCAGTCACTCAAGGCGTGGCGTTTGCGCTGCTGCAGCGTCGCACCGCGCGTCAGCGTTGGCTGGCTCGTGTAACCGCCTGTGGTTGGCACGCCGTACGCAGGGTCCGCACCATAGGCGGGAATGTTGCCAATGGCGCGTTCCAGCAGCAGGTAGTTTTTGCGATTGGCCTTCCAGGCAATGTCAAAAGCATCGCCCAGGATGGGCACGGTGCCCACGATGGTTTCAATCGCCACGTTGGCCAGCATCCGCGCCAGCGTTACCCGCGGTACTCCGCGCAGCCACGCGGCCAGAATGATGATCCACGAGGCCATCGCGCCAATGATGTCGCCCACGCCCGGGATCAGGCCGACGATGCCGTCCAGGCCAAAGCGAATCTGCGTGCCGGGGATGCGGAGAAAGTCATCCAGCAGGTGCGACAGCAGGTCCAGGTTGCGGTCGCTGAACAGGTCTGCACCGCGGTTCATGCGTGGGCGCAGAATCTCAGGCTCGGAGCTGTTGATGGGCGGCATCGCTGCTACTTAGGATGCAGGGAAACGTCGCGGAACACCAGCGACAAAGCATCGAGCCGCAAACATGCAGCAACGCACTGGTACTGGATTGGCCCCATCCCGGCACTCCCATTCCTTGTGGCAGGAATCGGAAGGGCACGGCTTCAGCCGTGCCGCAAGAAACCATCAAATAAGGGGGCTTTAGCCCCTGAGGGTCTGCTTTCATACGCGCTGCCGCAGTTCAAACGCGCAGGAAGATCCGTTTGCGATAGAGCGGATAGACGGCCAGCCATGTGATGAGTGTGACGGTAATGCTGAAGATGAGCGACGCCATGCCGTAAGCCTGCACATTCGCCGCCAGCCAGCCCCACCACGCGCGCAGCGGACCATCGTCCGGCCACGGCAGCAGAGCAGACGCGCCAAAGATCAGCTCAGAGATCATGTACGCCGTGATGGCATTCGTGCCAAAGACCAGCAGCGGCATGTACAACGCAGGATGCTCAGCGCCTTGCTTGCGGCCAATGCGTTTCCCGTCGATGAAGTAGATAGCCACAGCCAGCAGCAGCAGGCTGTCCCCGCCGGTAAACAACACATACGAGCTGGTCCAAAGCTTTTTGTTGATGGGGAACTCTGCATTCCACGCCCACCCGGCAAGGATCAGCGCAGTCGCCGCCCATCCTAAAGCGCGGATCTTTTCTTCGATGCTTCGATTCGCGCGCAGCCACAGGCCTGCCAGCAGTCCCAGCAGCGTGGTGCCGATGGCAGGCAGGGTTGAAAGCAGACCTTCGGGGTCGTGCGTCTTCTCATACAGGTGCGACGGCGCAAAGATGGCGCGGTCAAGCCAGGCGGTCAGGTTGCCATCAGGATCATTGATCGCCACGCCATGCGTGGGCACGCCGTAACCGGGTACCGGCACAAAACGCATCAGCGCCCAGTAGCCCACTACGCATGCAATCGCTGTGGCCGCCTTAATCTTCCAGCCCGGCAGCAACGACAGCAGGCCAACGGCCAGGTAGCACAGCGCCGTCCGCTGCAGCACGCCATAGTAGCGCACATGGCTCAGGTGCGGACCAAGGTCGGTGAAGGGAAATGTGTTGACGATCATGCCGAAGAGAAACAGCACCACGGCGCGCCGCACAATCTGCACGGCCAGCGTCCGCTTCGTGGCACCACGCGCCAGCCGCGCCTCCGTTGACAGCACCACGGAGACGCCCACCAGCAGCAGAAACATGGGGAAGACCACATCCGTCAGCGTCACGCCATTCCAGTCAGAGTGGTGCAGCTGCCCAAAGACGCGGTAGCCCTGCTGGCTGTTCACGAGGATCATGAACGCGATGGTCAACCCGCGCAGCACATCCACGGAGAGCATCCGGGATGGCTTCTGGGGCTGCGGCGTGCTGGTGGCTGTGACCATGTGTGCAGCATAAGGCCTCTGGCGGCGAGAAAGGCCCTGGCGGCAAATGCCTGTTAGAATTGAAGACGGTCACGGCGGCTATAGTTCAGGGGTTAGAACGCGGGTCTGTGGCACCCGATGTCGAGGGTTCAAATCCCTCTAGCCGCCCCAAAAATGTGTGCAACGGACGCCTCAAAAGGGCGTCCGTTGCCGTTTCTGCCACCTGTCCTGCCGGACGGGCCTCCTACGCGGAGGGCGGGCGTTTGCACGCCTTTTTACTGGCTTCGCCTCGGCCCCTCCCGTTGGTCGGGAAGAGAGATTGACGATACATCCCATCCTGACCAACGGGAAGGCCACGCGAAGCAGTAAAAAGGTGCGTGAGCACCCGCCCCGCGCGCAGCGGGCCCGTCCGGCAGGACACAGCAAGAAATATGAGAGTCTTCTTGGCATGGGCACACTCTTTGCAGGCACCTCCGGCTGGGCCTACCCCACGTGGAAGCCGGGTTTCTACCCCGCGAAATGGCCGGCCAAACGCTTTCTGGAGCACTACGCCTCGCGCCTCAACTCGGTTGAGGTGAACTACACCTTTCGCGCAACGCCCACGGTGCCGCAGCTGCAGGGCTGGCTGGCTGCGGCGCAGCTTGCCGCGCCAGCAGAACCGCCACGCTTCCGCTTCTCCTTTAAAGCGCCAGAGACCATCACGCACCGCCTGCGTTTGAAGGAGTGTGGTGACGCAGTTGACCGCTTCCTGACCGCGTTGGAGCCTGTGCGCTCTGCCGGTGCGCTGGGCTGCCTGCTCTTTCAACTGCCGCCGAATCTGAAGGCCGACGTGGCGCGACTGGAGTCCTTCCTGGCGCTGCCGCAGATGGTTGGCTTCAGAACAAACGGTGGCCGCGTCTGCTTTGAGTTCCGCAACGAAAGCTGGTTTACGGAAGCCACGTGGTCCGTGCTGCGCTCTGCGGGAGCGGCCGTCTGCGTAGCCTCAAGCGATACCCTCTCCACGCCTGAGGTGCATACCGCGCCGAACTTTGCCTGCTTCCGCCTGCGCCGCGAACACGGCTACGACGACGCAACCATCGCAGACCACGCCGCGAAGTTCCGCGCGCTCAGCGACAGCCGCGATGTCTACGTCTACTACAAGCACGAAGACGACCCCGGTGGCCCACTGGCCGCAGAGGCCATGCTCCTGCAAGCCGCAGAACTTTAGTCCTGCCGGACGGGCCTCCTGCGCGGAGGGCGGGCGTTTGCACGCCTTTTTACTGCTTCGCGTGGCCTTCCCGTTGGTCAGGATTTGAAATTTATGCCGGTGCCGGCGAAATGCAGGTCCTTCGACTTCGCTGCGCTTCGCTCAGGATGACAAATCTTTGGTGGTGATGCGTTTGATCCCGACCATCGGGAGGGCCACGCGAAGCAGTAAAAAGGGTAATAATATACTTGACGCACAGGCCCGGAAGGAGTCAGAATGAGACTCCGTGACAGGGCAGCGTTATTTCTCATCATCATCGGCATGCTTGCTGCCGCCAATTTCTTGAATTCTAAGATCGCTTTCGGGGACAGTCAGTCCGAAGGGCAGCGCTCCGTCCTTAGTCGAGATGGAATATCCAATCTCAGAGTGGTAGACCTTCTTCCCGAAGCTGGACCTATACGAGATGCAGGCGGTCAGCATTGGATTTATTTGGGTAATAAAAGCCGGGTTGATGGTCCCTTCCACGATGGCTGGGCCACTCTCGTCTGTGCCCGGAAGAATCTCATCGGATGTTTTGTAGAGGTCGGTGTTCTCCAAACACACGTCTCGCACAGATTTCTGCTGGCCTTCTTGATTTTTATTTCCCGCCATGTATGCATAAACATCCGTAGCCAACTTACGAAATTGGACGATCACCAATGCGGGAGTAGGGCCCGAATTGTGGTACGTAATAGTCAGAGGCACCCTCACCTTGTCTTTTCCGGAATAATCCTTGACGAAGGTCAGGGGACCTTCAGAATTCACACGTATCGAAATTCTGGGACGCTCAGCCAATTCCACCTGCATTTTCATCGTGTCGAGCTGCCCTTGCATGTTGATAGCAACGTTTCTCGTGGCGCGAGATTGAATACCGGCTTGGACCGCCAATTCATGCGTATCGGTTGCGATTTTGGTGGTCTGCTGGGATTGCGTCAGAGACTGTACGGCAATCTCATGCGTTTCTTTTGCAAGGGTAGAAATATCTCGGGCTTGGCTTCGATAGGAGCGCGTAAGAGCGTCAGTTTGTCCAGCCACTCCCACCATTTCTATCAACTCTTGCCAGTAGATGAACGCTATGCTGCAGTTGACTATGAGAGTAAGGATGCCAATCCAAATAAGATAACGTTCACCCCGCTTTATCTCTTTCAGTTCTTTGGCTGTTTGGTCGCCGGAATTTTTGTCAACTGGTGTGGATGGTGGGTTTTGATTAGCAGCAACTTGAAAGGCCGCATTCGCGGGGAGACCTTGCTGCTCAGCTCCATTGCTGCTGCCATCCTCTACTGGCATGCGTTCATCCTGTTGGTGGGTGCGCTTACAATGAGCCACATATGAAACAGGAATACCACGAAGGCCCAGAGGCCCACGAAAGATTCAAGCAAGGAATGTCCCGCCTCCTCAAAACGCCAAAGGAAAACGTCAAGGACAAGGAACTGCCTAAGCGACCATCTGTGCGACCGGCAAAGGGCTAATGGTGCTTGCCTCGTCCTTGCCGTTTCTTAGTGTGCCGACATCCCGCCGGTGAGTTCGGCATAAGTGATGCGCTTACCGAACACGCCAGCCATCACATTCTCAAACCGCATACGGTCGTTGTAGTCGCGGCGATTGTTGTAGCGGTACATCTGCTCATCGATGTAACGAAACAGGTGGAACGGTTCGACTGAGATGTATGTACCACCCAGCGACCGCTTCAGCATCGACCAGAACGACTCAATGCCGTTGGTGTGAACATGGCCGCGCACATAAGCTTCTGCGTGGTTGATGACCTCATGGGCAAGGTTCACACCTTGATAGTCACGCAGAGCATCGGTCATTAGCGTGGCATCCGGCGCAACGTGAGCGTGTGCAATCTCCAGCAGAATGGCCTTGGTGCGTTCCGCTACGACGCCAGCGCGTACGCGGCCACCACGCTCTAGCATTCCTACAACAACGGTCTTACCAGCGCCGCCCTGAAGCTTGCCCTGTATCTTCGCGCGCTTGGCCTTGTGCATGTTCTTGACCTTGCCGCCTACGAACGTCTCATCCATTTCCACGATGCCGCCCAGTGGCGTGCTGTCATCATCGTGCATGGCTAGGCGGATACGCTGGAGCATGAACCATGCAGACTTCTGCGTGATGCCAAGGGACCGGTGGACCTCGTAGCTGCTCACGCCGTTCTTGCAATTCGCCAGCATCCACATTGCGCCCATCCACTTGTCTAGGCTGATGGGGCTGTCTTCCATAACCGTTCCAACCTTGATCGTGAACTGCTTTTTGCAGCCCTTGCATGACCAGAGACGGCGGGTTGAGATGAACGAATGTTTGTCCGATCCGCAGCGCGGGCAGATGACTGCACCGTTCTCCCAGCGAAGGTTAACCGCATACTCAAAGCAACGCTGTACATCCGAAAAGTAGATGATTGCTTCCTGCAATGTGTGCGGCGTCTTCATGTATCTAGACTAGTTAAAATCGCCTTGTGTGTCAAGTATATTATCCCCGTAAAAAGGCGTGAGAACTCCCCGCGCGTAGCGGGCCCGTCCGGCAGGACATGGCTTTGATCGCCTTAAATCGATTGGCTTAGAAGTTGCCGCGGAAGCCGATGGCTCGCAGTTGCAGGTGGCTCAGCGTGGCATGGATGCCGTCCTGGGGAAAACTGCTCCACTGACCTAAGTCTGCGGCGGCCAGCGCGCGGAGGGCTTCGCTCTCAGTGCGGAAGCGCAGTGGGCGCAGGTTACGCAGGGAGTGGTCGGGACCCAGGATGTTGTCGGCAGGCTCAGCCCACAGCCACAGTGTGACTCCAAGCATCCGCAGACTCAACCGGAAAAAATGAGCTTCCATTACTTCTTGAGGCTACACGGTTTGCTGTTCCGTTGAGGATGCAGCGGTTCATCAACGAAAAACAGAACGCTAAGGGCGCTAAGGTTACGCAAAGTACGCGAAGGATTCTCGCGTTGCAGCGAATCGTCTTGCACACAGACACAGAAAAGCCCGGCGCGAGGCCGGGCTTTCTATGCTCAATCATTGTTGCAGGAATCACGTCGCAAAGCGCGTCGAGAACGGCGTGAAGTGCCGAAGTACTATTCCGTCCAGCGCTTGAAGATGAGTGAGCCGTTGGTGCCGCCGAAGCCGAACGAGTTTGACAGGCAGTAGTTCAGCTCTGCCTTTACGGGCGTGTTGGGCACGTAGTTCAGGCGGCATTCCGGGTCCACGTTTTCCAGATTCATGGTGGGTGGAACGATGTTGTGTTCCATGGCCATCAACGTAATGCCTGCTTCCAGACCGCCTGCGCCGCCGAGGAGATGGCCGGTCATGGACTTGGTGGAGCTGACGAGGAGCTTGTGGCTCAACGCGTGCTCACCGAAGATTGTTTCCATGGCCTTGGATTCCATCGCGTCTCCCAGCGGTGTGCTGGTGGCGTGCGCGTTGACGTAGTCGATCTGCTCCGGCTGAAGTCCTGCGGACTTGAGCGCATTCCGCATGGCACGTGCGCAGCCTTCGCCTTCGGGAGCCATACCAGTCATGTGGAAGGCGTCTGAGCTCATACCGTAGCCGACGATTTCGCCGAGGATTTTGGCTCCGCGTGCGAGTGCGAAGTCCAGCTCTTCCAGAATAAGGATGCCTGCGCCTTCACCAATGACGAAGCCGTCACGATCCTTGTCCCAGGGACGGGATGCATGCACCGGATCGTCATTGCGGGTGGAAAGCGCCTTCATGCTGGCGAAGCCGCCCACGCACAGCGGCGTAATGGTGGCTTCTGAACCGCCCGCAATCATTGCATCCGCATCGCCGCGCTGAATGGTGCGGTAGGCGTCGCCAATGGCGTGTGCGGAGGTGGTGCAGGCTGTTGCCGTCGCCTCGTTCGGTCCCTTGGCGCCGTACTTGATCGACACATGGCCGGCGGCCAGGTTGACGATCGAGGCAGGGATGAAGAACGGCGAAATCTTGCGCGGGCCACCATTCATCAGGTTGGTGTGCTCGCGTTCGATGATGTCGAATCCGCCGATGCCACTGCCGATGTGAACGCCGATCATCTCAGCGTTTTCCGGCGTCACCTGCAGGCCCGCGTGCGCCATGGCTTCCGCCGAAGCGGCAAGTGCAAAGTGGATGAAGCGGCCCATCTTCCGGGCCTCCTTCTTCTCAATAAACACATGCGGGTCAAAATCCTTGACCTCTGCGGCAAAGCGGACGGGATGGCCCTCAAGGCCAAATCCCGTAATCTCCGCCATGCCACTCTTGCCGGCCATCAGACTTTCCCAGATGGCAGGGGCAGTATTGCCAATGCCACAGATCAGTCCGATGCCCGTAACGACCACGCGACGCGCGGGGATGGTTCTTGGTTCTGCCACGATTTACTTCGCCTTTGCGTGCGCTTCGATGTAATCCGTCGCGTCCTTAACGGTCTTGATCTTCTCAGCGTCTTCGTCAGGGATCTGAATGTCGAAGGCTTCCTCAAACTGCATCACCAGCTCCACAACGTCGAGCGAGTCTGCGCCCAGGTCTTCCTGGAAGGATGCGCCGGGGGTTACCTCGGCCTCGTCCACCTGCAGCTGCTCCACAATGATGCTTTTCACCTTCTCGTCAACCGATGCCATCTTGCTATCTCCTAGGACTAAGCCTTGTGTAAAAAACTTTGTTTCCAAACCTAACGAACTGCCAAACCTGTGCCGGCAAACTCCACCGCACCCCATAAGATGCTGGCGGGCGAACCGCGAGCGCATAGTGTATCGCTACTCGCGCCTGTGTACCGAGCCGCTAACCAGTGTACAGAGCCACCGGCTCTGATACCAGAGTGCCTCCATGCGGCCTGCGCCAGATGTGGGTCCAGTAGCGCACATTGAATATCCCAAGTGGAGATTTTGCATCAGTTGTCCTAATGGCCGCTTACAATTCCGTGTATGCTGCGCCATTTTCACCGTTATTTGGGAAAATGGCTTCCAGAGAGTCTGCGACAGGTTGATTCCACAGGCTGCCGGGACGCAAAGGCTTCATGGATTATCTTCTGCTTCCTGATTTTTTTGCCATGTCTCTGCTGGTCATCGTCCTGGTGACGCTGCGCGGCCGGGATCGCCGCGCCCAGATGCGGCTGTGGACTGCGGGGCTCATCCTGATCCTGCTGGAGTATGCGGCGCATATTGCCTATACCATTCCCGGACTGGACCCTTCGTTGCACCGTGCCACCTACGTGGTGTCGCTGGAGGCGTACCTGCTGGCCGGCGTGCTGTTTCTGCGCTCCGCTTCGTACGACCTGCGCCGCATGCCCCATAGCGAACACTTTCTATGGGCAAATGCCGCGCCTCACCTGGTGCTGCTCACCCTGTACGGCTGCAACGTGCGTTCGCCGTGGGCGTACTGGCTGTGCATCGGTCTGGGAATACTTACGGCTGTGGTGTCGTGTGCCTACCTGCGTCGCGGCTGGAAGTATTACGCCGCCTTTGCCGTGGTGTGGACGCCGCTGGCGATCACCACCAACGTGATGCAGTACCGCACCACCATCTACGTCAGCCTGTTTTTTCTGTATGCCATGTGCGCGATTGCTTTTAACAGTTCGTTGCCGCGTAAATCGCGGGGCAAGATCGTGGTGGTGGCAGGCTTTGTGGTGTGGTCGCTGTGTTTTCTCACGCATCCGTGGATCGTAATGTCCGGTCACCCGGACTGGGTGTCGTTTGCGGCAAAGGTGTGGGACATGCAGAAGTTCATCATCACGGTGGGCTTTCTGCTGGTACTGCTGGAAGGGCAGCTGCGCAGCAGCGAATGGCTGGCGCTGCATGACGAACTGACCAATCTTCCCAACCGCCGCCTGTTTGATGACCGGCTGCAGTATGCGCTGGCGCGCGCCGACCGCGACGGTCACCGCGTGGCCCTGTTCAACCTTGATCTGGATGGCTTCAAGCAGATCAACGACACACTGGGCCATGACGCCGGCGATATCCTTCTGCGCCACGTGGCCGGCAACCTGCAGTCCGTCACCCGCCGCACAGACACGCTGGCGCGCATTGGTGGCGATGAGTTTTCGCTGATCGCGGTAGGTATTAGCAGCTGGCTGGCGGCCGCCGGAGAGGCAGACATTGAGGACACTCACCCGTCCGACATGCCACAAACGCTGCGCATTCAGGCGAACATGGTGCAGGCGGTGGAGCAGCCGGTGGAGCTGGGTTTAACACATCGCGGAGCCGTGGCGCAGATCTCTGCCAGCGTGGGTGTTGCAATCTTCCCGGATGACGGTACAGAGGCCGCCGACCTGATGCGGCTGGCCGACCAGCGCATGTACCGCCAGAAGGCGGTCCGCGCTGAGGCCCGCAAACTGGCCACCCGCGAAGTGGAATCACTACAGAAGGTTTAAGCGCGGGGTTCTTCTTCGTCTGCCAGCGCTGCCAGCAGCGGAGCCACTCCGCCATTGCCTGCGAACTCGTCAAAGGCCAGCAGCCCGCTTGGAGCGGCTTCCGGCGGCGCGTTCAGTTCGCTTACGTTGTGTAGGGTTTTGTTGATAGAGCGAGTACGCGTGCCTATGTCGTTGAGACTGTTCTGGACCGTGGAGACGTTGCGCTCCACCTTGTTCATGAGCAGCTCGAACTTTCCGAATTCTGTCTTTACTGCGCCCAGAACCTTCCAGACCTCGTCTCCCTTTCTTTCAAGTGCTACCAAGTGGAAGCCCATACGAAAGCTCATGAGGATCGCGGCCAGCGTCGAAGGGCCTGCTATCGTCACGTGGAAATTCTGCTGGATGTCCGCCTGAAGTCCGGCACGTCTCGTGACCTCGCTGTAAAGAGCTTCGGTAGGCAAAAACATAATTGCCTGGGGAAGGGTCGTGGGTTCCGAGATGTACTTGTCGCTAATCTTTTTGCATTGGATGCGAATCGCCTTTTCAAATGCATTGCCTGCACGGATTAGTTCTTCTCCGCCCACCTCATAAGCTTTTTCGAGGCGATCCCAGTCTTCATGTGGAAACTTCGAATCCATGGGTAACAGGGGTGTAGCTCTGCCCTGAGGGACTTTTAGTGCGAATTCAACCCGTTCTCCAGAGTCTGGTTTGATCGCAACATTTTTCTCGTATTGTTCCCGTGAGAACATCTGCTCCAAAATCATTCCGAGCTGAATTTCTCCAACCCCGCCGCGGGATTTGACGTTGGAGAAAACTCGCTTCAGATCAGAGACGCCGGTTGCCAGTTCTTTCATTTCGCCCAGGCCGGCGTGAACTTTCGTCAACTGATCGCTCACCGCTCCAAAGCTGGTGGTCAGGCGTTCGTTCAGTGTGGACTGCAACTTCTCGTCGACGACGACGCGCATCTCGTCCAGCTTGGCGGCGTTGTCTGTGTTCAGCGTGCGCAGGCCTGCTTCCACGGTGGCACGCAGCTTTTCGCCCGCCTCGCGCTGCTCAATCCGCGAACGCTCACCCGCTTCGCGTTGTTCGGCGCTCATCACGCGGAGGACGCGGTGCAGAGCCTCCTGCGATTCGAGGTTGGATTTGCTCGCTTCAGCGAAGAAGGTATTGAGTCGCTCGCCAATTGTTTGGAAGTCGCGCACGACGGCTTCGCGCAGTTTGTCAGCAGAGGCTGTGTTGTCGGCGCGAAAGGCTGCAAGGCTGTCATTCAGTGTCTTCGACAGGGCAGTGATGGAGCCGCTGATCTCCTCGCGCAGTGCGCGGTTGGCAAGCTCGGCAGCGGCGCGGTTGTCCTGCGCGGTTTTGGCCTGCTCATAGCGCAACTCACTCACGTTATTGCGCAGGGCGGCGTCGGTTGCGTCCAGCTTCGTGCTCAGCCCAATCATCGCGTCCGGAAGCCCCTGCACGCGAGGATCTGTACCCGCGGGCGCAGCGGCTTTGCGCATCAGCAGCGCAACAACCAGCACGATTAGCAGAACCTGAAGCGCGATTACAGCAAGCAGCATCTCTTCGCCTTCCCTTCACCTAAAAGCATACCGCGAGGCGGCTGTGGATGAAGGGTTTTTCTATCTCCACTGATCTGCACTCGCCGTCATCCTGAGCGAAGCGAAGGATCTCAACGGCATTTGGCCTGCCGCGGCTATCGGCGTCTTCCAGCCGCCGCGACCCGCATGCCTTTTGCAGCGGGATGGGGTTGAATTGTGCGAGGCGTTCAACATCGCGGGGATCCTTCGCTTTGCTCAGGATGACGGCGGTTTAGGTTAGTGCCTACGCGTAGCGGAAGAGTGCTTTGAAGCCGTAGTCCATGTGTTGCTGGATGTGGCAGTGGAAGAGCGCCAGGCCGGGCTGGTCTGCGGTGAAGTCCACGACGGCGCGGCCGTAGTAGGGCACCACGACGGTGTCTTTTTTCAGGCCCGGGCCCACCGTTTTGCCGTTCATTTCGACCAGCTCCCACAGGTGGCGGTGCAGGTGCATGGGGTGGGCGTCGTCGCTCCAGTTGCGCATGATGAGCCGGTAGCGTTCGCCGCGCTGCAGCACAAACTCCTGCTCATGGGGGTAGGGCTTGCCGTTCACCGTCCACACGTTGAACTTGCCCATGCCGCGCGGGATCTTTTCAAAGTGCATGTCGATGATGTTCTTTGGCGCCGGTGCAGCAGCGCCTTTGCCTGCAAAGGCGGTGTAGTCCCACAAGGCCTTCTTCGGATCGACCCATGTGGGTGTCTTGTGCTGGCCTGCGTATTCCACCACCACGCCCAGCCCGGCTTCGCGCACCATCTTTTCTGTCGCGCCCATGATCCACACGCCGGGCTTGTTCATGGTGATCTCAACATCCGCGCGCTCGCCCGCGCCCAGAAAGACGGAATCGACCAGCGCGGGTGTGGGCACCGGGTTGCCGTCAAGGCCGATGACGCGCATCTGGTGGCCTGCCAGTGCGATGCGGCGATTTTCAATGGCAGACGCGTTGCAGAAGTGGATGAGCAGCCGCTGACCTTCCTTGACGCGGATGGGTTCGCCGCCGCCGAGCGCTTTGTCGTTGATGGAGTAGGTCATCGACACAACTTCGAGGCCGTTGGGGTCGGTGTTTATGTGCGGCGGCTTCTCCAGCATGGGCGCGTCGTGGGTGTCGTCATCGTCGTCCTCCATGCTGCCGCTGAAGAATGGTTCCCAGTCGCGCAGGCTCAGGAAAAGCTCCTGGTCATACGCGCCCTTGTCGTTGCCGTCCTCCACATACACAATGCCGAACTGGCCGGTGTAGGAACCCTTGCGCAGGTCGTCCATGGCCATGGCGTGGGAGTGGTACCAGCGCGTGCCTGCGGGGCCCGGTGTGAAGGTGACGCGGCTGCGGCTGTGCGGCGCAACGTAGGGCGCGCCCTCTTCCTCAGTGCCGTCGACCTCTGGAGGAATCAACATGCCGTGCCAATGCACCAGCTCTGGCGTGTCCGTGTCGTTAAAGATGTCCACCGTAACGGGCTTGCCCGCCTTCATGCGCAGCAGGGGGCCGGGAGCCTGGCCGTTGTAGCCAATGGTCGACAGCGTACGCGACTGGTCCAGCTCCACCTGCACGGGAGCGATACGCAGCTCGTAATCCGCCTTGGGGAGTATGGGCACGGCGTGGGTGGTACCCGGGACGCTGCCGGGCATCTGCATCGCTTGTTGTGCAAGCAGCGGCCAGCGTGACTGGCCAACACCGGCCAGCGCCGTCATACCGCCAAGCTGAAGAACTTTGCGCCGGTCGAAAATCGTCGGGCTCCTTTTGAGTAAGGCCGCTAACGTGCAACGTGGCTGCATCGTCTCACGAGCGAATCGCGCCCCACAAGCACGTGTTTGACGCCGTAAACGCACGATCGCTGCCATAACCGTAGATGGCTGCAACCAGCGGCAGTCGGCATCCGTCATCCATGACATCAGACGGCTGGGTTGTCTGATAGTCTCGCCGCACGTCCTTCATTCAGGAGCCGGCCCATGAAGCTGTCGCGCATCGCGCTTGTGTCCATAGCGGCCGGCCTGTGCTGCGCGTTGGGCCTGCGCGCGTATCAGCGCACGGCCGACTTTGGCTTTGGCAACGACAGCAGCCCCGCCAACGTGAAGAGCGAGTTTTACTGGTCGCGGCTGGCCTACGCCTCCAGCATGAGCAGCTATGGCGGCTTTGGCGGCGGCTACTGGGGCCGCAACTCGTGGTCGCGCGACTATCCCAAGGCAGACCGGCAGTTCCTCATTGCCATGCACCGGCTCACGCGGATTGATGGTCGGCCGTATGAGCAGGTGGTCAACCTGGACTCTGACGAGATCTTCAACTACCCGTGGATTTACGCGGTGCAGGTGCAGAACTGGACATTTACAGAGCCGGAGGCAAAGCGTCTGCACGACTATCTGCTGAAGGGCGGCTTCCTGATGGTGGACGACTTTCATGGCACGGAAGACTGGGAAAATTTTATGAACGGCATGCGGCAGGTGCTGCCCAACCTGCCCGTGGAAGACCTGCAGCAGAACGATGAAATCTTCCACACGCTGTATGACGTGGACGCGAAGATGCAGATTCCGGGCGAGCACTACATCCGCACCAACCGCACGTATGAGAAGGATGGCTACCAGCCCAAGTGGCGTGCCATTCGTGATTCTGACGGCCGCATTATGGTGGCCATCTGTCACAACATGCACCTGGGCGACGCATGGGAGTGGGCCGACGACCCAAACTATCCGGAACCCTTTGCGTCCATGGCCT
>JAMFTB010000175.1 GCA_026225595.1 Terriglobus sp. | reverse complement strand
GTCATGTAGCCAATGCCAGCCTCTTCCGCAAATGCACGGAACTCCTCGCGCTTGCCGTCATCGAGGATGTAAACATTCAGCTTGTCCGCCGGCCAGTCAATGTTCATCGCGGCCAGCGCGGTGTAACGCACAACGTTCAACGGCTCGTTGTAGGTCGGGATGAGCAGATCAATCTCAGGCCATTCATCCGGATCATCCGGCAGCGGCACGGGCGTGCGGCGCAGCGGCCACAGCGTTTGAATGTAGCCCAGGTACAGGATGGCAAAGGCATACGCCTCAGCCAGGACCAGCGTGCCGATAAAGAACGCATCCAGCCCGCCCCACTGCGACGACGGATCAAGGAAGAACTTGATCACCGTGGAGATACGCCAAAAGCCGTAACGGAAGGTGGAGTAGCAGGACGCGAACATCAGCGTAAGAGTGATGAGGTATGACGAGGACGAACGATCCATCCACACCGCAATCAGCACCGTCACCACACCAAACACAGCCTGCTGCGGCCACGTCAGTTCCAGCGCACCCGCATACATCAGGATCACCAGGGAGCCAACCACCACGGCCACGCGCAGCAGCAGCAGCAGGATGTTGTCACCGCTTTCAAACTGCTTCCACATTTGCGTTTGTGTCATCGTTTACCCCAACGAGTCATCGCTCGCTCCAACGGATGCTGCGCAGTCCGGTCACAGCAGGTGCCGCCAGCTTGCGGACCCATTCCGCCAGGTGAATGTAATCTTCCGTCACCGGAGCCTCCGGTGCGTAATCAATCACGGTCATGCCCTCTGCAAGCGCCTCCGCCACAGAGGGCGAACGGCGGATCATTACCGGCAGCAGCCGGTCACCCAGCTGTTGACGCAGCACCTCGCGCACGTCCAGGTGCAGCGGCAGCGATGCATCAAACTGGTTGAGCACATAGTAGGGCTGTACCGCGCGGCCATCACTGTCGACAGCACCAGCGAAGTAACGCTCCACGTTCTGAATGCTCAAAACGGAATTCATGTCCGGCGCTATGGGCACCAGGATGGTGGAGTTCTGCCGCGCCAGCAGACGAGCCAGCCATGCGGACGAGCCGCTCAGGTCCAACAACACGCGTTGAGTCCCGCGCGCATGCCGCGCAATCTCTTCCACCAGCTGCCCCTGTGCAGCCTCATCGCCCTGCAGGCGATCTGTCTCATAGTTCACCATGTACACCGGAGCATCGGACGATCCGGGCGGCGGCGAAAATGTGCGGACCACATCCGGACGCAGCTCGCGCGCGCCAAAGTAGTATGGCAGCAGACCATGCGTCGTTGTGTCTGCCAACAGAACCTTCTCGCCTGCGGAAGACAGCGAGCGGCCCAACGTGGCGACCAGGCTGGTCTTGCCCACGCCGCCGGAGAGCGACACCACAGACAACATGGGTGCGGGCATCTCACGCGATCGGACGGGCGCAACGGGTGTCTCCGGCACGTTCTCCGCACCGTTGCCCATCAGGCCCTTTAGAGCAAACCAGCGAGCGGCAACGCGCTCGCGCGACTGCTGCAGCGTGTCCACAGGAACGGTGGATGCACCACGGCTGCCGGATACAGAAGCTGTGGACGCAGCAGGGCGCGTTGGCATATCCCTGGAATCACGAGCAGCAGCACGTGCTGCCTCATCGCGGGCATCCGCGCGTGCCTCGTTGCGTGCATCCACGCGATAGTCCGTGCGCGCCGGACGGCCTTCACTGGCAGGAGCCACGGAAGGATGCGCGGGCTGGCGCGGCTGCGCCGGGGGAATGGGTGAGGACAGATATGCAGGACGGTCGTCATCGCTGTCATAGCTGTAGCGCGCACGCTCCGCTTCCAGACGAGCCGCATCCGCACGTGCCGCTTCGGCTGCGCGCGCGGTGTCTTCGCGGGCGGTTTCAACAACACGGGTTACGTCGTTACCGCGAGATATCTGTGGGCGCGGATACCGGCGACGATCTGCGTTCGTGTCTGCATAACCAGACTGTGCAGCTTCCGCGGCAGCCGGAGGCGGTACGCGTGCAGGCGCGCGCTCTGCGGGTGGCGCATCCTCAACGGGACGCAGCTGCATATTCGCTTTCCGCGGCTCAGGACGTTCGCGCAGGGGCTGCAGATCGCCGCTGGAACTGGGACGATCGCGCAACGGCGGCAGATTGCCGCCCGGAGCACGATCCGTCAGCGGACGCAGATTGAATCCACCATCCGCAGCTCGAACGGTCTGACTCACGCGTTGACGAGGCTCTTCCGCAGCGGGTATCTCGCGCGTTCCGCGCTCATGCTCACGACGTTCCGGAATACCGCGTTCCTGGATGCGCTCCTGAATCCGTTCCAATACCGGATCAGGCGGGCGATCGCCACGCCTTGAAGTCATCAGGTTGCGCAAGTCCGCATCGCGAGGATCGGCAGGCCGTGTTTCACGAGCTGCATCGCCCATGGGCCGCTGATCGTAACGGCCTTCCGCCACATGCGCCGCGTCGCGTGCGTACTCACGTGCGCTCTGGGCCGCTGCCTCTGCATCCTGGCGAAGAGATGCCGCAGGGCGGGCATCATTGTGCTGCGGAGCGTCACTGTACCGAGCATCACCGGGCAGCGGAGCATTGCGCACCAGCCACTCTGGCCGCTGCTCACGCGGCAAACGATCATCCCGCATCTCAACCGGTGGCTGCGCGGGCTGCTCACGCTGCGGAGCACGTTCCGGTGCACGTTCTGTGTGACGGAATTCTTCCGCTGGTGCGGGGTTCTCGCGGCTCTCTGCCTGGTACGAAGCGATCTCTCCACTGTTGCCAATGCGGCGTGCGCGCTCTCCAAAGCCTTCTGCACGCTGCGGCTCCGCGTGCGAACGCGGCCGGCGCGCGGTGCGTGCAGAGACATCCTCTGCCGACTCACGACGACGGAGACGCGATGTGTCTTGAGCATACGAATCGTGGCCATGCGAATCGTGGCCATACATATCGTGGCCGTGAGTATCCGCGCTGTGCCTGTCCAGAATGTGCGCATTGCCCGGCTGCGGGTCTTCACTGCGAACAATCTCGCGCTCCGCGCTGCGTTGCGATACTGCCGCACGCGACCCGCTGCTCTCCATGCTGCTGCGCAACGCCTGTGCGCGTGGCGGAATGTGCAATCCACGCGGAGCGGTGTTGCGCCCCACTGCAGGGCCCGCTCCGTGAGAGTCCGGCATGCGGTCGTAATACGCGTCGTTGGGATTGTCGTCGTACTGCGCTTCGCCGCCGTACTGTGGTTCCTCGCTGTAGTGGCCAACGGTGTCGTAGTCCTCAGCAGGACGATGCGTTGACGTCAGGCGGTAACGCTCATCGCTGCGACCGCGTTCCTGGGTATCCTCAGGCGTTTCTATGCGTGGCTCTACCCGCTCGCGGTAAGCCGGGCGTCCTGCGGAAGGGTTTCGGCGTCCGGAGGAGAACATGCCAACCAGCGGGTTCTCGCTGGAAACGGAAGAGGTGCTGGTTCGGCGCGCAACCTCCTGGCTGGCACGACTCTCATCACGGCTGCGGTAGTAGTTTTCTGCAATGCGGCGCTCAGACGAAACACGCGCCGGCATGGAGCTGCGCACGCCCTTGCCCGGCGCAAAGGCCGTCGGCTCCAGCGGGCCGGCAAAGTAATATGGATCGTCGGTTTCGCCCGGTACAAACTCACGGTCGCCATTCAGGGCACGCCAGCGGGCATCAGCCTCGCGCCAGCGGCTTGCCTGCTCTTCCGCACGCAGGCGGGCTTCTTCCATCTCGCGCTGGGCCTGTTCCATGGCCAGCTTCAGCTCTTCTGCAGTTTCTACGTGGCGCTGCGCTGCCAGGCGCTCCTGCTCCACAATCTGTTCTGCGCGCCGGCGAGCCTCTTCGGCCTCGGCAAAGCGCGCATCATCGTGCCGCGCATCCTCTTCCGCGCGGCGAGCCTCTTCCAGGCTCAGCCTTGCTGCCTCTTCACGGGTCTGGGCCGCTTCAAGCTCCGCCTGGCGCTGCGCTTCCACCATGCGGTGGCGCTGCTGCGCGCGAAACTCCCGGCGGGAAGCGGAAAAATCCCGGTACTTACCACCGTGGACGTTAGCCCACGTATAGAGAACAGCTACGTCCTCTGGCGTCTCAGGGTCTCCGCCTGCCAGTTCCTCTTCCGGGTTTGTACTGGTCTCATCCATCTGGGATCCCCAAAAACACTCAATCGGAGACTGGCAGCGTCTCTTACTTGTATCCGTTACGCCGACTGTTGCGGCGTTTTATATACGACAAAGCGGCCACGATGGGCCGTGAGCCGGCTCGGAACCAGCTGCGCACAAAAAAATCTCGAAAATGCACACCCTTTGGTGCGATACGTGACACTTGTGCTGAGGCTACGTTGGCTTTGAACCCAAGTCAATCAAAGGTTCTGCGACTTAAGTGTCACTGGGAAGATTCCCCGTCACAGAATGGGAATGCCGCCTTACGCCGTGAAAATTGAAGACACAAAATAGTCGAGTCATGAAAACCCGAACAAGCTCTATGGGACTGACGGAACAAGGGATGCGCCAAATGGGTGTGGTGAGAGCTCTGGGGCTCGAACCCAGGACCAGCGCCTTAAAAGGGCGATGCTCTACCAACTGAGCTAAGCTCTCGAAACCAAAATGGATGCGCGGTGTTGCAGACAACGTGGGAGATGATGCGCTCCCCTAAGCATACCCTGATTGGGCTAAGAGGTGGGGCGGTCCGGCGCAGGCATGCTGGCGCAGAAATCCTGCATGAAGCGATCGCGGTAATCCTCCAGCAAATCCTCAACGCGCTCCACCGAATTGGACCGCACAATCAGCCCCGCGTGATGATGCTTTGGCAGGCGGAAGACGATCTCCGCATCGTCATAGGCTGAGAGGTCAGGCTGCTCCTGCCTGGCCAGCGTAATGACGGACCCTGCATACGACTCAAAGTGCGGCGACAACGTGTAGCTGTGGCCCAGTGCCATGGCTGCCTCCATCCGCGCCCACTCGCGCCATGGGTTGATGCCGGTGGAGAACTCCAAAAGCTCTGCAATGTAGGCGCCGCCCACGCGCGCGGCTGTCTCCAAAAAGTAGAACGAGCCATCCTCGTCGGCACGGATGAACTCGGAGTGTGTGACGCCGCTGACCATGCCCAGTGCGGGCAGCAGCTCCGCATCCAGCGCGCGCAACGCAGCTGCATCGTCAGAGTCACGGTCCAGCGTGCGCGTGGTGAACACGCCGCCCGACTGCATGAGCGACATGGGTGGCGCTCCATAGCCGTGCGCGGCCTGCAGCAGCACCTGCCGGTTCCAGATGCATGAGTTCACGTGAAAGACGCGGCCGGGGATAAAGCGCTCCAGCAGAAAGCCGGTCTGCCGGTCGCCCAGTTCGTCCAGCGCGTTCCACAGATCCTGCTCCTGGTAAATGCTGCGGATGCCGATAGCAGCGGCGCTGGTGCGTGGCTTCAGCAGCCACGGACCCTGCGTGCTGGCCATGTAGTGATGCATGTCCTCGTGGTTGAGAGCGCCAATGAACTCCGGCACCGGAATGCCCGCGGCCTGTGCGCAAACACGCATGGCCAGCTTGTCGCGGAAGTGCCGCGTGGTGCTCTGCCCCATGCCGGGCAGCCGCATCTCTTCGCGGACCAGCGCTGCCGCCTCCAGGTCAAACTCGTCCAGTGCCACCACGCGGTCAATGTGCGTGTGCCGGCTGATCTTCATTACCAGCTCCAGCACCTCGGCGGGCTCTGCCGTGTCGCTGAAGGTGTGCGTCTCGGTAATTGCATCCCACGGCCACGCTGCGTCGCGCAGCTTGTGCGCCGTCAGCAGCACCACCGTGCAGCCCTCAGCCGCCATCTGCTGCAAAAACGCCAGGCCTTTTTCGTAGCTGGCAATGCACACCACCGTCGGCTTGCGGCTCACTTGCTTCTCCCTTTGCTACGACACCAAATTGTTTTGTTTTTTTTCGCTGACTTGCTGGCTTGCTGACTCGCTCAACAACTCAGCAGTTCTTTGCGGCAGCGCCTTCCACCATCTTTTTCACGATGTTCGATGTGGAGAAGCCTTCTACAGTGGGCACAATCTCCACCCTGCCACCACCGGCAATGACGACTTCATGCCCCACGACGGTCTCCACGGAATAGTCGCCGCCCTTCACCAGCACGTCCGGCTTCATGGCCACGATCAGCTCCATCGGCGTGGGTTCATCAAACAGCGTCACCAGGTCGACCGAGCCCAGCGCGGCCATCACCTTGGTGCGTTCGTTCTCGCTCACAATGGGGCGCGTTGGCCCCTTCAGACGGCTTACGGACGCATCCGTATTCATACCCACAACCAGCTTCGATCCAAAGCGGCGGCAATCCTCCAGCAGCGTGATGTGACCAATGTGGATCAGGTCAAAGCAGCCGTTGGTGAAGACGATCTTCTCACCCGATGCACGCCACTCTGCCACGCGGGCAATGGCGCGACCACGATCCAGCACCTTGTCTGTAAATGCCACGCCGCTTGAGACCGTGAGCGCGCCAACAATCTCATGCGCTGCCACCGGCACCGTGCCCAGCTTGGCCACGACGATGCCCGCGGCTACGTTCGCCAGCTCCACGGCGCTTTCTGTGCCCAGACCACCGGCAAGGCTTGCTGCCAGTGTTGCAATCACCGTGTCGCCCGCACCGGAGACATCGAAGACCTCACGCGCACGCGCCGGCGAGTGATACTCATCCGGGCCGCTGCGACGCAGCACGCGGATGCCCTTCTCACTCATGGTCACCGTGAGGAAATCAATGTCGAGAGTTGCCAAGAGCTCGCGTCCTGCATCCAGCAGCGCATCCGTCGCGTGAACATCCACGCCGGTCGCCGCGCTTAGCTCCTGCAGGTTGGGGCACACCGTGGTTGCGCCTGCGTACTTCGACAGGTCTCGCGTCTTGGGGTCAGCCAGCACGGGAATGCCTTTGGCCCGCGCCGCATCAATCACCGCACGGCACAGCGCGTTGCTCAGCGCACCCTTCGCGTAGTCGGAGAGGATGACGGCATCGGCCCCCGCAACGGCGGCAACCGCACGCGTCTGCAATGCTGCAGCGTCTTCTGCGGATGGCTGCTCGCGGCTCTCCACATCAATGCGCATCAGCTGCTGGGTGCGGCTGACCACGCGCGTCTTGGCGATGGTGGGCTGCGAACCCTGCACCAGCGCGCTGGCATCCACACCTGCGCCCTGCATCAATGCCCTCAGCTCTGCCGCGTAGGCATCATTGCCTACAAAGCCTGCCAGCGTTGTCTTCAACCCAAGGCCTGCAAGGTTCATGGCGACGTTGGCCGCACCGCCGGGCCGCGAATATTCGCGCGCCTGCCGCAACACGGGCACCGGCGCCTCCGGTGAGATGCGTTCCACATCGCCCACAATGTAGCGGTCGATCATCACATCGCCCACCACAAGCACCGTCAGACGGCTGAAGCCACCCTCCAGCAGTTCCAGCACCCTGTGTATCTCCGGCAGCATTACTGATCCCCCGCAGCTATCGTATCGGCAATGTTTGAGACGTCGTTCGTGGACAGCGCGTTGGGCAGCACCGGCAGCGTGCGTTCCGGCTCCAACACTTCACGCACAGCACCCACCACTTCATCCACCGTGATGGAGAGCAGACACTTCTTGCCCTGCTCCGTGCATGTCTCCAGGCCGCAACCCCAGCAATCCACCTTGTGATACAGAACGCGGTGGCCTTTGCCATACGGAAACCACATGCGCGGCTTGTTGCGCGCCGCAAAGATGGCGACGCAGGGCGTCTGCACCGACGCCGCAAGATGCATGGGACCGCTGTCGTGCCCCACAAAGATCGTGGACCGCGCAAAGGCTGCGGCGCTTTCGCGCGGCGAAAGTTTGCCGCACAGGTTCACCACCGGGCCTGCGCCTGCAATCTCGCGCCAGCCCTCCGCTGCAAACTCGCTCGCGGCAGACTCCTCCGGAGCACCGGCAAGCACCAATCCCCGGCCGGGATAAAGCTCCGCCAGCCGAGACAGCAGCGTCCGCCAGTTCTCCTTGCCCCAATCCTTCGCCTGCACCTTGGTGCCGACGCTTACGGCAATCAGCTTCAGCCCTGCGACAGGCGCAAGCGCCGCATCGGCCTTTGCATATTCGGCTGCGTTCAGCCGCATGTCCCAGCTTGCGGCATCATCCAGCTGCCCATCACCAAGCTCACTTAGATTGCGTGCCAGCCGCGACGCCTCCGGCTCCAGCACGCCCTCTGCGTCCACGCGGCAAAGCTGCATATCCTCAGTAAGCGGCACGCCCACCAGCCGCGAGATGCCGCACACCGCGCGGAAGAACTTTGCATCACGCTGTGCCGCAGCCATGCCGCGGCCGGCCATCATGTATACCAGCACGTCCGGCCGGAAGCGACGGATACGCCACGCCAGCGACAGCAGCTGCAGCGGGTTGCGCGTGCCCACGGTGTACCGCTCGTAGCTTTGTATGAGGCCGGAGTCGCCCAGCACGGCCGCAGCCGCAGGCGCTTTGGACGAGACAGGAAAGTTGGTGAGCATGCGCCGTTCTGAATTGGGAAAGGCTCGCGCAACCAGATGCAGCGCAGGCAGCGCCACCAGCGTGTCGCCCAGGCTGCCCAGTCGATAGACCAACACGCGCTTTACGCCGCTGCGGTCTGCCTCCATCGGACTGGTTGCCGGTACACTCATTCTCATCTGCATGCTACACAACGCACACATCGCCGAGGTTACGATCCAAGCAACGAGCGCGCTGAATGCGACAGCTGAGTCGCAGCGTTTTTCGCTGCTGACCGCTCAGTGGCATGAGCCGGATGCAGGGGCTCCCGCAGCAGAGGACCTGCCCGCACTGCTGCATCACGCAAACTTTGAGCTGTGGCACCTGGAGGATCGCGCACGCGATCCGGCCGCGCCGGACGCCGTGATTGCGCAGGTGAAGCGCGCCATTGACCGCACCAACCAGCGCCGCAACGACCTGGTGGAGCGCATCGACACTGCTCTGCTGCAGCAGTTGGCGGCAGCAGGCCTGCCCAACGCAGCGGCTCCCCTGCACTCGGAAACGCCCGGCCTCATCCTGGACCGGCTTTCCATCCTTGCGCTGAAGGTCTTCCACACCCGCGAGGAGACAGAGCGCACCGGCGCCACGGCGGAACATATCCAGCGCAACCAGCAGCGACTGGCCATTCTTGAAGAGCAGCAGGCTGACCTGTCCGGCTGCCTCCACAATGTGTGGCAGGCAGTGTGCAGCGGCGGGCTTCGCTTCAAGCTCTACCGGCAATTGAAGATGTATAACGACCCGGAGCTGAATCCGGTACTCTATAGTTCAACAACACAGCCATAGATTTTAAGATCGACTGCCAGCCTGAGCCGCAACGCGCTACCTTAGGCCACCATAGCTTGACCACAACCTATGCGTGACGTTATAACGCATAGCGAACACACGTTCCCCCTACAAGACGTATTCAGGCCAGTGATGGCCGGTCTCATTCGTACTATTCAGGACCTACATGCCCACTGCAAACGCCAAGAGCAAGGCCACAAAGAGTCCCGCGAAGAAGTCGGCGGTAAAACAGTTTCCGCGCACCCTTGCGGGCACGGTTACGCAGCCGGTCGATCACTCGCGCATTGAGTTGTTGCAGCAGTACCAGGCCGCTGTAACGCTGATGCAGCAGGGCAACTACAGCGCTGCGCATCCCGCGCTGGAGAAGCTGCTGCAGACCGCGACGCCGGAGTTTACCGACCGCATCCGCATGTACATGGCAGCTTGCATTGCGCAGGCAAAGAAGGGCGCCGCGGAGTTCTCCACCCCGGAGGAGAAGTACGACTACGCCGTGTCTCTGCTGAATGACGGCCAGTACGACGACGCTCGCCAGCACCTGGATGAAATTCTGGATGGCGACGCCAACGCAGACTACGCCTTCTATGGCCTGGCGCTGCTCGCATCCATGACAGGCGACACACAGACCTGCCTGGACAAGCTGACCGAGGCTATCCGGCTGAACGGACTCAACCGCATCCAGGCACGGTCCGACTCGGACTTCACGGGTATGAATGACGATCCGCGCTTTACGGAGCTGCTTTACCCTGAGGCGTAGTTCCTAGCCCCTGCCGTAGACTTATTGAATGCCGGTTTCCCCCCACCCACAGCTTCGCGTGGTCGCCATTGGCGGCGGCACAGGCCTCTCCACCCTGCTGCGCGGGCTAAAGCGCTATGTGCAGGTGAACGAGCGCCGCACCGGCCCGCCGCGCACCGGCTCCGCAGCCGACGAAATGTGTGAGACGACACCCTGCCGCATTGCAGACCTTGCTGCGCTGGTCACCGTTACCGATGACGGCGGCTCCAGCGGCCGCCTGCGCGAGGACCTGAATATTCTGCCGCCGGGCGACGTGCGCAACTGCGTTGCTGCGCTCAGCGAAGATGAACGGCTGTTGACCAAGCTCTTCCAATACCGCTTCCCTACAAACGCAGACACCAACGGGCTCTCCGGCCATTCCTTCGGCAACCTGTTTCTGGCCGCGCTTACCGCCATCCACGGCGGCGACTTTGCGCAGGCGGTGCAGATGTCGTCGCAGATTCTGGCAGCGCGCGGCACCATCTACCCCGCTACCAACAGCAACGTGACGATCTCCGCGCTGATGGAGAATGGCTCCATCGTTCACGGCGAGACGAACATCACCGCATCGCGCCACAACATTACAGAGCTAATGCTGAAGCCCGCAGATGCCAAGCCGCTGCCGGAGGCGCTGGACGCACTGGCAAAGGCGGACATCATCTCACTGGGTCCCGGCTCGCTCTACACTTCGCTGATCACAAATCTGCTGGTCGAAGGCATACCGCAGGCCATCGCCGCATCGCGAGCCACGCGCGTCTACATCTGCAACCTGATGACACAGGCCAATGAATCGCTGGGCCTCACGGCGTCGGAGCACATCAAACGCATCCAGTCGCACTGCAAGGGCGAGCGCCTGTTTGACTACGCCCTGGTCAACACCGCACCCATCTCGCCCACGCTGCTGCAGAAGTACGCGCGCGAAGGCCAGCAACCCATTGAGGCAGACCTGGACCGCATCCGCGAGCTGGGCGTGACGCCGGTGACCGGCAACTTCGTGCATGAAGGCGATGTACTGCGCCACGACTACGACCGCGTGGCTGAGGCTCTGCTGGACCTGCCACGCCGCACCGCAGGAGCAGCCGCCGCATGAACTCCACACCACTGTTGCAGGGCTACGGCATCCGGCTGGAGCCGCTTGGGCCTCAACATATCGCCGCGCTCACACCCATCGCCATTGACCCAACCAACTGGCAGTACATGACCCTGCGCATCCAAACGCCGGCGGATGTGGAGCGGCTGGTGACGGACTCCGTGCGCAACGCGGAGGCAGGCACGGTGGAGACGTGGGTGGATTTTGTTGGTGACGAAGCGGTCGGCGCATCCAGCTTTTATGACATCAACAACACGCACCGTACAGCAGAGATTGGCTTCACATGGATCGCCAAGCCGTGGCGCGGACGCGGCGTCAATCCGCGGGTAAAGCTGCTGCAGCTGACCTACGGATTTGAAACGCGCGGCATGCGGCGCATCGCGCTGAAGACGCACCATGAAAACATTCACTCGCAGAACGCCATGCTGAAGCTGGGTGCGCAGTTTGAGGGCACCTTCCGCAACCACATGATCATGCCAGACGGCTCAACCCGCCACACCAAGTGGTACAGCATCACCGCGGAAGACTGGCCCGCCATCAAGCATTCACTCCTCGACCGCATCGCCGTCGAGCCAATCTCTCCTCCATCTTAAAACTGTCATTTCGACCGAAGCGTAGCGGAGTGGAGAAACCTGCTTTTCAAAACAAGTACGCAGCGATCGCCGCGGATTCGCTGTGATCGCTGCATACTGTTTTTTGAACTGAGCACTACAATGGAAGGATGGTCGAAACGATTCCCGTCGCAGAGAATGCGACGATTGCCACCGCCGCCTCTGCCCTCCGCAATATCCGCACCACCACGCTGCCCAACGGCATGCTGGTCCTGACAGAGCAGATGCAGCACATGCGCTCCGTCAGCATGGGTGTGTGGGTAAGCACGGGGTCGCGCGATGAGCAGCCCGCGGAGAACGGCCTGTCGCACTTTGTGGAGCACATGGTCTTTAAGGGCACCACCAACCGCAGCGCCAAGCAGATTGCGCGCGAGACCGATGCCATTGGCGGCAACCTGGACGCCTTCACCGGCAAGGAGATGGTCTGTTTCAACGTCAAGGTGCTGGATACCAACACGGACGCGGCACTCGACATTCTTGCAGACCTGGTGCTGAACCCGACCTTCACGCCGGATGATGTGGCGCGTGAGCAGTCCGTCGTACTCGAAGAGATCAAGATGGACGAGGACAACCCCGACTACCTTGTCCACGAGATTCACACCGCAAATTTCTGGAAGAACGATCCGCTGGCGCGCTCCATCCTGGGCACGGCGCAGACCGTTTCAAGCTTTGATGAAGCTGCTGTGCGCGGCTTTCATGCGTCGCGTTTTGTTCCGTCGAACATGGTCTTCTCCGCTGCCGGCAATCTCGATCACGAGGAGATGATTGCGCTGGTGACAAAGCATTTTGGCAAGCTGGCGCCAGCAGGCGACAAGCTCGTCCGCTTCGCCACGCCCACCGCAACGCCGCACATTACGCTGCGCAAAAAGAAGTCGCTGGAGCAGGTGCAGCTATGCCTGGGCGTGCCTGCGCCGCCCGTCGATTCGCCGGACCGCTACGTGCTCTACCTGCTCAATTCCATCCTAGGCGGCGGCATGAGCTCGCGTTTGTTCCAGTCCGTGCGCGAAGATGCGGGCCTGGCATACTCCATTTACTCTGAGCTGTCGCCCTACCGCGACACCGGCACACTCAGCGTCTACGCGGGCACATCCGTCGAGAAGACCAGCGAGATGATTCGCCTCATCGTGGAAGAATTTCGCCGCCTGAAGGCTGAGCCCGTAGCTGACGACGAACTGGAGCGCGCAAAGAATCAGAGCAAGGGCAACATCGTGCTGGGGCTTGAGAGCTCGTCGTCACGCATGAGCAACCTGGCGCGCCAGCAGATGCTCTTCGGCCGCTTCACCAGCGTGGACGAGATCGTTGCAGAGGTGGATCGCGTAACCCCGGCCGACGTTCTTCGCGTGGCGAATGAGCTGCTGCAGACGGATAAGATCTCGCTGACGCTGCTGGGCAACCTTGGCTACCTGAAGATCACGCGCACCGATCTCGCCTGCTAGCAATCTCTACAGGATCTGTCATCCCGCAGCGTATTCTCGTTTGTCATCCCGCAGCGAAGCGGAGGGATGACAATGCGGGTGGGGATGCTACCCTCAAATTCCATGAACGAACCAGTCCGCATCGGCGCACTTGAACTCACCTTCCACCTCGACGAAACGCAGGGCTCGGGCGATGTCATCATCTTTGACTTTTTGATTCCGCCGGGCGCGCGCGTGCCGGAGCCGCACTTCCACCGCGATGTGGATGAGTTTCTCTACGGCCTGGAAGGCGTGATGACCTCAACCGTCGACGGCACCGTGCGCGAGGTACGTCCGGGCGAGACACTGTTCATCCCACGCGGACAGATGCATCACCACACCAACCTCTCAGACAAGCCCGCGAAGGCGCTGGTCACGCTGAATCCCGGCACCATCGGCAAACGCTACTTTGAAGAGATTGGCGCAGCAGTCGGCGGCCCCGGCAAGCCTGACCCCGCCGTCGTAAAAGCCGTCATGGAGCGCTACGGCCTTATTACGGCCTAGAGCGTTTGCCTGTCATCCTGAGCGCAGCGAAGGATCCCGACGATCTCTCAACTTCCCCAGATGCTGGCCCATTCCGCTGTACGAATGCCGTGGCTGAAAGATGCCAGCGGTCTCGGCGTCTCCAATGCGCTGAGATCCTTCGCTACGCTCAGGATGACAGCTTCCTAAATGAAGAAGGCTACGGCACATAGAGCTTGTAGAGCAGCACGCACACCAGCGTTGCCATTGCCGCCAGGATCAACCCGCTCGTACGCCGCTTGTAGACGAAGAAGATCAGCAGCAGACCGGTCAGCGACACCAGCGTGAGCAGCACCGCCGACGCGTCAATCACCCACGCCCACGTTTTGCCGGTATCGCGACCCTTGTGCAGGTCGTTCACCACGGCGATCAGGCCGCTGCGCGTCTCCACGATGTTGTACTTGCCGGTTGTGCGGTCGACCGTGGTGTCTGCACTGTAGCCGGGGCCGCGGAAGCTGAAGGTGATCTGGTCATCCTCCACACGCAAATCGCTTACCGCGCCGTGAACCTTATCCGTGTTGCGGATATGTTCCACGATCGCCAGCGTGTCCGGGTGATCCTTCGGCCCAAGCTCTTTCGCGGTTACGGAACCGTTAACTTCCCTAACCTTCGGCTCGCCGGAGAGGGCGTCCGCATGGTTAAGCGTGAGGCCCGTGACGGCGAAGAACAGCACCACGGCAAACGACACCATGGACAGGTAAATGTGCAGCCAGCGCGAGACAATCGCCGTCTGCCGCCTCAACCGCACACTGAGCGGCTGCGGCTTTTTGCCGGGAGCACTGTGGTGCGCTTCAGGTTTAGTGCTTCCGATAGTCAAGCTCTACGGCTCCAAGTTCGTCGCTGGCGGGCAGCGCAAACTGCTGCGCCTTGCCGTTGAAGTCAATCTCCTGCCGCAGCAGCGAGTGGCCGCCGTGCTCGCGCGCGGCTTCAACCACCACAGTGTACTTGCCCGCCTTCACAAGCTTGCCTGCGTTGTCCTTGCCGTCCCACACAACGGTGTAAGTGCCCGGCGCGCGTGTTGCAGAGGAGATGGTCGTCGAGATGTCCGTGCCCTCGCTCAGATTGCGTACGCGGTCATCCGCATACCAGCCCTTCATGTCGTTGAGGTAGCGCGCCAGCTTGAACCACAGCGCCACCGTGCGCACGGGATACTTGTCCCCGTCTTCAATCCACACCGCAACATAAGGGCGGCGGTAACGCGGGTTATCCATGCGCGGCAGCGTCAACTTCACTGCAAGTTCCATCGACTGGTTCCATGATGCCGCAGCCGCTGCGGGCATGCCGCTGCCGGCCATCACGCGATACGCAGCAGGCTTCAACACAGGCTCCTGCAGCGCGGCCCAGCCGTTGCTGGCAATGCGTTCACCGCTCGCTGTGACCAGCAGGTACTGCGCATCCGGATGACGCTGCATGAGGGCCTGAGATTCGCGCGGCGACAGAATGGACAGTGCCGTTGCCAGAGCGCCTGCAGTCTCTGCATTCGCGGCGATAACGCTGGATGAGATGACGCCGCTTGCAGGCGTCGCGGTGCGCGGGTCAATGAGGTGCGAATAGTGCTGGCCCGCAACGTCAAAGCCGCGGCGATAGCTGCCGCTGGTAGCGATGGCCGCGTCGCGCAGCACGACCGTGTCGATGGCTGCTTCGTTCTCTGCATCCGCGTGCGGGTTGGCGATGTCCACACGCTGCGTGAGCGCGCCACGCGTCACAATGTCGCCGCCCACATTCAGCATGACGCCGGTTGCGCCTGCGCGCAGAGCCGCATCGGCAGCGTGCGAGGTAATGCTGCTCTTCACAAAGCTTGCGAGCACAAGCGGCGCATCGGAAAGACGCGTTGCTGTGCCCTCCTTGCGATTCAATGCCCAGTGCTGCTGCTGCATGGCGGCCACTGCGGAGCTCAACTGTGCCTGCGTGGGAGCGGTGCCTGTTGCAGCAGCTTTGTTCCACACATTTGCGGCGACGGCAGATGATGCATCCAGCACGCCGCCCGTTTCGCCACGCCATGCGTCAAAGCTGGCGAGCACGTTCATCAGCTCTGGCGACACCTTCACGGGGACGCCGCGCGTCCGCTGCCAGCGCGAGAATTCGCTCTTCGCATTCCACGCGCTCAGGATGCGGCTTTGGCGATCAAACTCCGCCAGCGCTGCGGCCTCAGCCTTTGCGGCAACCGCGCGTGAAGGCGCATGGATCGCCATGTCCAGCGATGTGCCCAGCACGCCTTCATGGCTGAAGCCCCATGTGCCGGTAGTATCGCGGTTGGAATGCGGCTGCTGTAGAACAACGGCATTCGAGGCTGCGAATGCGGGCAGTACGCCAAGCGAAACCGCCGCTACCGAGGCAAACATCTGCTTTGTCTTTTTCATGATTCGATCCGTTCTCCCTCGGGATTATCGTGCAGGTGCAGCAGTTGGAGCAGCGTTGTTGTCTGGGGCGCGATTTCCGCCGCCTTGACCATCCGGGCCTCCAGGTCGTCCACCGCCTGGAGGGCCTTGCTGCGCAGGCATCTTCTCCATTGCCGCCGTCATCTCGTCCAGATCGACCTTGCCGTCATGGTTCGTGTCGACCTCCTCGAAGGTGCCGCCGCCACGAGCCTGCCACTCAGACTCCTCGATGAAGCCGTCGCGGTCGCCATCCATCTCGTCCAGGTTGTGCGCTGCGCGCTCACGCGCAGTCTGCGGACGCACCTTCAGCTCAACGACTGAGAGCGTGCCGTCGCCATCCTTATCCAGCGTCTTCAGCGAGGCTGTCGCGTTCTTAATCTCCACGGCGGAGAAGACGCCATCGTGATCGGTGTCAATCGCGTCTGTAATCGGGTCTGTGCGCAGGTTTACCGGAGCGTTGTTGCGGCCATACGCGCGGCCCTGCGGGTCGGGCGCCTGTGTGGCCATCGCGCGAATCTCATCGCCGGTCAGCTTGCCGTCGTGGTCCGTATCGCCACGGTCAAACATGGGCAACATGCGCGCGGGTACTTCGTCCTTGGTCAGCACGCCGTCCTTGTTCTTGTCCATGTCCATCAGGCGCATGAACACCTCGTTGGAGACCGGCGGCGCGGTCTTCGAAGCAGCCGCGATGTGTGGGCTGTATTCGTCTGACGTGATCTGGCCGTCGTGGTTCTTGTCCAGCGCGGAGAGCAGCGAGAAGGCCGCCGCCGCAATCTCCGCCTGCGACAGCTGGCCGTCGCGGTCCGTATCCAGCGCGATGAGAAACACACGCGGCGGCGGAGGCTGCCCGGGACCCTGCGCATAGGCGGCAGTTGAGACAAGCAGAGCGGCAGGCGCAAGCAGTGCAGCGACGAGGTGTCGAGTCACCATGGGAAGATCCTCAGTTTCTGTAGACGGTTGATTTCAAAGGGAGTTTCTTCAGCTTTTCTTCAGCTTCGAGGAAACCAGCAGGACTCTTTCGCCATATTGCGGACTGATTAAGTCCTTATTCTTTATAGGACAATACAAGTCCTATATCAACCGGCGTGTGCTGGATTGTTCTGTTATTCGCACGCAGGCTTCGCTTAGGCGGGCGGCATACCGTCGATGACGGTGACGCCGGCGGGTGGCGTGAAGTGGAACTCAGCGTCCGCGGCGGGCACGTTTTCCTGCATGTTCGTAAACGTGAATTCGGTGACGGAGCCGTCAATCTCCTCCACGCGCAGGCCGGTGATGGCCCCGGTGGCGGGCGCGACGGTTACCGCCATCTTCTGCACGCGCTGATCGCCAGGGCCCATTGCGTAGTGCGGCGTGCCACTCAGCGTGACGTTGCCGTTTGCCGCGGGCGTGGCCTGCAGGTTGTCCATCTCTTTTTCAAGCTGGGTGTGGCCCAGCAGAAAGCGCAGTGGCGACCGCATGTCATCCAGCTGCTTTGCAGGCACGCGCTGCGCCTGCGGATCGCCTGGCGTGTAGGAGATGGCAAACTTGCCGTCCAGCACAAACAGCTTGCCGTCAGCGTATGTCCAGCGCATGCGGCCCGGCTTGCGCAGCAGTAGTGTGCCCTGCTCCGTGCGGTTCATGCCCATGCCGCTGAAGTGCTCTGTGTAGGCCGCGCGCAGGCTGGTGAGGTGGTTGTAGTGGACGTCGACTTTGGTGGCCAGCGCGTGGACGTCCTGCGCCAAAGCCGCAGGAGCAATCCACATCGCCAGCAACAGAAATTTCAAGCCGACTCGCTGCCCCGCTGAGACTCGCTGACCCGCTGACTTGCTGACTCGCTGCATCTTTACTGGATGGGCTGCGTGCAGGCTGTGCCGCCCTTGGGGTCGTACTTCACCTGCTGCGAATCGTCAGAGCAGAAGCCGCGGTCGCCGGTGTTGCCCACCTTCTGCGGAATCGCCGTGATCTCGTAGCTGGTGTACTGATCCTGGTTGTTGATGGTCACCTTGTTGCAGTTGACCAGCGCAAAGGTGTAGCCGGCCTTCTCACCACCGGCAAGGTCAGGCGCGAGCAGTCCGGCAGCAGCGGGCGAGGGAGCGGCTCCCTTGTCGCCTCCCAGGGCCGCCAGCGAACAGGCATAGCCGTTGGCCGGGTAGGTCTGCTGGTACTCCAGCTGCGCCGCCACAATGGCGCGGATGGACTGAATGGCAGACGTCTCATTACCCTGCCGCTTGATGCGCGTGATGTTGGGAATGGCGAAGGTGGCGATGATGATGATGATCGACATAACGATCAGCAGCTCAATGAGCGTGAAGCCCTGTTCGCTGTTGCCATTGTTGCGGCGGCGTGTGTTCCGGATCATGCGGCTCCCTCAAGTCGTGCGGCGCTTGCGTTCAGTTTTACGGCCTGTTGCTAGGACGCACGCGCAGGTGTTTCGACAACAAGAACTGTAGCAAAGTCCCGTGAGTCAATGCTGAAACCGTCCAGTGATGGCGCGGCACACGGCTTAGGGCAGTGTGTATTCAAAGTCATAGCTGTGGCCGGACTTGTCGATGGTGATCTTTAGCGAGCCGTCAATGCCCTTGAGCGCGCCGGTGCCGGAGTTGGGCACCACTGTTACCTCAAGCACCGCCGTTGTTAGATCGTCGGCCATCATGGTGGCGCGGTGCATGAACAGGAACGTACCGGTGTGGCCGCTTACGGTGACGTCCATCTTCTCCAGCGCGACGTAGGCCATTGCCTTGTCAACGGCACCGTGCAGCATTTCTCCCTTGCTGGCGCCGGTAATGTCGCCGCTCCACGTCTTGTCGATGGTCATGGTGCCCAGGCCCGCGGCTTTGCCAATTTCAGGCGTCTCCGCCTGCCCCATCTTCACTTCAAAGGTACCCTTGGCGTGCATGGTCGTTCTCCGGTTGGTCTGCGCGGTCAGCCCCTGCGCGAAAAATGTTGCTGAACACACCAGAAGCATCAGCACGGCGACTGCGCGTTCGACGTTTGTTCGCTTCATGCAAGCACTTTAGCAGGCGTGCATATTCAAAGGCCATTCGCTGCGCGGAACTCCCGAACGACATCTGCCGGGTCGCGGTGTTCGCCTTCCACGGCCTGGTTCATCCGCTGCATCTGCCCTTCCGTAATGCGGCCGGTAAGCCGCGCCAGCGCGGCAGCCGCAGCGGGATGCGCGCGCAGCGCATCCTCGCGCACCAGCGGCACCGCCTGGTACGGCGGGAAGTAGTGGCGATCATCCGTCAGCACGCGCAGGTTCATCGCTGTGATCTGCCCATCGGTCGAGTTTCCGGAGACGACATCCACCTGATTCGACGCCAGCGCGCGATACAGCAGCCCCAGGTCCATGATGCGCGGTTCTCCCGCAAAGTGCAGGCCGTACGCATCGTTCATGCCGTGCAGGCCATCGGGGCGCTCCTCAAATTCGTACCCTACGCCCAGCCGCAGTTGCGGCGCGCCTGCTGCCAGATCGCTGAGGGTTTTCGCGTGAAGGCGCTCTGCGTCATCTGCGCGCAGCACCATGGCGAAGGTGTTTTCGAAGCCCAGCGAGGGCAGCACACGCACGCCGTATTTCTGCGCGTAGATGCGCTGCACTGTGTTGAAGACGCGCAGCGGATCGTGGTCGAGTGGCTGCTTCAGAATCGATGTCAGAGCGGTGCCGGTGTACTCCACGTAGGCGTCAATGCGGCCGCTGACCAGCGCCTGGTGCGCGATGTAGCTGCCTGCAAGGTAGAAGCGCCTATCCACCTTTTCGCCGGTGGATTCAATCTCCTGCGCCAGCAGTTCGCCCAGGATCACCTGCTCGGTAAAGTTCTTCGCGCCGATAACAATGCGTGAGCCATGCGGTGGGTCACACGCTGTGAGTCCCATCAGCAGCAGGAGGGAAAAAGCAGAACGCAGCGATCGCTGCGATGCCGCGGCGATCGCTGCGTACTTGCCTTTCACTGTTCTCTCCGTACGGCCAGCTTGTGTTCGATGAGTCCCAGCAGCGCATCCGCGATCAACGCCAACAGAGCCGCGGGAATTGCGCCCAGCAGTACGAAGCGGTTATCCACCGACGCAACGCCGCGGAAGATGAACTCGCCCAGCCCGCCTGCTCCAATGGCCGCGGCAATCGTCGCAACACCAACGCATGTGACGGTCGCGGTGCGCACGCCGGCGAGCAGCACGCTGGCTGACAGCGGCAGCTCCACCTTGAAGAGCCGTTGCATGCTCGTCATACCCAGAGCGTTGCTTACGTCGATGAGTGCGGGGTCAATCCCGCGAATGCCCGTGTACGTGTTGCGCAGGATGGGCAACAGAGCGTAACCCGTAAGCGCAAGAATGGCGAGCCGCGCGGTGCGATCGCCCAGCCACGGCACCGGCAGCAGCAGGCCAAACAGAGCCAGGCTGGGGATGGTCTGCACGATGTTTGCAAAGCCGATCACGGGCCGCGCCCAGCGCTCATGCCGCGTGAGCCAGATGCCCGCGGGCACCGCAATCACAATGGCAAGCAGCATGGCCCACGCGGTGAGCCACAGATGTTCAAACGTGAGCCGCGCGAGCTCGTACGCGTGCTGCTGCAGAAAAGCGATCATCCTGCGGACTCAAATCGGTTGACCGCGCGGACGTATTCACGCACGCCTTCAATCTGCGAGTGGAGAACATCGTGTGAGGCCAGGTCTGCCTGCACTGCACCCGCATCCAGAAAGACCACACGGTGCGCCAGGAAGATGGCCTCCTGCAGATCGTGCGTGACCAGCACTGCCGTTTTGCCCAGTTTAGCCAGCAGATCGCGCAGCATGGTCTGCATCTCTGCGCGGGTCAGCGGGTCCAGCGCGCCGAATGGCTCGTCCAGTAACAGGATCGATGGATCAGCCGCCAGCGCACGCGCCACGCCTGCGCGCTGCCGCTGGCCGCCGCTCAACTGCCACGGCATGCGCTTCGCATACTGCGTGGGATCCAGGTCAACCATTGCAAGCAACTCTGCGGCGCGCGCTGTGCGTTCTGCAATTGGCTTCCCAGCCAGCTCCAGCGGCATGGCCACGTTGCTTCCGATTGTGCGGTGTGGGTACAGGCCCGTCTCCTGGATGACGTAGCCGATGCCCCGGCGCAACGTTACTACTTCCGCCGACGCGACATCCGCGCCGCCCACCAGCACCTGGCCCGAGGACGGCCGCATGAGGCCGTTGATGGTGCGCAACAGTGTCGTCTTGCCCGAGCCGGAGCGGCCAAGCAGCGCCGTGGTCGTACCCACCTCAAGCTCTAAAGAAATACCGTTGAGGATATTCCCAGCAACAGCAACGCCCTCCACAACGGAGGGCGTGCCGGTGAGACCGTTTCGGCTGACCACCACATTGCGGAACTCAATCGCTCCGACTCTCATGTGGTCCTCCGCGTCTGTCAGGAACTACTCTTCTGAGCCTTCGACGTCGGAGCCTTCGCCGTCCGTGTCCACATCCGCGGGCACCGGCTCGTTGAACGACTCCGGATCGGTGGCGGTTGCAGCAGAGCCGGGCTGGCCCTTGACGCGCACCACGGTGATCTTGCTGAAGCCTTCTTTGAACGATGGCGGACGCAGACGCTCTGCCATCTTCTGCATCACGTCGTCGGCCACCTTGCGCTCGCGCTTGCTGTTGCGCTCCATGCAAACATCCAGCGGCACGTCAAAGTAGACGGCGTTCGCCTCATAGCCAAAGCTCTTGGCCATCTTGATCCACTGGCGCCGCTCGTGGGCAGACAGGTTTGTCGCGTCCACGTAGTTCCACGGCATCTTTGCAATCAGCCGCGCGCGCAACAGGCTGCGCAGCGTGCTGAAGACCAACCCGCTGTAACGCTGGTCGGTAATGTCATCAAACAGAATGGTCCTCAGCATGTCGCTGCTCAACGGCGTGACGCCCCGGCGCTTGTACCAGGTGGTCTTACCGCTGCCGGGCAGGCCAATAGCCAGCACCACATAGCCGCGCGGTGCCGCCTTGTCGCCGGCCGCAATGGATGCCGGTTCCACGGGCAAAGCGCCCAGGCTCTCCGGCTGCGTTTCCACTTCAAGGCTGCCGGGCTGGGTTGAAGTGTTGTCGTCAGCTGCCGCCGTCAAATCTACCTGCGGCTTTGGCGTACGGCCAGGCCCATCCGGGTAGTTGGGTTGCAGAGCTGCGGGCTGATCCTGGGGGATCTCCTGCCCAATCTTGCCAGTGGCCTCTGAGTTGTTCGGGCCACGCTTACCGCGTCGTCTCATACTTTGTTGCGCATCCAGTGGCGCATAGCTCAGTTTGTACTATAGCCGGGGCAGCGCCCGCAAAACAGTGCAACCGCAGAGTACCCGGCGCGCTTCCCCCTTAGAACCGTTACGGGCCCGATTTCCCCAGCATTTAGTTCCTAACGAGCCACTAAATCAGCAGCCCAAACCGGCGTGTGCTTTCACACTCCGGACTCGTCCGCGCAGCCGCCTCGCGCGTACACTGGGATCGACCGCCTGAAACAGCATTATTGATAACCAGAGAGGACACCGCACACGTCATGGCAGTAAAGGTAGGCATCAACGGATTTGGCCGCATTGGCCGCAATGTATTTCGCACCGCACTGGGCAATCCAGAGATTGATTTTGTCGCCGTCAACGACCTGACCAGCCCGGCGACGCTGGCACACCTCCTGAAGTACGACTCCATCCTGGGCAACCTGAAGCATGAGATCACCGCGGGCGACGACTTCATCTCCGTCGACGGCAAGAAGATCAAGGTCTTTGCCGAGCGCGATCCCGCCAAGCTGCCCTGGGCAGAGGTTGGCGCGCAGATCGTCGTGGAATCGACCGGCCACTTTACCGACGCGGAGAAGGCCAAGGCTCACCTGGGCACAACCGTGAAGAAGGTCATCATCTCTGCACCGGCCACCAACGAGGACCTGACCGTTGTGCTGGGTGTGAACCACGACAAGTACGACGCAGCGAAGCACAACATCATCTCCAACGCCAGCTGCACCACCAACTGCCTGGCGCCCGTGGTCAAGGTGCTGCATGAAACCTTCACCATCACCAGCGGCATCATGACGACCATTCACAGCTACACCAACGACCAGGTCATCCTCGACTTTCCGCACAAGGATCTGCGCCGCGCGCGTGCTGCTGCCATCAACATGATTCCGTCGTCCACCGGCGCAGCCAAGGCGCTGAAGCTCGTCATCCCGGAGATGGCAGGCAAGATGGACGGCTTCTCCATGCGCGTGCCAACACCCAACGTCTCCGTGGTCGACCTCACCTTTGTGACGGAAAAGCCCATCACCGTGGACAGCATCAATGCCGCAGTGAAGGCAGCCAGCGAAGGCCCGCTGAAGGGCATCCTTGGCTACACCGACAAGGAGCTGGTAAGCAGCGACTTCAAGGGTGACCATCACTCGTCCATCTTCGATTCGCTGCTGACCAAGGTCGTCGGCGACAAGACCGGCAAGATCATCAGCTGGTACGACAACGAGTGGGGCTACAGCTCACGTGTGAAGGACCTGATCCTCTTCCTGGTGGAAAAGGGTCTGTAAGCGTCTCCATCGCCGTCATCCTGAGCGCAGCGAAGGATCCCGACGCATTCGACCAGCCGATACGCTTCGAAGCTTTCCAACATGAAAGCCCAAAGCGTATCGGCTTCGTCTTTCTCTATCGCATTCACCCGAGGAATCCCCATGCAGATCAAGCATCCCGGCACGCAGCCTTCGAACAAGGGCCCCGCTGATTACTTCACTGGCACCGTCCGCATCGACCCTCTGTTTGAGGTACCGGAGCCGGGCCGCGCCGTGGGCGCACACGTCACCTTTGAGCCGGGCGCGCGCACCGCGTGGCACACGCATCCGCTGGGCCAGACGCTGATTGTGACCAGCGGCTGCGGCCATGTGCAGCGCGAGGGCGGCCCCATTGAAACCATCCGGCCGGGTGATGTTGTCTTCTTCGCCGCGGGCGAGAAGCACTGGCACGGAGCGACTGCAACCACCGGGATGACCCACATCGCCATCCAGGAAAAGCTGAACGGCAGCCCCGTGGACTGGCTGGAGCAAGTCACCGACGAGCAGTACGCAGGCTAATCTGCCTGGCGGGTTCCCTTTTTTGATTTGTCATCTCGACCCAGTTTGATTTGTCATCTCGACCGAAGCGAAGCGCAGTGGAGAGACCTGCTTCTCTGCGCTGGGCTGCAGACGTAGCGGAGAAGCACCACATGGCAGACAACCACCTGCAACTCACAGAGCGCGACCGCAAGGACGCTATCGCATCCATCCAGCGTTACTTCGACGGCAATCTGCCGGAGCCCATCGGCGATCTGCCTGCGGGCATGTTGCTGGACTACATCCTTGAAGAGATTGGGCCGGCGGTTTACAACAAGGGCGTGGCCGATGCTCAGGCACGCATGGCCGCGCGCGTTGCGGACATTGAAGGCGAGCTCTACACCGACGCATTCCAGTATTGGAACCGGCTGGAACAAAAACGCAAACGTCGCTAACTTTTTCGACCATTGCGGATTACAGCAGAAATAATCCCGCGTCGAAGGGACATCCGCACAACGCGGAAGATGAACACCCAGCCTTCGCAAAAATAACTTGCCGCATCTAAAACATATGTAGTAGACATACAGACGTAGTAAATCCCTTCACCCCTTGGGCATCGGGATAAGACTCGCCGTTCGCTGCACGTGCTTTGTACCTGCTTCTGCCGTTGACTCTCTTTACAAGTAGGCCGGAATGATCTCCAGGCGTTTGCTCTCAGGTTTTGTATTGTGCGGTATCAGCTGCTTTATCAGCGCGGCGGCATCCGCCCAAACCGCAAAACCCGCATTCACCATTGCAGATGTGCACGATAGCCCGCATCGCAACTTTCCGTTCCCCAACGGCGACTTGCGCGGAGACCGTTACAACCTGAACCAGTTCACCATCGTGGACATGATCGCCAAGGCCTACACCGTCGATCCGGAGATGATTCAGGGCGGTCCCTCGTGGCTTGAGATGAAGCGCTTCGATGTCGTGGCCAAGACCGATCCCCGAACATCTGCCGACGACTTGAAGCTGATGCTGCAGTCTCTTCTTGCAGATCGGTTCAAGCTTACCATGCACAAGGGCGATGTGCCCATGCCTGCCTACGTGATCACCGATGCGGGCGCGAAGACGAAGTTAAAGCCGGCAGACGACAACGAAGACCAACAGGACTGCAAGTCCTCGCCCACTCCGGAGACCGCGGGTGGCGTTCCGCTCATCGTGATCTCGTGCACCGGCATGACCGGGGACGACATTACAAAGTTCATGCATGACGCTGCCAACAGCTACTTCACCAAGCCCGCCGTGAACCAGACCGGTCTGGAAGGGCGGTGGGACTTCACCGTGAAGTGGACGGGCCTGAGCAATCGCGCAAAGGCCGGTGCTGACGCAATCGATCCCTTTGTCGCGATGGAAAAGCAGTTGGGCCTGAAGGTTGAGCTCAAGACGGCTCCGCGCTCGGTATGGATTGTGGACAATGTCGCGGCAGAACCCACGCCGAACTCGCCCGCTGTCGCTAAGGAGCTGCCACCGCCGCCGCCCGCACAGTTTGAAGTTGCAACCATCAAACCCGCAGCGCCCGACGAGAAGCAGATGGGCCGCATAGCGAACGGGCAGATGGCGGTTACTGCCATGTCGCTG
>JAMFTB010000174.1 GCA_026225595.1 Terriglobus sp. | reverse complement strand
GATGTGGATGGCGTGCTCACCGATGGAGCTCTCTACTTCATCCCCACCGGCAAGCGCGAGGATGGCTCGGTGACCTCGGTTGAGGTCAAGGGCTTCTCCGCGCATGACGGTTTGGGCATGGGCATTGGCCGTATTGCGGGTCTGCGCTTCGGCATCATCACCAAGCGCAGCAGTGACACCGTGGCCGTACGCATGCGCGACCTTAAGGTCGAGTTCATCCACCAAGGGTCGCAGCAAAAGATGGAAGCCATCCGCAGCATTATGGCGGAGGCGGATGTGGCGTTGGAAGAGATCTGCTACGTGGGCGATGACATCATCGACCTGCCGCCCATGCGCGCGGTGGGCCTGGCCGTTGCAACGTGGAATGCGCGTGACCAGGTGAAGGCTGCAGCGCACTACGTCACGCCGCACGCCGGTGGATACGGCGCAGGCCGCGACACCATCGACCTGGTGCTTGAGGCGAAGGGAGTGCTGGCCGATGCGATTGAGGAGTATCTGCGCGAGGCCGGCGGCGCACGCGACATCGGCCACAACGTGCAGTAGGGTGCTCACGCACCTTTTTACTGGCTTTGCCTCGCCCCTCCCGATGGTCGGCAAGAGAATTTCATCCTGACCAACGGGAAGGCCACGCGAAGCAGTAAAAAGGCGTGCAAACGCCCGCCCTCCGCGCAGGAGGCCCGTCCGGCAGGACAGTGTCCTACAGCCGATCTTCCAGCGAATGCAGTGTGGGCGCTGCAATGTGGAAGACCTTGCGGCCGCCGAAGAACAGTCCATGCACGGCCAGCGCGGTCGCGGTGCCAATGAGCGTGGCCAGCACGCGGTGCGGCAACACCTCGCGCGGGGGCTGGTTGGCAATGGCCAGCACAAAGCAGATGTAGCCGGTGATGGCCAGCGTGAACCAGCCGTAGTTGACGGCGTTCAGCAGGTACGACGCAAACAGGAAGATCAGCGTCAGCGCCACCAGCCATGCGCCGCTGGGTTTCAGTTCCACCACCACCAGCGTGCACAGCGCAGCGCCGGTCAGAGTGCCCACGATGCGCTGCACGCCGCGGGTTACGGTCAGCATCCACTCGGGCTTTGGCAGCAGCAGCGCGGTCATGCCAATCCAGTAAGCACTGGTCCAGTGCTGCGCGCGATAGAGCGTGATCGCCGCAACCGCTGTTAACACCATCCGCAGAGCGAACTGCGAAACGCCCGCACGCAGCGACAGCTGCGACTGCAGAAACTTCAGGTGGTAGCGTGTCGGATCAAACTCCGGTCTGCTGAAGTGTGTGCGTGCCTCCGGCAGCAGACGCAGCAGGCCGCTCAACAGGCCAGTCTGCAACAGGCCACCGGCCAGCACACCAGCGCCGCGTAACAGCGCAGAGTACACAAGGTCATGCGTGGTGCCCGGTGTGGATGCCGCCGCGGACGAGATCACCAGGAAGATGCAGCTCTGCTGGCACACCCACGCCGTTGCCGAACTGATGCAGTGCGACATGCCATACACCCACGCCCACACTACCGCCGCCAACACTAGGGCAATCGTGCTGTCACGGCACAGCGCGCCCACAAGTGCAGACAGCGCCATACCGAACGACGCGGCAAGCATCGCTCCCGATCGGCGGAAGAGCACCTGCTGGTACGAACCCAGGCCCACGCACTGCGCTCCGCCAGCCATCAGCACGGCCGTGCCGTTGTAGCCAAGCGACACGCCCAAAATCAGCGGAAGCGCCAGTCCCGGCATGCACAGCAGCGCATGCAGCGGCTCAGCCTTTGACCATCGGAAGTGGACTACCTGCGAACGAAAGCGATGAGTCACAACGGTTTCGATTATGCATCGCGACTAGAGAAGAACGAATAACTGCTTGTCCTGCCGGACGGGCCCGCTACGCGCGGGGCGGGCGTTTTCACGCTTTTTTACTGACTTCGCCGGGCCTTCCGATGGTCGGCATGAAACTTGATCCCGACCCTCGGGAGGGCTAAGCGAAGCAATAAAAAAAGGTGCGTGAGCACCCGCCCTTCGCGTAGGAGGCCCGTCCGACAGGACAAGTAGGAAGCGATTGCCAACATAGAAAAACGCCGCCCCAGCCGGAGCGGCGTTTTCTGGATTGCTGTTCGAGTGCTTACTTGCAGGCCTTGCCGGCGTCGGCCTTGTCGCCCTCTGCCTTGGCTGCGCTTTCTGAGAGGTACTTACCGGCCTTCGTCTTGCCGTAGTAGGTGTCTCCGGGGCAGTGGTAGACCTTGCTGGAAGTATTGACCCAAACCAGGCCGGGGCCGCCACCGGGCGCTGCCGCCATGGTGGAGGGCGAGGCGTGCGCTGCAGCAGCTGCAGCAGGCTTGGCCGGTGCTGCGGGCATGGGAGCCGGTGCCGGCGCAGGAGTTGCAGGCTTAGCTGCTACTGCAGGCGCAGCCGGAGCAGCGGGTGCCGCCTTAGCAGCAGCAGGAGCGGCGTCCGAATACCAGGTCTGCACACCCTTGTGGCCGCTGCATGCGCCTGCCTTCTTAGGCGCGTTGGAATACGTTCCGTCCTTGCACATGCCGGTGGAGCCGGCGGGTGCCTGGGCTATGGCGTTGCCTGCGAGAAGAGCTGCTGCAACGAAGGATGCGCTGATCCAATACTTCAT